>CAZDHR010000007.1:0-47120 GCA_964505295.1 uncultured Planctomycetaceae bacterium
CCAAGGGACCGCGCGCCGAAAACGTCAGGCCCGCGTGAGTGAAGGGATGATCGAAGCCTCATGACAAGCATTTACGTGGGCAATCTGCCGTATTCGGCCACGGAGGAAGACCTCCGGGAGGCCTTCAGCCGCCACGGCGAAGTGTCGGCCGTGAACATCGTCACGGACCGCGAGACAGGCCGCCCCCGCGGTTTCGCATTCGTCGACATGCCAAACGGCGCCGAAGCCGCCACCGCCATCAAGGAATTGAACCTCGCCGAGATCGGCGGCCGTTCGATCACCGTCGATGAAGCTCGGCCCAAGAAGACCCAGCGACCACGAAGGGGCGGGGGGCCCCGACGCGGTTGGTGAGCGACCAGCCTCGACGACAAGATTCCATTCCGGACATGCCCTGTTCCCGGCCGCGCCTCAACCGGCCCGGCGGGGAGCCGGGGCATTCCGGGAGGCATACCTGCGCCGAGTTCGGGAACCGCCCCCCCAACCACCCGGTCTCCTACCGCCGTGGCCATGCGATCGCCTGGGGGTCGATGCCGGGCAGGCTCGCCGAGCGCTGGGGGACTTGGCAGCGGACGATCCGGTTGGCCTCCGGCCCCATCTCCAGCGGGCCGGCGAATTCGACCTTGCTTCGTACCAGGCCCGCAATCGAAACCAGCTCGTCGTCCAGGACCTGAACGTCGCCTTCCGGCTTCCGCCACGCGGCGACCACGGCATCCGGCAGCACGAGCGAGCCCTGGCCCATCCACCGGATCTTGCTCAGGATCCGCTCGGGCCGCACGGGCCCGATGAAGCTCAGCAGGGCGGCCTCCGGCCGTGTGACCAGCGCACAGCCGTCGGCCTGGATCGAGATGGGGGCCGGCTGGTTGGGAATCCGCCGGTACCGACATTCCAGCAGAGGCCCCGCGCCCCGCAACGTCACGTTGGAAAGCCCCACGAGCACGGGCTCGTCCGACTGGGGGCAGTGGTCGAGTTGCACCAGCGGACCGGCGCCCGAGTAGAGCACGTTCGCCATCTGGATGGCCGGTGCCCCGAGCGTTTCGCACGCGATGCCGGCACCAACGTGCCGAAGCGCACAGTCGCTCAACTGGAGCTGGCCGCTGAATAACGTCATTTCGGCCCGGGTCCGATCGACGGGGTGCGTCCAGCGAATGGCCACCGGGCGACGCGCAGACGCCTGGGCCGCCCGAAACGAGCAACCGCGGAAATCCGCCCGGGACGCCAGCACGTGGAGGATCGCCGGCTCCCCCTCGGCCGAGGACTGCGGCGAAGCCGTATCCCCCCAAACGAAGTCGATCTTCTCGAAGCGAACGCCTTCTGCCCGGATCACCAACCCTGTGTACGGCGTCGCCACCGACGGGCGGCAGCCCGGCTCGCCGCGTACGCACTGGCCCGGTCGCAGCTCGAGCGACTCGATCGCCATCGGGCCGCCCGCTGGCAGAACCAGATCGGCTACGCGGTTCTCGCTGAGGGGAGGATGCGTCCCGCCCGAGTGCGCAGCCCGGTCACTCGGGCCTGGCACGCTGCCTGGCCGATCCGCATCCAACGACGGGGCCGCAGCGTTCGCGCCGGACGCGGTTCGAGCGGCGATCGGCTCGTCAGCGACGGCCGTTGGCGTCTCAGAGGCATCGGCTAAGGTCGTGGGAGCACAGGTGGCAGGGCCTGGGGCACCCGAGTGCCAAACGGACCAGATGATCGCCACGGCGGCTATCAGGCATCCGGCCGTGGCGGGCAGCCACGAGGGGGCCGGCTTCGAGGCCCGGGGACGCGGGTTCGGCGCGGTCCAACGCACAGGATTCCAGCTCGGCCCGCTCAGGTAGCGGCGCAACGCGCGCCTGCCGGCTCGGGTGGGTGGTCCGAGCAGGTCGGCCAGCCGGGCCATTGACTCGGGACGCGAGCCGGGCGCCCGCTGAACACACGCGGAAACGGCCGCGGCCAACGGGGCCGGCATGTCGGACGCCAGCCGGGAAACCTCGCGGACTCGCCCGGTCTGCACCGCACGCAGCTTCGCCACGCTGCTCGCACCCGGGATCGGCGCTCGGCCGCAGAGCAGATGCCACCACAGACAGCCACACGCGTACACGTCCCCGGCCGTTGACGGGGGCGATCCGTTGCCAATCTGCTCGGGAACCACGTAGTCGTGGGCCTCAGGTTCCAGGTTGGCCCGCGTAGGGCCCCCCGCGGAGCAGATGGTGCCCCTCAACCCTGGGAAGGGAAGGGCCACGTTACCTTGTTCGGTCAGGATCACTCCCCGCGCACCAATATCGGCGTGGCAGAGCCCCGATTCCTCAAGGGCCAACAGACCGGCGACCATCTGTCGGGCGATCTCCAGCACCAGAGGCGGCGGCAAGCGGCCAACGCGGACCGTCCACTCGGCGGCGGTTCGTCCTGCCACGTGGCGACCCGTGGCCCAGACGCGATCGCCATCGACCCCCACTCGGGTGATCGGCGCCAGGACCTCCGAGTTGAGCGAGCGCGACTTGGCGGCCAACGCTTCGAGCCGAGCCGAAAGCTCGGCGGCCCCCTCCGGCGGGTGGTGAACCACCGCTAATCGCGCCAGCTCCGAGGAATCGGTCTCTCGGGCGACATAGCAATCCGCGTAGCCGGGCGATGGGAGTCGCCGGCACAGCACATAGGGCCCAATCGCGATCTCGTCCCCTCGGCCGGACGCAATCTCCCCGGCCTGAAAGGGGGTTAAGATCCGCGCTTGGACCAGCGCATCGGTCCAGACCGAGTCGAACAACGGGAGCCCTCGGGCAAGCCGTCGCGCGCGGCGGCCCAGGCGGCAGACTTGGCTGGGTGTGGCCAGCTTCAGCCGCTCGACGAGCGCGATCAACTCCTGCGGGGGGCCTGCCCGCATCTTTACCTCGACTTGGACGGCGGCATCTCCAACGGCGGTGGTTTGCTATCAGATTCCGGACGCACGGACAATACCAACTGGCGCTCCGCCCGGTTCGGCCTCGGTCCGGCCGGTCCACCCATTGCGTATCCACGCCTTTTGGAGTATCACCACCTCAACGGCCACCCGTTGCAGGGAGCACGGCCGCCCGCCGCCAGTCGGGGCCGGTGACGAGGTCTCCGGGCACCTCTTCGCGGGAGCACACCATGCAGGATCCCCGAATCGACAAGCTGGCCGAGGTGCTGGTCAACTATTCGACCGCGGTCCGGCCCGACGACCTCGTCCGCCTGAGCGGACCGCCTGTCGCAAGGCCGCTTCTGGTCGCGCTGTACCGGGGCGTGCTCGACGCCGGGGGGCATCCCCACGTCCAGATGGTGCCCGACGAATGCGAGGAAATCAAACTCGCGACGGCCGCCGACGGGCAGCTCCGCTTCCAAGACCCGCTCGACCTGTACGCGGTGGAGCGAATCGACGTGTCGATCCGGGTGAAGGGCGAGGACAACACGAAGTCGCTCACGGGCACGGATCCGAAGAAGCAGGGCCTGCTTGCCCAAGCCCGCAAGCGGCACATGGCCCGATTTCTCGAGCGAGCCGGCAAGGGGGAGCTGCGTTGGGTGACGACGCAGTTCCCCTGCCACGCGGCCGCCCAGGACGCCCAGATGTCGCTGGCCGCCTACGAGCAGTTCGTGTTCACGGCCGGCAAGCTCGATTCGGACGATCCGGCCGGGGCGTGGCGCAAGATCAGCGCCGAGCAGCAGCGGTTGGTCGACGAGCTGAATGAGGCCAAAGAAATCCGCTTCACCACGCCCCAGGGGACCGACTTGACGCTGGGCGTGGAGGGCCGAACGTGGATCAACTGCGACGGCAAGGCGAACTTCCCCGACGGCGAGGTCTTCACGGGGCCGCTGGAGGACGCCACCCAAGGCGTGGTCTCGTACAGTTTTCCGGCCGTGCATGGAGGCCGCGAGGTGGACGGCATCCGGCTCGAGTTTAAGGAGGGCCGGGTGGTCGACGCGACCGCTGCCCGGGGCGAGGCGTTCCTTCTGGCGATGCTCGATCAGGACGGCGGCGCCCGCACGCTCGGCGAGATCGCCCTGGGCACCAACTACTCCGTCCGGCAGTACACCCGGAACACGCTGTTCGATGAGAAGATCGGGGGCACGTTCCATGCGGCCCTGGGGGCTGCGTACCCGGAGACCGGCGGCACGAACCAGTCCGGCCTGCACTGGGACATGGTCTGCGACCTGCGCGAGGGCGGCGAGGTCTACGTCGACGGCCGACTGATCAGCCGGGACGGACGCTTCCTGAACCCCGCGATGCCCCAGCCGTAATCCCTTCTCTCGGAGGGTCCCGAAGGCGCTCCGTAAGGGGCTCCCGCCGGCCGCTTGCCGGCCAATGAGGAGGGGGCGGCGTCGCTGATGGGGGAGGTTCGGGGTTGGCATGGGGGGCCGTGCCGATTGGCGAACCTTTCCGGCCCCCCTGCCCATGGCCCATCCGAAATCGGCCTCTCGGTTGCTCCGCTCGGGGGGACCGCGGGTTGTGTTCCCGGCCCGCCCCCCTATACTGAATGGTTTGCGTCGGCATCGAGCCGACTCGGGGCGTTCGCCGCGGGGCGCCAGCCAGAACCCATTAGGATCGCAGCATGTCAGTGGCCAATTGGGTGAGCGGGCGGGTTTTCAACCTGGTTCATCGCCACAACCTCGTCTACAACACCTGCTGGGAAGATCCTCGCTTGGATCGCGAAGCCCTGGAGCTCGGGCCCGACGACACGGTGCTCGTGATCACTTCGGCCGGCTGCAACGCGCTGGACTACGCCTTGACCGAGCCGAGGCACGTCTTCACCGTGGACATGAACCCGCGCCAGAACGCCCTGTTGGAGCTCAAGCTGGCCGGCATCCAGAACCTCGACTTCGACACCTTCTTCCGCATGTTCGGCGAAGGTCGGCTGGAGGGCGCACGCGACGTCTATCACGCTCACCTCCGCGGCGCGCTCTCCGAGTGGGCGCAGAAGTACTGGGATCGCAAGATCAAGTTCTTCGACAGCAAGAGACGCACGTTCTACTTCCGCGGCACCTCGGGCGCCTTCGCCCGGATGATCAACGTATACGCGGATCGCGTCCTCAAGCTGCGGCCGACGATCGACGCCATCATGGCCGCCGAGACGCTCGACGAGCAGCGCAGGCTCTACCACGAGCATCTGCGCAATCGCCTCTGGACCCGGTCGATGCGGTTCATGATGAAACGCGATACGACGCTGTCGCTGGTCGGCGTGCCCCGGGCGCAGCGGTTCCAGATCGAAAACCAGTACGAAGGCGGAATCATCAAGTTCATCCAGGACTGCCTGGACGCGGTCTTCGGCGAGCTCCCGCTGGCCGACAACTACTTCTGGCGCGTCTACACCACCGGAAGCTACACCCGGCGGTGCTGCCCCGAGTATCTCAAGCCCGACAACTTCGAGCGGCTCAAGAACGGGCTGGCCGATCGGATCAGCGTGCACACGGGTACGGTCGAGGGCTTCCTGGCCGAGCACGACGTGCCCATCACCCGGTTCGTGCTCCTCGACCACATGGACTGGCTCTCCGACAAGTACTTCGCCGCGCTGGAGGCCGAGTGGCAGGCGATCCTCGAGCGGGCGACGCCCCATGCCCGCGTCATCTGGCGGAGCGGCGGGCTGAGGACCGACTACGTGGATCGCGTTCGGGTGACGGTCGACGGCCAAGATCGCGAGCTGGGCGAGCTGCTCACCTATCACGCCGAGTGGGCCGCCGAGTTGCACCGGAGGTGTCGCGTCCACACGTACGGCAGCTTCTACATCGCCGACCTGAGCCTCTGAAGCCGCGTCCCCCCTCACCGCCGACCCCGCCTCGAAACGTCCGTAGGAGACGATGGGCCTACTCTCCGAACTACGAGTCTTGTATCACATCGCCCTGAAGCCCATCCGCGGCAAGGACCACGCCGCGCGGTTGGAAAGCTTCTACGCCGGCCAGGCCGAGGGCTACGACGCCTTCCGCCGACGACTGCTCCAAGGTCGCGAGGATCTCTGGGCGGCGATCGACGTGCCCGAGGGCGGCGTGTGGGTCGACCTGGGCGGCGGTACCGGCGCGAACCTCGAAAACTTCGGCCCCCAAATCGACAAGCTCGACAAGATCTACGTCGTTGACCTCTCGCCCTCCTTGCTCGAAGTCGCCCGAAAGCGAATCGACCGGCACGGCTGGACGAACGTCGAGCCGATCGAAGCCGACGCGACCGCGTGGCAGCCGCCCTCGGGCGCGGCCGACGTGGTCACCTGCTCCTACTCGCTCACCATGATCCCCGACTGGTTCGCGGCGATCGAAAACGCCCGGGCGATGCTCGAGCCGGGCGGCCTGATCGGCGTGGTCGACTTCTACGTCTCCCGCAAACACCCCGACGAGGGCCGCGTCCGCCACTCCTGGCTCACGCGCACGTTCTGGCCCACCTGGTTCAACCTCGACAACGTCTTCCCCTCGCCCGACCACGTCCCCTTCCTGCACCGCCGCTTCCAGCCCGTCCACTTCACCGAGAACCGCGCCAAGCAGCCGTACATCCCGCTGTTGCGCGTGCCGTACTACACGTTCGTGGGACGGAAGCGGGAGGACGATCGGCCCGCGTCGTAGCGGGGGACTTGCCGTATACCTCCACTGGGTGCGGCCGCGTCGCCGGGAAGCGGACACCCATTTCGGTCCGGCGCAGAGTCGAGACTACCCCTGGTCGCGATCTCGAACATGCGGTAGGGTACAATATGGCAGGTGGGCACGAGTCGCGTGGGACTGGCCGTGGACCGCGTGCAAGCAGTGCCCTCTTCATGCTCGGAGCCGTAAGATGCCTTCGCCATTTCCTGGAATGGACCCGTATCTCGAAGCGCCGGACATCTGGCCGGATTTCCATGATCGAATGGCCGATCAGATGAGCGGGGACTTGAACCGGACGCTTCCCCGGCCGTATTACGCACGCCTGGTCATGCGGCCGGAGATTGGGATCGTGGGAGAGGAGACCCAAGGGCGAATCGTCCCCGATGTGGCCGCTGTCCGGTCGTCGCTCCCGGAAACGGGGCCCCGGGCGCCCGGCTTGGCGGTGGCGGACCGACCCCGTACCGATCTCTCGCCCTCGGTTCGGATGCGGGTCTTCCATGAGCCGCTACGGCACCATTTCGTGGAGATTCGCGATGCTTCCCGTGGTCACGTCCTGGTGACGCTGATCGAGATCGCCAGCCCGTCGAACAAGCGGCCGGGGCCCGACCGCCGCACCTACGAGGCCAAACAACAGGAGATCCTCCAGAGCGATACGTCGCTGGTGGAGCTCGACCTGCTGCGTGCCGGGGAGCCGCTCGTCGGAGGCCCGGTCGTGGTCGAGTCTTCCGGGCGTTTGGAGCCCCGGCCGGACTACGTGGTGGGGGTCAGTCGTGCCTGGCAGCGGGGGGCGAAACTGGACTACGAACTGTTTCCCGTCCGCCTGGAGGAGCCGCTGCCCTGTATCCCGGTGCCGCTGCGCGAGGGCGAGCCGGAAGTGCCGCTCGACGTGCAGTACGTCTTCAACCAGGCGTATGACGGCGGTCCTTACGCCCGTGGCGCCGTCGATTACGGCGCCCCCCCCGACCCGCCCCTCCGCCCCGAGCAGGCCGACTGGCTCGCCGGCTGCCTGGATCGCTGGCGAAGCGGAACGGGCGCGTGATTCTGGTGCTGGTGCTCCGGGGTCCGTTCGATCTTCCGGTGCATCCGCTTCGCCATGCTGCACTCTTCGTCGGGTTCACCGGCCGTGACGGGGCAGACCACAAGCGGGTTCTGTTCGACCACCTCCCCAACAACGACCGAGGGCCGCGTGCGCCGTCGTGTAGCCGAAGGTCATGGGCCGGCCGCTGCGAGTCTCAGGTCCAGTTGCTGAGGAACTCCATCTGGTCACGCATCTCTTCGGCGGTCTTGGCGGCGATCAGCTTGAGCAAGCGCCGCACGCGCTCGCCAATCGAGTACCGCTGTTGAGGGGCCAGGATGATCCCTGCGTGCGATTTCCCTTGTGTCAGCAGCTCCGCGTGGATGCGGCAGAAATCGGACGCGTTGAAGCTGAACAGCACACGTCCTTGGGACCGGGCCAGTTCGAGTTGCTCTTCGTCCGACCGGTCGGCCATTCCCGCTTCCAGTGCCGTGGTTGCGTCAACACCCCGGGCCCGAAGACCGGCGAGCACCGCCCGCTGCATCGAGTCGGCGTCGAAGTAGAGCCGTACTTGACTCACGAGGGCCCCTCGCGACTGGCCCGGTGTAAGGCCTCGAGGCGGTCGTACTCGGCCGCTTCCTCCGCCAATTCGGCCTCCATCTGGTCACGGTTCGCGTGGTAGTAGGCCAGGGCGGCATGGACCTGCGCCAAGTTCAAGTGCCCGTACTGATCGGCGATTTCCTCGGGGCTGAAGCCCATTTTGTACCAACCGACGATCCGTCGGATGGAGACCCCGGTCCCGGCAATCCGGGGGCGCCCGCCGCAGATGCCCGGAGTCTGCGCAATGAGCGTGCCAATGTCGGTCGAGGTGGCCATGATCGATTGCTCCAGAAGTTAATCCATTCCCCTATTCTAGCCGTGTTCGGGCGACGAGAGCAAGGGTCTCCGCGCGGCCAAGTTGAACCGGCCGGCCCTCACGGCTTGGCCGCTGCCAGAATCACGTTTCCCCTTCGTTCACGGCCTCTAGCGGCAGCGGCCAAGGAAGGGCATACGGCGAGCGAACGGACGCTCGGCCGGAAGCCCACCGCAAGCACTATCGACGCGGAATGACCGGCAGCACGACGTGCGACGGGGTCTCGCGATCGTGGTGGATCGTCTGCCGGGCCACCACGGATTCCGTCTCCAGACCGATGTTGTCGGCGCCCGTGTTGAGGTTCCGCAGGTAATACGGGAAGTAGCTGCTGGAAATCTCGACGCGAATGCGGTGCCCCTTGCCGAATGCGTTGCCGGTCGCACGCCAGAACTCGATCGTATACGGATACATCTTGCCGGACTCAATCGTGCTCAGCCGGTCGGGATTGAACCTCCCGTCCTGACCCGGGTCGCGGTGCCGGGCGCGCATCACCCCTTCACACAGGAAGGCGGCGTATCCGTCCGTGTGAACGTCCACCAGACGCACCATCCAATCCGTGTCACGGGCGCTTGTCGAGGCGTACAGCTTCGCGGTGATCGGCCCGACGACCTCGACTTCCTCCTCCAACGCCGGCGTCGTGTAGACCAGCACGTCCGATCGGGCGGCCGACGTGCTCACGTCGCGGGGGCCGTCGATATGCCCGTTGGCGAAGGCGGGCGACGGCGTGGGATCCGCCGGGTCGTACGTGTACCGATCGGGCGGCTCGTCACCGGGCGGCTCCGTGCTCAAGAGGCCGTCGCCGCCGGAACCGTTCGCCTTGCCGCCGCTGTGGAAGTAATACTTGGTCCAATGGGTCTCCGGCAGCGGCCAATCGGTGGCGGCACGCCACTGGTTGCGGCCCATCACGAACACGTGCACCGGCGGGTCGGCCAGCACGCCGTTGTCGATCTCTTTGAGATGGTAGTCGAACCAGCGGCAGACGTACCCGTTCCAGTCGATGATCGCCTGCGGCCCGAAGTCGATCCCCGCCGCCTTTTGGCTGCGGTTGATAATGTGTTGCCAGGGGCCGATGACCAGGCGCGGGCGGCGTGCTTCGGGCGTGCCGCCGTGCTGCTTCATGGCCCGATAGTTCATCGGCGTGCCGGGAAAGTTGGCGTCGAACCAGCCGGAGATGGCCAGCGAGGGGACCTTGACCTTCGCGTAGTCGGCCGGGGTCTGATACGCGATGGCCTGCCAGTACTCTCCGCCGGCCAGGTTCTGGCGGATCCAGGTATCGAACCAACGGGTATGGCCGTGCTTGCGGCGGTCGTCCAGTTCGACGTAGGGCGTAAGCAGGTAATCGGCGTCGCGCGTGGTGGCAAAGCCGCCGTAGGGCCCGGGGCCGACGACGTTGGGCGTGCGCCCGGCCATCATGCCGGCCCAGTCGACTGCCCAGCAGACGAGGATGCCGTTCTGGTAGGGGCCGTTGTAGAACTGGTCGGGCGGGGCCACCTCGGGGACGATGCACCGCAGCGACGGCGGCCCCTGGGTGGCGGTCCACCACTGCGTCCAGCCCATGTACGACAAGCCGTACGTGCCCACGCGCCCGTTCGACCACGGCCGGCTCGCGATCCACTCGACCAGGTCGTACCCGTCGGTCTTGTGCTTCGGCGAAAACGGATCCCACTCGCCTTCCGACTCGAACCGGCCCCGGCTGTCGGAATTCACTACCACGTAGCCCCGCGCGGCAAACCACTTCGCGCGCGTCGCCAGGCCATTCTTGTTGTACGGCGTCTGGCAGAGCACGGCTGGAAATCGGCCCTCGGCGTCCGGGCGGAAGATGTCGACGACCAGTCGCGCCCCGTCGCGCATCTCGACTCGCTCATTGCGGGCCTCGATCACCGTATGGTCGGCCGACGAGTAACTGCCCGCCTCAGGCGCTTGGCCCGGCGCCGATCCAACGCCGGAAACAACGACGGCGAGCAAGGCCCAAGCATACCGAAGTCGAATCGAGTGCATCGGCGCGTCTCCCGGTGAATGCTCCTGGTTGCTCCAATACATGGTCCCGTCGCACGGCATTCACCCCTTGAGGAGCTGGTCGTATTCCCCGTGGTGGCCTATCCAGAACCAGACCAGCCCTTCCGGGCGGTCCCTGGCTAGTGCCCGGTAGTGCAAGCCGACGCGGGCCGACCAGAACAAGGCGAAATGGTTCATAGCGGCTTGCACCGGCCCGCCTCGAAGTCCGCGTCCGCCCGGCGTCCGGCTTCGTCGAGTCGCCCGCTGCGGATGTCTGCTTCGATACGCCGGTCCCACGCGTCGGCCAGATACTCCTCGAACCACCGCGCGAACGCAGCCAGTTCCTCGGGGGCCAAGTTGGCTACGGCACTTTCCAGTTCGTCGAGGCTCATAGGCACCTCCGGAAAAGCAGGGCGATTCTCGCAGGCCCGGATAACGAGGCCAGGAGTCTCTGTCTGCCCGCGGGCCCTCTTTGTCCCTGTATTCTACCCCAGGCTATCCCGAAAGGAAAAGGTGACAGGCACCGAATCCGGGGGATCCAAGCATTCTGCCAAGTCTCATCGCTTCCCGCTTCTCTCGATTCGGTGGCTGTCATCCCTTATTCGACCGGCTCACCTGCCACTCACAGCTTCTTCAACATCGCCGCGACCCTCTCTTCAAACAGCTTCTGCCACTCGGGCGCCAGAAGGCAGTCGCTGTCTTCCTGGGCGTGGCCGACGTTCTTGAGCTGCTCGGCCGTGGGGCAGTAGTAAAGGTAGCCGTTGGAACAGCCGGCAACGAACGTGAGCTCGTGGGGGGAGGCCCGCTTGATGCGGAGCCCGATCTCGACGGTGAGCTCGCCGGGGAAGCTGATCAGCACGAAATCCCCGATTCGCATGCCCACGAGCTCGACGTCGACCGTCGGCTTCTCGGCGGCGGCGTTTCTCGCCTGGTGCTTCTTGAGCAGGTTGAGGTTGATCTGCAGCCGCGTCAGCTCTTCCATCACGTGGATGTTGCCGATATAGCGATCCAGGTCCGCCCGATTCCTCGCATCGAGCCGCTTGAGGTCATCCCTTCCCATCGTCTCTTCGTGCAGGTAGCGAAAGGAGTCGGAGGAGGGAAACTCGGGCGAGAGGCGATACCTGACAATCAGAGGAAGGAACGTCTTCAGATTGAGGGTCGTGCCCCGCAGGGAGCCGAGGAGCTTCGCCTGCTCGGCCTCCAGCGCGGCGATCGGCTCCGCGAGATCGGCTCGGGGCAGCTCGATGACCTCTTGGATCACTCGAAGCTCGGCCCCGTCGCGGCATTCGATCCCGTTCAGGGCCTTGATCGTGCTCAAGCCCAGCAGGTTCCCCAGCGGCTCGGCATCGCGGGGAGTGGCCACATTCTTGTACGCCGCGGGATTCACGTCCCCGGCGCACCCCTGCAGGAACACGGCGATGGCTCCGTCGCCCAGACTGGTCTCGATGGCCGTCGACGCGAACCCGGCAAGATCGGCCGTGGTCCCGCCACTGGGAACGCCCTGGATCGGATGACACGCGAAGTTGTACACCACGGCCAGGGGCTCTCCATTCTCCCGGTCCAGCCGGAGGATGCCGATTTCCGGGTCCACCGGTCCGACCGACGCGACGGCTTCGTCGGGCGGAAGCGAATAGGCGTGGCGCACGTCGGCCTCGCGACCGTTCTTGAGTCTCAGACGCCGGTTCTCCATGATCCGGTCCTCATGCCCGACGCCAGCGCCGACGTTCACCGGAACCATGTTCTGCCACGCCTGCTTCACGGCCTGAACCGTGCGCTGGGCGACGTCCGCGCACACTGCTCCGTGACAATGGCTGGCGTTCACCAGCACGTTCGTCGCGGGGATGCTCAGATCCTCCTGGAGTTGCGAGCGCACTTGGGGGAGATAGTCGTCCTTGATGGGCCCTATCTCGCCGATCGCCACCGCGTCGACGGTGACGATGACCGCCGTCGTCGTGTCGTCCTTCAGCACGAGCGCTTTGGCATACAAGGGGTCGTTGACCGGCCCTGCTTCCGTGTTGGTAACGTCGACTTTCGCGACTCCCGCCCGAAGCTGAGCCGCATCGGCAGTAGCCATCCGTAGTAATCCGACCGCCAGAACCATCACCACGGGCAGTGCCCGTGGTGTCGCGTGCCAATTCCGTGCACGGAGGATCGGAGGTGCGTGTGGCCGGGCAGACGGTTCGGTCATGTTGGTTGTCGTTTTCATGAGTTCGTACCTTGTCTGTAGACCGAAGGTGGCCATCACCGCATGATGATCGAAACGCTTCGGGCGTGCAAGAGACGCCGCGCCCGATGGCGGCTCCATCGAACCGGCCGGCCCTCACTGCTTGGCCGCCGCCGCGTTTTTGCTATGATAGACACGACCGACAGAAGACCGCAGTCGCGAATGGAGAAAGGTGACAGCCACCAAATTTGGGTAATCTAGGCATTTTCTCAGGCGTCATTTTTCCCAACTTCTCCAGATTTGGTGGCTGTCACCTTTTCCTAGCGGATGGTCGGCGTACGTGCTCGACGACGCGGTGCACGGCGCCGGCAACGCGGTCCTCGACGTCGCCTGCCCAGCGCCAGGCGGGGCGACCGTATTCGTCGAGGTGGGAGCCGCCTTCGTAGCCGCCCTCTTCCCACACGCGGCGCGAGGGGATATAGGCCGCCATGTCGTTCGCGTAGCCGCAGACCCACGTGGTCGGGCCGAACTCTCGCTTGAAACGCAGCGAGTAGTCCACGACGGCCTCCCCGCCGATTCCGATCAGGAGCAGCTCGTCGCCGATCCGCCAGGCCTGAACGGGATACGGGTAGGAAGTCGGGAAGGTCACGCCCCGCTCGATCATCTTCAGCATGCGGCTCGCCCAGCGAGCATGGAGCCCCGCTCTGCCGTTGGCGATGGGTAGCAACTTCTCTCGAGTGACGAGCTCCTCGTATGCCAGGTCGACGAATTCGAAGGCCGTGCGCAGCCCGCCCGACACCGGCTGCATGGGCTGGGAGAGCACCTCCTCGACGGCGTCGGAGAGCATCTTGCCGTACCGCTCGCAGAGTTCCAGCTTTCGGCGCGGCAGCGGGTTCTGGTCGCCGCCGCAGGCGTTGAAGAACAGGGCGGCCGTGCCGGGGTGGTTCGCCTCGAGGTTGACTTGGGCGAATCCGGGATAGTCGCCGCAATACGTGTTGAAGGAGAGGGTGGTGGGGTGGCAGGCGTATCCGAACAACACGCCCCGCAGCATCCCACCTTCGCCCCGCACGGCCAGCACCGGCACATAGTGATCCACCACGCCCTTAAGAGGTTTCCCTTCGGCCCTCCTCTTCACGACCTCCGCCTCGGTGTTCTCGCGTCGATTGACCGCGAAGGTGCACTTTCCTTCGCCCTTAAGCAACTGCGCCGGTTGCAGGTTGTCCAGGGCCTCGCCCACCGCCTCGACCACGCGATCCTCCATCCAGTCGGAGTACTCGGCGATCAGACGCCGTTGCTCCTCGTCGGTGGGGTAGTAGTCCACCAGATCGTCCTTGAGCGCGGGACCGCAGTGGTTGTGGGAGAAGGTGAGCATGAACTCGGAGCGATCCAACGAGAAGCGACGCTCCAGCTTGGCAAACAGGCTCTCGTAGATCGTCTTCGACATGCCCATGTGGTCGGTGGTCGCCATGACCACGCGCTTGCCGTCCGACGCGCGCAGGGCCAACACCTTGACCCAGAGGTCGTGGATCTTGCCGTCCGGTGCGCGTTTCTTCCCGTACCCTGCCAGCCACACGTCGGTCTGCGGAGTGATCACGCGACGGCCAATGCCTACGTGCCAGTCCGTTTCTTCGCCGAATCCACGAGCGGCGGACGCGGCTGAGACGAGGGCACACGCCACGATCAGCGATTGGGCGATCCAGAGCCGTGTTCTCATCACTCGGGGCTCCTGCGTTCGGGGACGGTGTTCCTGTTCGGCCATCGAGCGATCTCGCGCTCGGCTCGCACGTTCACTCCCCCAGCCGCCATCCCGACGGGTCGACGCTCAGCGCGGTGTGGCCCTGGTAGCGGTCGCAGACGGCGTGCATCTGGTCGATCGTGTCGAAGTAGCCGACGACGTGGGCGGCGCCGAACGATTGGCCGGTCTTGATCGGCCAGGCGCCAGACTTGTCGATGAACATCACGCGCTCAAAACAACTCAAACACCTGCTCGCCGCCGTGCGCGGGGTTGCCGGTCAGACGCCGCCCGCGGAGATCGACGACCAGGTCGAGGTTCTCCAGGGGCAATTGGCCGATCAAGACGGGGACCTCATCGGGCACTTCCATCACATCCGTCGTGCAATCCCGCTCCTGGATGGTCAGCCGCACGGCCTCGTAGACGGTCGCTTCGGTGCTCCCCGTGCTGCTGATGACTTTTCGCGTGTGGCGCGGAGTCAAGCCCAACTCCCGGATGAGTCGCGTGGGGAGCGACAACAGGGTCGCGCCCGTGTCGACCAACGCGTCGGGCACCGTGATACGGCGGACCTTCTCCGGCGCCAACAAGCCCCGCTCGGCGTCCCAGAGATCCTTGAGATTCTCGATCGTCGCTTCGGTGAGGACACGGCCCATTGCTTCGGTTCCCATGGCTACAACTCCTGCCCGCGGAAGGTGAACGACCGCTGCCGTTGCATTATATCAGATCGTCAGGTGTAACGGTACGGGAAGCGGGTCAAAGGGAGAAAGAGGCAGGTCCTCGTTTGGCCAGGATCGTTTCTTGTCGTCTACTTCACCAGGCGCCATCCCGATCCGTCCACGCTCAGCGCCGTGTGGCCCTTGTAGCGGTCGTACGTGGCGTGCATCTGGTCGATCGTGTCGAAGTAGCCGACGACGTGGGCGGCGCTGAAGGATTCGCCCGCCTTGATCGGTTTGCCGTAAATCTCCTCGATCATGACGATGATGCCGCCGGTCCGCTGGCTGCACCACGCCTCGTAGACGATTGTAGGTTCGAGCGTCAGGCCCGCGAGCCAGGGGCCGTCCTTGCCCGTCTGCTTGTCGCGCAGATGGTAGGCGCGGATGAAATGCTCCGGCGTCTTGTTGGTGTCGCGGCGGTAGTTGAACTTTTCGTCGGGCGCGAAAGGGGTAAAGAACTCGCTGGAGGGGATGCGCAGCCCCTCGGGTCCGCCCGAAAAAGGGGACAGGTCCAATTTGCCGGAACGGCCCGGAGGGTGCTGCGCACAAATTGGACCTGTCCCCTTTTTCACGCCGCCGAGGTAGCTGAGGTACATCTCGCTGAACGTGTCGCCCTTCTCATGGCGTACGCAGCCCGGCGTATCGTTGCGGAGGAACATCTCCTCCGAATCGTTGACCGTGTCGATCCTGTCCATCAGGACGAAGAACCGCTCGCCCTGGGGAAACACGATGAGCTGCGTCCATCGCGAGCCGGGCTTGCGACCCGGGGCGGCGTACTCGTAGCGGTAGGTCGTCTTGACGGCCACGAAATCCTCGCCGCGGATGACCTCGGGCTCGACCGGTTTCATGCGGTGACAGAGCTGGGGGCCTTCGACCACGCGCTTGCGGTGACTCTTGCCGTGGGCGTTGATGGCGTAGGCTCGTCTTCCGGGGTCCGTCTCGTTGGTATACCACAGGTAGCGGCCGACGCCGTGCCCGTCGGGGGCGACCACCTGATCGCCGTAGGCCTCGTCGCTGCCCGCCTCCATGAGCCAGTCGATGACCATCAGTCCGTCGCCGACCTCGCGGAATCCCGTGGTCTTGTCGAGGAACGATCCCTTTTCGATGCCGGTCATCCAGTGCTTGGGGTGGTTCTTGGGGATGACGGCTTCGAGCTTGTCGGTCTCGATCTTGATGGCCCGGTCGTCCTCGGTGGCGCGTACCCACGGCGCGTCGCCCGGCGACTCGGCCCGCACCGGCACGGCGCCCGCAACGGCGAGGAGCATCAGCACGACGAGCGGCGTTGATGGGAGATGGGTAGTCACGGTGGTTCCCCTTTCTCATTTGGGCGTAAACGTTCAAGCCCTGGCCCGTATCGGGAAGCGAGCCACTAACAGAGATCTTACTTGCCCGACCCCGCGATGCAATGCCGATCGGTGGGTCGGCCCGGCGAGAGCGAGATTTCAGGCAGCCGGCTTCGGGGGCGGGGTGGCACGCAACGCTCGACCGCCGGGTCACGCGAGGGTCTTGTGGAACCGCGTGGGGACGAACCAGAGCATGATCGTCCCCATCACGGCCAACGCGAGGATCTCCGGCCAGAGCACGCCCACGCCCACGCCCTTGAGGAAAATGCCCCGGAGGATAATGAGCAGGTATCGCAGCGGATTCAGGCAGGTGATCCACTGGACGATCTCGGGCATGTTGGCGATGGGGAAGACGAAGCCCGAGAGCATCATCGCCGGGAAAAAGAAGAAGAAGGTGCTCATCATCGCCTGCTGCTGGGTCTGGCTTACCGTGGAGATCAACAGCCCGAACCCCAGCATCGTGATCAGATAGATCCCCGAGCAACCCAAAAGGAGAAGCAGGTTGCCGCGGATCGGCACGTCGAACCAGAACACGCCGACGGCCGTGACGAGGAGCACATCGGCAAACCCGATCAGGCCGAAGGGGATCGTCTTGCCGAGGATGAACTCCGTGGGCGTGATCGGCGTGACCATGATCTGCTCGATCGTGCCGATCTCCTTCTCGCGGACCACCGCCATGCTGGTCAACAGGAGCGTGACGAGCGTGACGACGATCGCGATCACGCCGGGCACGAAGTAGTTGCGGCTCTCCAGGTTCTCGTTGAACCACGTGCGGGAGCGCAGCTCGGGCCGGCCCGGCGCGCGCACGCCGCCTTGCGCCCGCTCGACGTGCTTCAGGAGGATGTCGGCCGAGAGTCCCCGGGCGATCCGCCCCACGTAGCCCACCACGACCGAGGCCGTGTTCGAGTCGGTGCCGTCGACGATCACCTGGAGCGCCGCCGGTCGGCCCGCGCGGAGGTCCTCGCCGAATCCTCGGTTCATTTGCAGCACGACGCTCGCCTCGCCGCGGTCCATCAGCCGGCGGACCTCCGCTTCGGTCCCCGGCCGGGCGACGACGTCGAAATACTCCGACGCGGCGAACCGCGCCACCAGGTCGCGGCTGTCCATGCTGTTGTCCAAATCGTAGACCGCCGTACGCACGTGTTTCACGTCGGTCGTCACCGCGTAGCCGATCACCAGCGTCTGAACGCAGGGGATCACGAAGATGACCATGCGCATCCGCGGATCGCGGAACACCTGAAGGAACTCCTTGACGAGCATCTGCCGCAGGCGATCGAACATCGTCACACCAGTTTCTTCTTGAACCGGGCGATCGCCAGAAGGACCATCACGACGCTGAACGCGCCGAGAAGGGCCGCCTGACCCCACAAAACCTCCAGCCCGACCCCCTTCAAGTAGATGCCCTTGAGCAACGCCACGAAGTAGCGGGCCGGAACGAGGTAGGTGATCCACTGAATGGGCATGGGCATGTTGGCGATCGCGAACATGAACCCGGAGAGCAAAAACGCGGGCAGGAACGTGGCCACCATGGCCACTTGGCTGGCCAGAAGCTGGTTCTTCATCACGGTGCTGATGAGGATGCCCATCGACAGGGCCCCGATGAGAAACATGGCCCCCATCGCGAACAGCAGGGCCACGTCGCCCCGCAGCGGCACGTCGAAGATGAACTCACCCATCAACACGGCCAACAGCACGTCGAACATGGCGATGGTGAAATAGGGCGCGAGCTTGCCGAGGATCAGCTCGGGGCCCTTGACCGGCGTGGAGATGAGCTGCTCCATCGTGCCCCGCTCCCACTCCCGGGCCACGGTCAGCGAGGTGAGCAGGGCGGCGATCACCATCATGATTACGGCGATCAAGCCCGGAATGATGTAGTTCTTCGACTCCAGCTCCTCGTTGAACCAGACGCGCAATCGCACGTCGAGCGGCCCCGGCGGCAGGCTCGCGCCGACGCGTCGCACGTGCTCCAGGACGACCTCTTGCGCGAACCCCTCGACCAAGGCCTCGGCGTATCCCAGGGCGATCGTGGCCGTGTTGGAATCGCTCCCGTCGAGGATCAACTGCACGGGCGCGTCGCGGCCGGCTTCCATGCGCCGGGCGAAGTCGGTGGGGATCACCAACGCGGCCAGCGCCCTTCGCGTGTCGATCGCCCGCTCCAGGTCGCGGTAGTTGTCCACGTCGCCCACGCGGGAGAAGTATCGCGATCCGTCGAAGCGGCTGATCAGGCGGCGGCTGGCCGGCGTCGCGCTCTGATCCCACACGACCAGCGGGACGCGATCGACGTCCAACGTGAGCGCGTAGCCAAAGAGAATCAGCATCAGGATGGGGATTGCGACGGCCATGCCCAGGCTGCGCGGATCGCGAAACACGTGGAGGAACTCCTTGCGCGCCACGGCCCACATGCGGCGGGGTTTCATCGTCGCACCTCCGCCAGGGGCGTTTCGGCCCGATCGCGGGCCTCGATCAAAGAGACGAACACGTCTTCCAGCGAGGGGATGATCTGCTCAATCCGCTCGACGCGGCGGCCCTGGCTTTCGAGCAGACGACGGATCTCGGCGGTCGCACGCTCGCCGTCTTCGGCCACCACGTGCAGCCCGCGCCCGAACAGGGCCGCCTCCTTGACCGACGCGAGCCCTTCGACGTCGACCATGGCGGTCTCCGCCCGGTCGCACAGCACGTCGAGCACGGTTTCCTGCATCAGCTCGGTCTTGAGCCGGTCGGCCGTTCCCAACGCGATCAGCTCTCCGCGGTAGATCAGCCCCAGTCGATCGCAGTACTCGGCCTCGTCCATGTAGTGCGTGGTGACGAAGACCGTGACGCCACGGCTCGACATCTCGTAGATCAGGTCCCAGAACTGGCGCCGGCTGATGGGGTCGACGCCGGAAGTCGGCTCGTCGAGAAAGAGGATCTGCGGTTTGTGCAAGATCGCGCAGCCCAGCGCCAGGCGCTGCCTCCAGCCCGTGGAGAGGATCGCGGTCGGACGCTTTCGATGCTCGGTGAGCCCGGCCATTTCCAGGACCCACCGCTTCCGCTCGGCTTTCTCACGCGAAGGAATCCGATAGATGCCGCTATAGAAGTCGATGTTCTCCTCGACCGTCAGGTCCTGGTAGAGCGAGAACTTCTGGCTCATATAGCCGATGTGGGCCTTGATCTGCTCCGACTGCGTGCGGACGTCGAACCCGGCGACCGTGCCCGAGCCCTCCGTCGGCTTGAGGATGCCGCAGAGCATGCGGATCGTGGTCGATTTACCCGCTCCGTTGGGACCGAGGAAGCCGAAGATCTCGCCGTGATCGACCTGGAAGCTGACGTGGTCGACGGCCGTGAACCGCCCAAACCGCTTCACCAGGTTGTCGACCACCACGGCCTTCTCTTGCTTGCCGGCGCTCATTGCCCGCCCCCTTCCCGCCCGACGAGCACGGAGACGAACACGTCTTCCAGCGACGGCTCCACGGTGCGGATTCCGGAGACGGGGAAGCCCGCGTCGCTGAGGATCGTTGCGGCGCGGTCGGTCGTACTCTGCGGCGAGCCGGTGACCACGTGGACGCGGTCGCCGAACAGGCCCACGGAATCGCCCTGGAGCTTCTCCCGCAACGTGGCCACCGCACGGCGGGGCTCCCGGCAGCGGATCTCCAGCACGGTTCCCCGCATGAGTTGCTTGACCTCTTCCGGGGTTCCGCAGGCCAATAGCTTGCCGTGGCTGATGAGCCCGATGCGATTGGCCCGTTCGGCCTCGTCCAGATACGCGGTGGAGACGAAGATCGCCACCTTCTCGCGGAGCAGTTGGTAGAGGATTCGCCAGAAGTCGCGGCGGGAGACGGGGTCGACGCCGTTGGTCGGCTCGTCGAGAAAGAGGACCTTGGGCGTGTGCACCAGCGCGCAGGCGAGCCCGAGCTTCTGCTTCATGCCGCCGGACAGGTTCCCGGCCAGGCGCCGCCGGAAGGGCCCCAGGTTGCTGAACGCCAGCAAGCGGTCGATTCTCTCCTTTCTGCCCTTGCGGGGAACGTCGTAGACGTCGGCGTAGAAGTCGATGTTCTCCTGGACGGTCAGGTCCGGGTAGAGGCCGAACCGCTGGCTCATGTAGCCGATGCGCTCTTTGACCTTCTCCGCTTCCCGAAGGACGTGGGCCCCGGCCACCCACGCCTCGCCCGAGCTGGGCTCCATGATCGACGTGAGAAGCCGCATCGTGGTGGTCTTGCCCGCCCCGTCCGGCCCGACCAACCCGAAGATCTCCCCTTCCGAGACGGTCAGCGAGAGGTCGCCGACGGCCGCGAAGTCTCCGAACGTCTTCGTCAGGTGTTCGGCTCGGATGGCTTCCATCAGGGACCCTCGTCGGTGCCCAGGAGAATTTCGGCGTCGGCCGGCATGCCGGGCTTCAGCTCCATCTCGGGATTGGCCACGTCGATCTTGATCCGGTAGACGAGCTTGACCCGCTCCTTCTGCGTCTGCACGTTCTTGGGCGTGAACTCCGCCTCGGAGGCGATGAAGGAGACGCGTCCTTCGTAGACCTTGCCCGGATAGGTGTCCGTGGTCAGACGGACCTTCTGGCCGTGTTTCACGCGGCCCAGGTCGGTCTCGTTGATGTACGCCCGCAGCCAAGGGTGCTCCAGGTCGCCGACGGTGACGACGGGCGTGCCCGGGGCGACGTACTCGCCGGGCTCCACGTTCTTGGAGAGCACCACGCCGTTCATCGGCGCGGCCAGGCGCGCGTACCCGAGCTTCGTTTCCGCCAGCGCGAGAGCGGCCTCGGCCTGTTTTCGCCGAGCTGCGGCCTGCGCGATCTTCTCGGCGCGGGGGCCTTCCAGCACCAGGGCCAGCTCCGCCTCGGCCTTGCGCTTCGCAGCCTCCGCCTGCTCGATGCGGTGCTTGCGGAATCCGGCCTCGGCCAGAGCGAGCTTCTCGGTGGCGGCTTTGACCCGCTCCCGGGCGGCCTTGAGCGATGCCTCGATCCGATCGTAGTCTTGTCGGGACACGGCGTTCTTCTGCAACAACTCCTCCGCCCGAGAATAGTCGCTTTCCCACTGGTCGCACTGCGCTTCGGCCTCGGCCAGCTCGGCCTCGGCCGCTCTGATCTCCTGCTGGCGACTTCCGGCCTTCAGGTCGAGCCAGACAGCCTCGGCGGCATCGACGCCCGCATGGGCCGCCTTCTTTTCCTCGGGTCGGGCGCCGTTGTTCAACTCTTCCCAGGCGGCGCTGGCGGCTTCCAGGTCGGCGCGTCGCATGGCGACCTCCTGCTCCAGGTCGGCCCGCTCGAGCTCCGCCACCGGCTGGCCCCATTCGACGAAGTGCCCTTCGTCGACCAGCCGCCTTTCGACCCGTCCCGGCATCTTGAAGCTCAGCTCGGCGTCGGTGATCTCGATGTTCCCCGAGACGCGAATCACGTCCCCATGGTTCCCGGCCCGATTGGCGAAGAGCCAGTACCCCGACGCGCCCGCGACAATCGCCCCGAGGGTAACCGCGACGCCGAAGGCCTTCTTGATGATCATTGCCGCTCTCCTGGTGAACCTTCATTCACATCCGGCGATTGTGAATTGGTATTCACGTGGTTTTCAGGGAAGTCATACGTCTTGGACGGTTGGATCGCCTCGGAAAAGACCTGCCACGCCCGCTCGGCGTGCTTGGTGACGTCGAAGCCCCCATCGGTCAGGTGCCACAGGATGCCTGCCGGCACGACGATCCCGAAGAACATCATCGCCAACGTTTGCGGATTGAGTTCCGGGCGGATGCTGCCCTGCTGCTGCCCTTGCACGATGAACTCGGCCACGCGCCCCATGTAGCCCCGCAAGATATCGAGGACTCGCGCTCTTAACGCGGGGGAAAGCTTGGCCCCGTCGTCGGCGAAGACCATTCGCGGAATCGCCCGGCCTTCGCGGATGAACCGGACGTGCCCCATCAGCACCCTGCGGAGCCGTTCCAGGGGGTCGGGGGTCGCCTGTTCGGCCGTTTCGAGGATCTCGCCGATCCGCCGCTCCAACAGTCCGAGGACCGCCTCGAGCATCTCGTCCTTGCCCGAGAAGTGGCGATAGATCCCCGAAGGCACCAGCCCGACGCGCCGGGCGACCGCGGCGATGCTCAGCCGGCCCAACCCCTGGCTGGCCAACAGGCCCAACGCCGCTTCGGCGATCTGCTCTTTGCGGATTTCGGTATCCAGTTTCTGGTCGCTCATGGCTCGCCTCCTATTGTGATTCTACGTTCACAATACGGGACGGTCAAGGCCCGGCGGCGTGTCCCCGCGCCGCGGGAGGAACGAGCCCGGTTGCGGTTGCCCCCCTCCGGCGAGGTGTCCCGTGACGAGCACCGGCATCTCCCACGTCACCCTTCGCCAGGCAGTCCGCCACACGGCGGTCGCGCCGGCAAGAAATCTGCGGTTCCGATGGCAAGTGCGAAACTTCTCTCGGCATTAAGGGTTCAATCAGCGGCGGGGGAGCTGCGCTCCCTCGGTAGTGACCTTCCTCGGACGGCCCCCCTGTCCTGCCCAAAATTCTTAACGCGGCCTCCGGCCACAACCAAAAAGGGTTACTGAACAAACCACTGTACAAGATGCGCGCACGGCGCGCGCATCCTACAGACTAAGACTCTAAATCTGGTCTCCCTTGCGGGGGCATGCTCGCGCGGCTCCCTCATGCGCAGGGCACGATACGGCATGGGCGAGTGGGCCGCTGGCGGGTGCATGCGGCCCGAAAACAAACACAAATGGTTGCGAAACGCGGAGAAGTGGTTCAAGGTCTAGACATGGGTAGGAGACGCTTTGGTAAGATGGTTGGCATTGTGGTCCCGAATCGGCTCCGGGCTCACGGCCAGTGGGGAATGTTGGATTGAACGTGGGTCGTCCTTTGGGCAACGAGCGTAATCGGATGACCCCCTTACGGAGTTGAAAAGGCATGAGGAAGACCTCATTGGTATTGGTTTTGACGGTTGTCGTCGTCGCCGTCGCGGGCGGAGCCGCGACACCCGAGAAGGCGGCAAGCGTTTTCGAGAGTTCTGCCCCGGCAAAGCCTGCGAGCCAGCTTGACAAAATCGTCTTCGCCAAGTTGGCGTCGCTGGACATCCGGCCCGTCCTCTGCTCCGACGCGGTGTTTGTCCGTCGCGCTTATCTGGGCGTGATCGGCACGCTGCCCACCGCGGAAGAGGCCAAGGAGTTCATCGAGGATCCGGACACGAAGAACAAACGCGGTGCCTTGATCGATCGTCTGCTTGAGCGGGATGAATTTGCGGATTACTGGGCGATGAAATGGGGCGATATTCTGCGAATCAAAGCGGAATTCCCCGTCAATCTCTGGCCCAATGCGGCGCAGGCGTATCATCGGTGGGTCCGGGCGTCCATCGCAGAGAACAAGCCGTATGACCAATTCGTCCGGGAGATGCTCACCTCCAGCGGCAGCAATTTCCGCGTGGGCCCGGTCAATTTCTACCGCGCCGTCCAGAGCAAGACTCCGGAGAACGTCGCCACCGCCGTGGCCTTGACGTTCATGGGATCACGAACCGATTCGTGGCCGAAAGGCCGTTTGGCGGGCACGGCGGTCTTCTTCTCGCAGATCGGTTACAAGCCGACGAGCGAGTGGAAGGAGGAGTGCGTTTTTTGGGATCCTCTCCACTGCTGCGCCGTGGCCGGCAACGTCGCGCCGGGACACGCCAAGGTCACCACGTCGACGGCGGTCGCCGGCGACGAGTCGCAGGAAGAGACCGCGCCGCCGACCAACAGCGGGCCGCTGACGGCCGTCTTTCCCGACGGTACCGAGATCCAGTTGCCGCCGGACCGGGACCCCCGGAAGGTTTTTGCCGATTGGCTGATACGGCCGGAGAATCCCTGGTTTGCGCGGAGCATCGTAAACCGCGTTTGGGCGTGGCTGCTGGGGCGAGGCATCATCCACGAGCCGGACGATATTCGCGACGACAATCCGCCGAGCAATCCGAAGCTGCTCGCCTATCTGGAGAAGGAGTTTGTCGCGAGCGACTACGATCTGAAGCGCCTTTACCGGATGATTCTGACCTCCACCACGTATCAGTTCTCCTCCGTGCCCCGGTTCAGCGATCCCAAGGCCGAGGCCAATTTCGCCAGTTACCCGCTGCGCCGATTGGAGGCCGAGGTGCTGATCGACGCCATCAACAAGATCACGGGCACGTCCGATCTTTACACCAGCGCCATCCCGGAGCCCTATACGTATATTCCCCATGACATGCCGGCCATTGCGGTGGCGGACGGCAGCATCAGCAGTCCCTTTCTGACTTTGTTCGGACGTTCGGCGCGGGCGACCGGCATGGCCAACGAGCGCATCAACAAGCCGGTCCCCGCCCAGTGGCTGCACATGCTGAATTCAAGCCATATCCGGCAGAAGATTGAACGAGGCCCCAAGCTCAAGGCGCTTTTGGCATCCGGCCGCAAACCGAATCAAATCATAAAGGAGCTTTACCTGACGGTTCTTTCGCGCCCGCCGACGCAGGAAGAGCTGAAGACGGTGGCCGAGTACGTCCAGTCCAGCCGCTCCCGAGGCGAAGCGTCGATCGACGTTACTTGGGCTTTAATCAACAACACGGAGTTCCTTTATCGGCACTGATTCTCGGAGAAGTCAAGAAGGGGAGTCTGCGCCATGATCGCCGGATAGCGGTGGAACTGCCTGACATCGGCCGTCAAACGGCGTTATGATATGACACGTTCCCATGGCGGATTCCATGCCCGAGCATCCTGATAAGCACATTCGCGAGGCGATCCGCTATGCGGAAGAGAACGGATGGACGTTCGCGAAAGCCGGCCCACGAGCTCACATTTTCGGGCAATTGTTTTGTCCTCGCCGCGGGCGAGACGGCCATATTGTGCGAGTCCATTCGACGCCGGCGGACCCGGAAAGTCACGCGCGCAAGATTCGCCGCGCGGTGGCCAACTGCGACCATTGAGGGAATTGCGTCATGCCGACATTCGATTTCAAACTCGTGCTGGACCAAGTCGAGATCGATGAAGCGCAGGCGGACGCCTTGTATGCCCGCTGCAAAGACGGCACGCTGGTCACCGCCGGCAGCGTAACGTACATGGATTTCGATCGCCAAGCCAACTCGCTCGACGAAGCCGTGCGCAGTGCCATCGCCGACGTCAATGCCGCCGGGTACCACGTCGCGCGCATCGAGATCGATGCCGACAGCCTCGCGCCACAACAGGCATGAACCCATCCCAATTCCCAGCGAGTTTACACGGTGCCCGAATATCACTTCCGCTTGATCCTGAGTGGACCATTCACAGGGCATGTGTCCGATGAGGAATTGCTGGATGTTACCGATGCTCTGGGGGAAGCGGGCTGTGATGATTGCTCGATTAGTGTCCATGGCCGAGGATTGGAGTGGGAGTTTGATCGAGTCCATCAGTCGTTGCAGGAGGCCATGGCCTCCGCGATTGATGACGTGGAAAAAGCGGGTTACGTCGTCGAATCTATCGAGATGGATCGGGACGCTGTGCCTCCAATTCGATCCAGTTGATAACGCAAGGAAACCGAGAACATGAGTACGAACCACATTTCAGACAACGGTACGCGAATCCCCCGACGTGAGGCAATGCGCCGGGGCCTCTGCGGGGCGGGGGGGTTGATGCTGGCCGGCCGGCTGGGCTCGGATGCTCCGGCGGCCGAGGCGAAGCCGGACAAGGCCCCCGCCAAAGTGAAGGCCAAGTCGGTCATCCAGATCTTTTTGTGGGGTGGTATGTCGCACAACGACACGTGGGATCCGAAACCGGACTCGGGCTCGGAATACCTGGGTGAGTTCGATGAGGTTATCCCCACCAACGTGGAAGGAATCCAGCTCGGGGCCCTGTTTCCCGAATTGGCCAAGCAGGCCGACAAGTATTCCCTCATCCGCAGCATGACCCACGGCATCAACGGTCATGAAACGGCGGCCTACCTGATGCAGACCGGGCACTCGCCCGGCGAGCGGCTGGCCTATCCGAGCGTCGGGGCCGTGTTCGCGCTGTTCAAGAGTCCGGAATACAAAGGGATGATTCCGCCCTACGTGGTGCTGACCAAGCCGGCGGGGCGGTTCTCCGAAGAGGGTTTTCTGGGACCGAAGTTCAAACCGTTTGCCACGGGCGGCGACCCGAACGCGGCCCGGTTCGAGGTGGAAGGCGTCGTCGCCCGGGGAATCACCGACGAGCGGCAAGAGGCCCGGCGCGCATTGCGCGAGAAAATGGACGTGATGGGCGCCACCATGGCGGCCAGCCCGCAAATCGCGGCTGCCAGAGAAGCCAAGGAAGCGGCCTATGAACTGATCCTGGGCGCGGGCAAGGAGGTCTTCGATCTCTCCAAGGAAGAACCGGAACTGAGGGATCGCTACGGCCGCCACACGTTCGGGCAGGAGTGCCTGGTGACGCGGCGGCTCGTGGAGACCGGGGTCCCCTATATCACGATCAACTATCCCGGCGGGTGGGACACGCACAAGAATCACTTCGCGACCATGAAGCGGCAGACGCCGCAACTGGATCAAGGGCTGGCGATGCTGCTCCAGGATTTGAGCGATCACGGGTTGCTGGAGAGCACCCTCGTCTGGTGTTGCGGCGAGTTCGGCCGCACGCCGAAGGTTAATTGGGAGCCGCCTTGGAATGGGGGGCGCGGTCACTATGGCAAGGTCTTCACCGTGCTGGTCGCGGGGGGCGGATTCAAGGGGGGCTGCGTGGTCGGCTCGTCGGACGAGGTGGGCGCAGAGGTCAAGGAGCGGCCCGTGTATCCGGTGGACCTCATGGGCAGCATCTATCATTTGGCCGGCATCGACCCCAATGCCACGCTTCCCCATCCGATGGGTTTGGAGGCCCACGTGTTGCCGAGCGCATCGGAAGGTGCGAAGTCGGCCGGCCTTCTGACGGAGATCATGTAGAAACCGTTGGACGGCAGGTGGATCGGCCTCGCGGCCGATCCACTTCGAGTCACGGCAACCTTGGCTTATCGTTGTAGGTGTGCAGATAATGGAGCGGCTCATGAGCAGGCTTGTATGGCTTCCGATCTTGGGGCTGGCCGGGGTGTTGGCGACGGCGCCCAGCGCGTGGGGCCAGTCGACGGCGTATATCGGTTTTGTCTATCCCGCCGGTGGCCAGCAGGGCACCACGGTCCAGATCAGGTTGGGCGGACAACGCCTCTACGGTACCCGTGACGCGATTGTGACCGGCACGGGCGTTTCCGCGAAGCTCGTCGAATTCCGCAGGAAACTCGGCAACCAGGAAGTCTCACTGCTCAGGGAGCAACTAAGGGAATTGAAACCAAGGTGGCGCGGTAGGCAAGGGGCGCGAGCAAAGCAATGGGCACGAGCGAAGCAAGGGGCGCAGGGGGCGGCGCGGCAGGATGAGGCAACGCGGAAGATCATCGCAAAGATCGAAACGAGAATCGCCGAATGGGTCAATCGGCCGGCCTGCGCTTCACTCTCCGAAATTGCTCTGGTCGAGGTGACGATCGCTCCTGACGCGGAGCCCGGCGCGCGGGAGATTAGGCTGGTAACGTCACGCGGAGTGTCGAACCCGATGGTTTTCTGCGTCGGCCAAGTGCCCGAGGTCGCCAGAAAGCCGATGAAGACCAGTGTCTTCCAGGTGCTCGGCAAGGAGTATCTTGCGCAGCGCAAGAGACCGGAAGACGAGGTAGAGGATCGCATCACCGTCCCCTGCACGATGAACGGCCAGATCGCCTCCGGCGAAGTGAACCGATATCGTTTCGAGGCACACAAGGGGCAGCGGCTGGTTGTCTCCGTCAACGCGAGGAAATTGGTCCCGTATATCGCCGACGCCGTTCCCGGCTGGTTTCAGCCGGTGCTGACCCTTTCTGACGCGGAAGGGAAGGAGTTGGCGTTCAACGACGACTTCCGTTTCAAGCCCGATCCGACGCTCTATTTTGAAGTGCCCGAAAACGGCGAGTACGTCCTCACGATCACCGACGCCATCTACCGCGGTCGCGAGGACTTCGTTTATCGGGTTACCATCGGCGAGGTGCCGTTCGTAACGAGTATCTTCCCGTTGGGAGGCCGGGTGGGCGATCCGGTATCGATCGAGATGAACGGCTGGAATATCGAGAAGGCCAAGCTGTTGCCGCTTCCTGAAGACGCCGGCCCGGGCGTTCACCTGGTCGCCGCCCAGAACGACGACGGGTTTGTTTCCAACTACCTGCCTTTCGCGCTGGACACGCTGCCCGAGTGTTTCGATGAAGAGTCGAACAACGACCCGGCGCAGGCACAGAAGGTGGAGCTTCCGATCATCGTCAACGGGCGCATGGACCGTCCGAATGACTGGGACGTGTTCCAGGTCAAAGGCCGCGCCGGCGAGAGAATCGTCGCGGAAGTCACCGCGCGTCGCCTCGATTCCCCGATGGATTCCTTCCTGAAGCTGACCGACGCGAAAGGCAAGCTGCTGGCGTTCAACGATGATCATGACGATCCGGGATCGGGCCTGAACACGCACCACGCCGATTCCTTCCTGATGGCCAAGCTGCCCGCCGACGGCACCTACTACGTCCACCTGGGCGAGACGGCTCGCAACGGCGGCGAGGCATATGGCTACCGTCTGCGCATCAGCGCGCCGCAACCCGATTTCGCGCTGCGCGTGGTCCCGTCCAGCGTTGGCTTCCGCAGTAGGGGCTCCGCGGCGGTCAGCGTCTATGCCATTCGGAAAGAGGGGTTCACCGGTCCCGTCAAGCTGAGCCTGAAAGACCCGCCGGCGGGGTTCTTCTCATCGACGGTCACCCTGCCGGGAAACAAGGAAATGGTCCGGTTCGCGATGAAGACGAGCCTGAGGAGTACCAAGGAACCCGTCAGCCTTACGGTGGAAGGCCGCGCGACGATTGGGGAACAAGATGTCGCCCATGAGGCCGTTCCCGCGGAAGACAGGATGCAGGCCTTCTTGTGGCGGCACCTTGTTCCCGCGGAAGACCTGCAATCCCTGGTCGGCAACCCGTCCTACCAGTTTTCGTCCAAGCGCGTTGCTCCGGAGCTCACGGACGACATGAAAACCAAGTACGCGCCCGCGGCGGGCTCGGCGCCGAAAGCCAAGTTCACCAAGCGACAGGTGGCCGGGCGTTTGCGACAGCTCAAGGCCCTCTACGAAGAGTGGCTTCTTACCGACAACTTCTACCTCCGCAAAGTCGCGGAGTGCGAAGCCGCCTTCTGAGATTACGTTTGCTTGCGAGTTGGGTGGCACTGGCGTCTCGCCTGTGCGCCTGCGAAAGCACGGGCAAGATGCCCGTGCCACCCCGGAGTTCGACATCGACCCTTGGGTCGCGGGCTTCGCTCACCATTCCGCCAGCGGCTTCATCTCAGGCGCCTCGGCAGGCTCGGACTCCTGGTCACACCGGGTGAACACCACCGCCAGACGCAGACTGCTGACCTCGGGCAGGTGGACGGCCAGCTTGCGCACGTCGCGGTTGGAGCGTTGGCCTTCCGGGTTGGGCGAACTGGCCAGCGGCTCGGCCGGCCGGACCTCGAACCGGGCGTCGGCGGGAGTCACGATCCGTGCCCGAAGCTTCGAGTCTCCCTGTTGGAGCGTGGCAACGCGCCCGTCGGCTTCCAGCGTGACCGTGGCGGGCGTGTGCATGAACCACCAGAGATCGACGGGCTTCTCCGCGTCGAGCTCATCCTGCACGATCACCTGTCGGCGGTCACGCAGGGCCACGCCCCGCTCGACGCGCCGGGCGTGCTCGGCGTAGGCGGGCGTCAGATCGGCGACCGTATACGCCCACTCGGGCGAGGAGGCGAAGCGGCTGATCCTGGCGGTCGCCCGGGGCTCCTGGTCGGGCCCGTCGCCGGGATTGACGACGAGCGTGTTGTGCCCCTCGGCGCGGAGGCGGTAGTAGGTGTACCGTTTCGAGCCGAAGTAGCCGGGCAGGTTGTAGTTGTCGGCGCCCAGATCGACGGCCCAGCGGTGGCCCAATCAGCGCCGTCGGCCTCTTCCCGCTTGCTTTTGGCACAAAGCGATAAACCTCAGGGGGTCTGGGGGACTGGTCCCCCAGTCCAGAAAACACTGCCTTCAGTCCACTCTCAACTCGCTAACTCCAGCACGGCCAAACTCAACGTTACGCTGAACCAATACACGGCTTGAGTCGCTCGATCAGCTTCTCGGGCGACGGAACGTCTTGGGTAACCGGGGCCTTGGGCGGCGCCGCGGAGGACCGGGCCGACCACACCAGTCCGACGAGCAAGAAGGTGAACAAAGCGCAGCGATGGCATGGGAAAACGCGACGCATTGGCGTGGTTCCTTCGGGGGGGGCTGGCGGGGACTTCGAGGGCACGCTGCCGGGGCCGGGCGGTTTTTGGGGCAGACAGGTCGAAACGCGACACGGTGTCTTCCCCATGGCGCCCGGCGACTAACGGCCCCAGTTTAGGCAACCGAAAGGGCCACTGCAACTCGCCGCGTGCGCACGCCCCAGGGACATGGGGAAGCCCAAGGTCAGTCTCCGGGCATGGGGCCGGCGCGCAAAAAAGTGGTCTTGACCTACCCCAGCCCTTTCCAGGATAGACACACACGGATCCGTCTCGATCCCGCCGACGCGTAATCGACGCGGGAAACCAGAAGGATAGGCAGAATAGCCGGCCTGAGTGACGCCAGGCGAATGCGTGGCTAGGGATCTTCGGCGAGGGCAGAGAATGTAGGGGAGTGCAAAAAGGCGGCCTGCAAGCTTCCACGAGTAGACTGATTCCTCGATCATCAGTGGCCGATGTAAGATGAAGCGGAAGGCCACTGGGAGAGATCGTGCAATGCGGGTTTCGGTGATCCTTAGCACGTACAACGCCCCCGAATGGCTGGAGAAGGTCGTTTGGGGCTATGCGGTACAGAGCCACCGCAATTTCGAGTTGCTGTTGGCCGACGACGGCTCCACGCAGGAGACGGCCCTGCTCGTCCATCGACTCCGTGCACAAACGGGCCTGAACATCCACCACCTCTGGCACGAGGATCGCGGATTTCGCAAGTGCACGATCCTCAACAAGGCCATCGAGGCCGCCGGGGGCGACTATCTGATCTTCTCCGACGGCGACTGCATCCCGCGTGAGGACTTCGTTGCACGGCACGTGGAACTCGCCCGGCCGCGATGCCTGCTCTCCGGCGGTTACGTTCGGCTGCCGATGGCCGTGAGTAAGCGAATCACGGTCGAGGACGTCTTCGAGGGGCGGGCGACCGATCCCGGATGGCTGTTCGCCCACGGCCTGCGGGACCCGAAGTGGCGGTTCCGGCTCGCCTCCGGACGCATCGTGCCCCGAATCCTCGACACGTTGACGACGACCCGGGCGACGCTGAATGGATGCAACGCCTCGACCTGGAAGAGCGACGTCGTTCAGGTCAACGGCTTCGATGAGCGGATGGGATACGGCGGCTTGGATCGGGAGCTGGGCGAGCGGCTAATGAACGCGGGCGTTCGGCCGATCCAGATCCGTTACCGCGCCGTCTGCGTGCACCTCGACCATGCCCGGGGATACGTCTCGGAGGACGCCTGGCGGGCCAACCACGAGCTGCGCCGGCAAACGCGCCGCAACAAAGCGGTTTGGACGCCCTGCGGCATTCGCAAAGCCCCCCCACCGCCCCAGCGGCGGGCGGCGTGACGACGGATTCTCCGTCGTCCGCGCCGGAATCAACGCTCGCCCTGGCGCTGCCGGGCGATCATCGACTGAAGCGCGCTCCAACCCTCCCGTTGGGCCGGCGTGAGCGTCGGCTGCTTGCCGGCAACGCCGCTCGGCGGGGCACCGGCGCCCGATGACGACTGTTGGGCAAGTCGAGCACGATGCTCGACGGCGCGAAGCCAACGCCGCGTGGACCTCGGCAGATTGCCCCGGTCATTCACCACCAAGCCGGTCACGACCTGACGATGATGGCGGCAGCGCACGCTCAGCTTCTTACGGCGGTGCAGCCGGTAGCCTTCCGCTTCGACGACCTTGCACACGAAGCCCGTGACGTAGCGGATCGAGTCGGCATTCCTCTCGAGCTTGGTCAACCGCGTGCGCCGGCCGGGCGCTCCAAGGCAACAACGGGCATTCTCCCGCATGGGGTCGGAAGCATCAAGCGGCGCGAACGCTTGGATCGCGGGGCCGGACGGGTCGAGTCCGGCGAGTCGCCGGGATGAAGGCCTACGAGTGGTCTTGCTGAAGCAAGGCCAGGGCGGCCGTCTCATCCTCGGCAAGGTAGAGGACCTGCTCGAAGCGGACCAAGGCGAGGATTTCCATCACGGCCGGCCGAATCGAGTGGACCACCATCGTCCCGCCCGCCTCGCGAAACCGCTTGTGCAGGACCAACAGCCACGCCAGGCATATCGAATCGATCAAGGTGATACCGGCTAGGCTGATCAAGACGCGTCGGGCGTAGCCATCGTGGCCGAGTAGGATATCGAGCGGCTCCGAGTCGGGCGGCACGTCGCTTCGCACGAAGGGCCCCTCAATCTCCACGCGCAGCACGTCTCCTGCGTCCGACAGTAGTTTCAGGTCCATGGGTCACCCACCAGTGCACGACACGTGTCGATCCTCTGGTATTCGGTCCCAACCGAACCGACGAGTGGCCCCGTGCCGCCCTCGTTGTCTGCCTCATGCAAGAACGCACTACCCGGCATGCCACCGGCGGAATTCGGAATGGCAATCGGCCCAGACGAACGTCTTCAGGCATTATGTCGGATTGCCGCCATTTTGCCAACCCCTCCCCTTCGATTGGGGATGCGCCATCATCGGCAGGTGGCGGAAACCGGAAGTCCCTTTCATCACTTGAGGGCAGGGGACCTCCCGAGCATGCGAGCCCGCTCTGTCGGGCCATATCAAACAGGCTCCGAAGAGGGGTGCGGCCGCTTGGGGGCTCTCCCAGCGACTCTTCCGTCCCGGCGAAGTGGCGCGTTCCATCCCTTCCTGACGGCCGGATTCTTCGGTTGTTCGTGCTTCCTCCATGCGGACTAACCTACCCTTTGGTAATGGCGTAGTGTTTCGCTCTCGAATGGAGGCGCGCTCCGCAATCCGCCCGCCGGGTCGGGGGAGCTTCCGTCTGGAACAGAGTTCGTGGATCCTCGTCAGGGTCATGGTAAATCTCATGAGGCAGCAACTCCGGGTTAGCGATATGCTCTCAGCCGGAATCAAGGACCTCACTACCGATCGCTTGCTCACTTCCTCCCGGATTTGGCGGGAGGTCGGGGACGTCATGAGCCGGGACGTGACGGTCATCTCCCCGGCGGCAACCGTCGTTACGGCCGCGGAGATGATGTCGGCAAAGAACGTCTCTTGCATCGTGGTTCAGCAAGACGCCCGGCTGGTGGGGATACTCACCGAAACCGACTTTCTCAAGAGAGTGACGGCCAACGAGCGCGCTTCTCACGAGATCCGGATCGCCGAGATTATGTCGCGGCCGGTGGAGAGCATCTCCTCCGATCTGTCCGTTTTCGATGCCAGCCGGGTCATGGCGCAGAATCGCGTCAAGCGCCTGCCGATCGTCGACGAAGGACGGTTGGTGGGCATCGTGACGCAGACCGACCTGGTTCGGGCCCTCACGTCCTGCGGGATGTGGACGGGCGTCGCGCAAATCATGACCCGGGAGGTGGTCAGCGTTTCGAGGAAGGCGGCGCTGGCCGAGGCGGCCGAGGTGATGCACTCCCACGAGATCTCCTGCATCCTCGTCGTGGAAGGAGACCAGCCCGTCGGCGTGATCACAAAGAAGGACATTCTCAAACGCGTGATCGCACGCCGCCGCGATCCCGCTGAGATCACCGTGGACGAGGTGATGTCGGCACCGGTGATCGGGGTCCCTTCCTACTACTCCGTCTTCAGTGCCAGCCGGACGATGGCCCAGAAGCGAGTCCGCCGACTCGTGGTCAGGGAAGACGGGCGCGTGTGTGGGATTGTGGCCCAGACCGACATCTTCCGGGCCGTCGGTCGAAAAATAGAGAAAGAGGAAGCGGAGAACCTCGCCTTGCTGGAGGCGTCGGAAAACAGCGTGTTCACGATCGACCGGGAAGGCAACACGACGTGCGTGAACCCGGCGATGCTACGGCTTCTCGAAGTGGACGACCCGAGCGCGCTGGTCGGGCAACCGTTCCTGCCGGAGCGGTTCTGGCTCAATCCGCAAGACCGAGTTCCGCTGTTGGAGGAACTGGAGAGCGGGAACACCGACGTCAAGGAGCTTTCGCTGAAGACCAGCCGGGGCAAGCGGATCTACGCCGCCCTGTTCTTCACGTTCACCAAGAACGCCAACGGCCAAATCAACGGAAGCCAGGGAGTGCTTTACGACGTGACGGACAAGAAGGAGCTGGCGACCCTGAGAGAAGCGGAGCAGGCACTCCGGGAAAGCGAACGGCGCTATCGGCTGCTTGCCGAAAACGCCAAGGACGTCATCTGGACTTCCGACCTCGATCTGCGGTTGACCTACGTCAGCCCCTCGGTGAAGCTGCTTCGCGGCTACACGGCCGCGGAGACCATGAGTCAAACCGCGGCCGAGCTCCTCGCCCCGTCTTCTGCGGCAGTTGCCCTCCAGGCGCTCGGAGAGCAGCTTGCCTTGGCCAAGGAGCATCAAGACGCGGCCACCCGGACGTGGACCCGCGAGCTCGAGTTCACGCGCAACGATGGCTCGACCCTCTGGGCCGAGGTGAAGGTCTCGTTCGTGTGTGGTGAGGATGGCGAGCCGGTCGGTCTGGTTGGCGTCGTCCGGGACGTCACGGAGCGAAGACTCGCGGATGAGGAGCTGAAGCAATACGCCGTCACCCTGGAGGCGGCGAATAGGGCCATGCACGAGTCCTATCTGGCTGCGCAATCGGCCACCAAAACCAAGACCGAGTTCCTGGCGAACATGAGCCACGAGATCCGCACCCCCATGACGGCGATCCTCGGCTTCGCCGACGTGTTGGCAGAACGACTCGAAAGACCCGAGGATACGGAGGCCATCGAGACCATCAAGCGAAACGGACAGTACCTGCTGAGAATCATCAACGACATCCTCGACCTCTCGCGGATCGAGACGGGCAATCTCCAAGTCGAACGAATCCCCTGTTCCCCCCAAGAGATCGTCGAGGGCGTCGTCTCCCTGATGAAAGTCCGTGCCGATGGCAAGCGACTGGCGCTGGTGACCGAGTATGCCGGGCCGATCCCGACGGTCGTCACCACCGATCCCCTCCGACTCAAGCAGATCCTCATCAACCTCGTCGGCAACGCCGTCAAGTTCACGGAGACGGGGACCGTGCGGATCGTCGTCGAGCTCGTCCAAACCGAGGGGCACGAGCCGAAGCTGCGCTTCGACGTGATCGATACCGGCCTCGGCATGAACGCCCATCAGATCAAGAGGCTCTTCCGACCGTTCGTGCAGGGCGACACGTCAACCACGCGCAAGTATGGAGGCAGCGGCCTGGGCCTGACCATCGCCAAACGAACGGCCGACTTGTTGGGCGGCGACGTCACCGTGGCTAGTGCGCCCGGCAAAGGCAGCACTTTCAGCGTGATCATCCCCACCGGGCCGCTCGGCGGGGTCCCACTGCCCGGCCCCCCGAGCCAACGTCCATCGGCCGAAGAGCCGGCGACTCCGGCAGCGGCGAGACCCGCGACTCAGCTCAACTGCCGGATCCTCCTGGCCGAAGACGGCCCGGACAACCAGCGGCTGATCGCGCTGGTCCTGCGCAAGGCGGGCGCCGAGGTGACGGTCGTCGAAAACGGGCAACAGGCCCTCGACCAAGTGCTCGGCCCTCGTCCGGAACCGCCCGAAACGCCCGATCGGGGCGCCAAGCCCTTCGACGTGATCCTGATGGACATGCAGATGCCCGTCCTGGACGGCTACGAAGCGACCCGCCGACTCCGCGACGCCGAGTATCGAGGCCCGATCATCGCCCTGACCGCGCACGCCATGAAGGGCGATCGAGAGAAGTGCATCGAGGCAGGCTGCGACGACTACATCGCCAAGCCGATCGACCACAAGCGACTGGCGGAGATCGTCGCGCAGTACGTGCCGGCCTCCCGAACGACTTGAGGGCTTCTCGCCTCCCGATGACGTCGCGCGGCGACACCTTCCCCTCGTACCCGGGCTCTGCCTCGGCACGCGCGCATCCAGGCGCAGTATGAGAACCGTGCCAAGTATCCTTGGCCGGACCCACGTCGGCTACCGCGGCCATTTCCCCGGCGGCGGGTAGGCGACGAACAACGCGCGGCACAGCTCGCAGGCCACGTCGGTTTGCAGCACCGTGCCGTAGCTCTCCGAGTATCCCGCGGTTAGCTCGATGAGCATCCCGAAGCGATCCCGGGCCGCCGTGTTCATCAGGTACGGGTAGCCGGCGCCGGTGACGACCCGTGTCAACAGGTATTGCGAGAACGTGTCTTCATCCGGCGGTGGGGTCACGTCTTCAATAGTCATTAGGCCTCCACCTCTCGTCGTCACGCCGGTTCGTGGCCGCGCGAGGTTGCCCAAGGCGTCTGCAAACTGGCTAGGACACTATTGACTATTGAAGACGTGACCCCGTTTCAGAGACCAGTATCATGGGTGGTGCGTGTCACGCACCCTACGGGTCTACTTCTACTTCTCAGCGCCCGCACGCTTTGGCGGCGCAAAGCCGGGGAACAGCTCCCCGCGCCCGATCGCGTCGTAGAGCTCCAATACCCGCCCAAGATTGTCTCGCCAAGTGACGGACCTTCTGTCCGGCTGATCCTCGTGCTTCAGTCGCTCGTTGGCCTCTTCCAGCATGTACTGGATGTGAAAGCGACCCACAGCGGTTTCCAGAGCGTAATGGCGGCGGACCACCGCTGCGGACAGTTCCAACTGCTGATCGGTGCGGGGCATGCGCAGCCAGTCGCGAAGAATCGCCCGGACGGCCGGTAGCCCGATCTTCGTCAGCGCCACCGCCGCGGGATACTCGCTCAGTGGCTCCTGCAAGTTGACGATCCCGGGACCGGGAAGCGTCACGTGCCGGATCAACGGCCACACGGCCTGCCTAGAACGCATGTCCGTGAGGCGCCGAATTACATGAAGCCGTGTTTCATCCGAATCGGTTCCCCTCAGGATGCCACACAGAGCGCCATCCGTCGCGTTCCACTCTTGCCACAGCCGCCGTTCGGCAGCGGCAAGGTCGCCCGATTTGTACTCCTCCGTGATCCAGTGGTATCGTTCCAGGTAATACTTATTTTTCGACGCGTCGTCATCGCCTGCGGCCCCGCCGAGAAGCCACGCGACCGGAACCACAACGCAAAGACCCCAGACCGGACTCATTTGCTTCTCCTCTCACACAAGTCCCTGGCGAGCCGCCCCGTCAGACGCCGGAAACTGGCGCCTAAGGATCGTCCCACGGGTTGGAATCGTCCACGGGCACGTTCAGGGGCCCCGGGCCCACGTCATTGACGCCGGTAGCATCGCGCATCCAGTGGCCGGACCCATCGTCTTGCAGCGTGTGGTTTACGTGCCACTCGAACTTGCCCGAGCAGCGGCTCCCCTGCCAGCCGTTCCCCTCCACCGTGACGCCGTATGCGAAACGCACGAATTCCTCCGCATTGAAACGAGACACGCAGTACTGCGGACCCGGCAGGAGCCAGGCATGCGTGGGACCGGGCGCGTCGACTGCGAACATGTGCTGGTTGGCGTTCGGTTCGTCGCTTTCATCGGTCTCGCCGACCGCATCGTCGTTCGCTTCTTCATTCTTGGGCGGGAAATCCTCCTCGTGAACAGCGGGAGGAATAACCGACTTCTGCGCATCGAGCTTCCAAACCCTTGTCTCGACGCGTCGCGTCACGTCGAAGCTGACGTACTGAACCTCTTGAATTCCAGGCGGGCTGACCGTGAAGCACATCCACATGCTATTGAGTACCGAGTCCACACCAAAGACTTCCGTAGGAACCGGACGCAGCCCCGTCCCACCGATATCTTCCATCAACGGTTGCGGATCCTGGCCTGGCACCACTTCGCACCACGGCGCCTGCATGATGAGGTCTGCGTAACTGGCGTCCCCGTATGCGCAGGCCGTCAGCGACGCCCAGACGCCCGTGGCGGTCACCGTGTCGCCGCCATATTCCTGGTAGTTCGTGCTGATCTGCACGTCGCGGAGCCAGTTGCTGGGCGAGGTCAGCTCCACCCAAAGCGTCTTGGGTAGCTCAGACGTCGAAAACTCCAGTTCACCATACATGTCCATTACGATCTCATTGACTTTCGTCGGCTCTTCCCAAAGTCGCACGGTAGTTGGGTCGGAAACCGTCAGCCACACGCTTCCACCCAGATCGGGAACCGGCTTGTGGATCACCAATTGCATCAGGTCCACTTCATTCTCGCCTTGGGCAGTCGCGATCACGCCATCCTCGTCCCACGCATCGACTTGGCCGTCCCCGTCGGTATCATTCAAGTTGGCCACCGTGAACGCGCCCACCGATTCCTCAAGGTCGTCTGGCACCGCCGCGGCCGAGTTTCCATAGTAGATCGTCAGCTCGTGGTCGGGAAACACGTCGATCTGGACCGTGGCCGGCGTCTCGCTGTTTGCCAAGCCGTCGTGGGCGTAGTAGGTGAACGTGTCGGTCCCCGCGTAAGTTCCGCTGGGTGTGTACTTGAACGAGCCGTCGGAATGGAAATAGTCCAGCGTCCCGTGCAAGGGCCCGGTATCCAGAACGGCGGTGACGGGATCGCCGTCCTCGTCCCAGTCGTTCTCCAGGACGCCCGGCGCATCGACCTTCAGGCTGGTCGTCGCGTCCGTCTCGTACGGCCCGTCATCCACCGCCATCGGCGACATGTTCATCACGCCGATTTCGACCGTCGCCAGCTCGCTCGCCGCCAGTCCGTCGGTGGCGCGGTAGGTGAAGGTGTCGGCGCCCACCCAGTGGTACTCGGGCTCGTAGTAGAACCCGCCGCCCGGGTTGAGGCTGAACGCGGCCGCGTGCGAGGGGCCGGTTTCCAGGACGGCCGTCATCGGGTCGCCGTCCGGATCAAAATCGTTGGCAAGAACGCCCGACTCATCCGAGACCTCCAGGGCGCAATCGTGACCGGTCAGGTATTCGCCGATATCGTCCTCGACGACCGGCGCGCAGTTGAACACACCGATCGTGCACGTCGCGGTCTCTTCGCTCAGGTTGACTCCGTCGCTGACCTGGTACGTGAAGCCGTCCTCACCAACGAAGCCCCCGACCGGTGTGTACGTGAATGACCCGTCGCTTGCCAGACTGAAATAGTCGGCGTCGCTCGGCCCGGTGACCAGCACCGCATAAATGTCGTCCCCATCGGGATCCCAGTCGTTCTCCAAGATGCCGGGCGCGTAGACCTCCAGCGTGCAATCATGCGTCGTGAGATACCCTTCCCCGAACGCGTAGGGCGGGAAGTTGGGGTTGTAGTCGTCGTCAAGCGTCAAGAACTCCCCAGCGCTTCCCCAGGCGGCGTCGCGAGCGGCGGAAAAGGCCGACGAATCGCCGGTTCCGCCCGCGAAACCGGATGCCTGGCCACCCGAAGCGCCCACTCCCCCCAAAGCGCCTGCGTCGTACGCGGCCGCACCGCTGGCAGGCGCGCCTCCCGGCGGGCTCGCCACGCGGACTGCTGCCGGCATGCCGGAGGCCATCGCACCGGCCAGCTCATCGACCGCGCCCAGACTGCCCAGCCACGGGGCGAGGTCCAGTCCACCCGGCTCTTCGCCAAGCACCAACTCCACCAGCCACCCGATTCGCTCGGCCGCCATCTCGCGGAGCCGGTCCATGGGGACGCTCGATCCGGTTGGGCCCGAGTGGCCCGTTGGCTCTCCCATCGCCTCAGACTCAGAGGACGGCACGGCACCCGCTTGGGTGGAATCAGTTCCCCCGGTTGACCGGGTGACACGGACCCGATCGTTCGCCCCCCAGAACACCTCGACGGTGAAAGGAACACCCGTACGTTGGATTGGGGACAAACCTCGGATAAAGGACCCATCCTGGACGGCCGGAAGATCCTCGTCTGAATCATCGTGGGAAGAAGCTGGGGGGTCGAACAGCCACCACAGCCCCCCGCTAGCCATCACCCCTGCCACGCCCCCCCCCGGGAGCAGCACGCAACTCCAACCGCTCGGGCCCCCTCAGCCGGCGGGGCCGGGTCCGGTAACCGGGGGAGCGCATGCGGCTCTTCCCCCCGTACAAGCGAAACGAGCGCGCAGACATGACCTGCCCTCCATACCCGTGAACGGGAACTGGCCACAGACGACCAACGCACCGATCAATCTACCGTCTCGGTTGTGTTTGTCAATAGTCCCGAAACGGGCACAACGGCTATTCTGACAAAAAAACCCCGTACGTGGCGGGAGTCTCCTCCTCGCTCCCAAGCTCCGGCCTGGGAACCAGGCTCCGCGAAGCTCCGCTTCGCAGCACGAGAAGCAGAGCTTCCCATACGTGCGTTCCCACCCGAAGCGTCGGAACAATGGGAACTCCTGACCATGAACCACTCGCCACTCCCCACTCCCCAGTCGCCAGTCACCACTCATTCTTGGACGCCGTCACTTCGGGCGTCGTCCTCGTTTCTACAACGCATGGGGGGGCACAACCCCCGTCAGTTACCGTGAGCGCACGTACCGTGGCACCCGAGGGGGAATACCATGAGGTCAGGGGGGAAGTACCGTGGGGTTACGAGGTACGTACCTCCGGGTCACCGGCCAAGTGCGCCCACGGTAGGTACTGGGCGAAACGCCGTTTTTGGACGAGGTCACCCGCGCAAGTTCCGGGCTGGAAAGCACTTGGAAGTTGTGGCCGGACCAAGAAAAACCGTCCAACAAATGTTTTCGACGGAAGGCGTTGCCAAACATGGACTTAGGGCTTTTTGTGGAGGGTATTGTTGGACACTTGGACGGGCTGTTTCAGGGGCTTCCGGGCACTCGGTTTTCCGCCTAACGTGTTCGAGCTTACCATGTTCGCGCCGAGCCGCAAGGCAATTTCCGGCCGCCCCGGGGTGCTTCCAGCTTTTCCCCGCCCGGAGGCCGAATCGGCAGGTCTCGCCCGGCAAAGGCCGCGCGGGCGTGCCCCCCCTTGGACCGCGACTCAACAACAAGGCACGAGAGGACCCAAGGCGTTGCGATTGCCGCCACGGTCCGCCAGTCCTGGGCCATGGCACCCGCGGATCATGTACGCCTGGAGGATGCCCGATTCGTCGGAGTTGAAGAAGCCCATCCTGCCGTTGGGCGAGAGGAACGGGTGGATGTGGGCCGTCTTCACGCAGGACGACCTGGGCTTGAGGAGATACTGGAAGTCGGTGGCCGCGTCCTTGCCGGGCTCGCCCAGCTCGGCGAGGAAGATGCGGGCGTCTTTGCCCATCGGGGCGGCGTCGGAGATCAGCCGGCTGCCCGCGATGTCGGTGGCGAAGTGATAGAAGTGGGGGTTGGGGAACTCGCGGGTCAGGTCGTTGCGCACGCCGCCGGGCGTGTTGATGCCCACGTGGCCGGCGTGGGGGGCGGCGTGGCCTTCGATCAGTTGGGCCTCGGGCGGCTTGCGCGTGCCCGTGCTGGTGATGGCCCAGCTCGTGCGCCCGCGCCAACACTGGTGTCCCTGGCAGAACTCGTTTCCGTCGCGTCCCCAGGGCATGTTGCGGAAGTTCGTGCCGTCGTCGCGGATCACGTGGATGTCGGCCCCCTCGCCCCCAACGAGCCGCTGGATCGCGCCGGCCGCGCTGGCCGTGTTGCCGTGGTTTTCCTGGATGAGGACGTCGTGCATTCCCTCGGGATCGGTCGAGCGGGAGTACTGCGGGTGCATGTTGCACCACGTGGGGCCGTGGATCACAAGGCTCACGGCGGCCTTCACCAGATCGAACACCATGAGGCCGAACGGGGCGCCCTCGGTCTTTCCGTCGCCCAGAAAGGCGGAGATGGCCAGGCGCTTGCCGTCGGAGGAGATGGTCGAGAGGGGATAGATCCGGCTGGGGCGAAAGGGCGTGTCGGGAAGCGGCGAGTCGACTACCAGGATCGTCTGCCGGTCGGTCCCGTCGAGATTCACCCGCTTGAGCACCAGCCGGCCGCCTCCCACCTGGGTCTCGTTGACGAAGTAGTAGACGTACTTGCCGTCCGGCGAGACCGACGCGCCCGTGGCCCCGATCTCGTCGGTAAGCGGGCGAAGCGAGCAGCCGTCTTCGATATCGCAGAGCAAGTACTGGTGCTTGGGATCGCTCTGGCTGCTCCCGTGGGCGTTGGCGGAGCGGTGCAAGACGAACCGCTTGGAATCCATGGTGAAGACCTGGGCCTCCATGTAGAGGTGCGAGCTGGGCACGTCCGGCTCGGTCGTGAGCTGCACGACTTCGAGGCCTTCGGGGGAATCTTCGTCGACCAGGTCGGGCCGGAGCTTGGGCTTGGTCTTCCGGGACGGGATGACGATCTCGGGAGCCGCCCCGAAAAGCGACCTGCCCGAAGCAGCGGCCGCAACCGCGCCCCCCGCCGCCAAGCCGCGGGCGAGGAACCGGCGTCGCGAGCCGCGCTTCGGCTGCCGGCCTGGTTGCCCGTTTTCTGCTCTGGAAGCGCGTTGTCTGTAAGCATCGGACATGTCGATTTCCTCGCTGGCGAACGCAGGTGGTGTGGTAACAGCCCAGCACGGGCAAGATGCCCGTGCCACCCTGACGCGGCTTCTTCATGTTGCGCTAGCACGATATGCTCGGGAAGACGACGGGCTTGTGTGAACAACGCCGCCAGCACTGAAGGCGCAACATCCAAACCGCGGCTTCAGGATAGGTCACTGGCAGCAGCCCAGCAAGCCAATCCCGACACGGTTGACGGGCCCGGCGGCCCCGCCCAGAATGGGGGCGGGCCAGCGGCAACCGGGCGATCAACGGGGAGGGGAGCAACGCGATGGCACGACAACGGCCGGATCGAAACACCACGCGGCGGCATTTCCTGGGCAAGCTTCTCGGCACGGCGGCCGGCACCCGGGCTTTCGGGGGGTGGGCGAAGCCTGCTTCCGGGGCCGAAGCATCGAGGCCCGAGCGGCCTCTGATCGAGCGGATCACGCGGACGATCGTGTGGGAAGGGCGCCGGGCGGACGTGTCCACCTGGTTTCATCCCCGCGCGTGCATGATCCCCAAGCCGGACGGCGTCGAGGCCCTGATGACGCTCCAGTTGATCAGCGGCTCGGACGTCTTTGGGCCGGTCCACTGGTCGACCTCGAGCGATCTGGGCCACACATGGACCGACCCGCAGCCGATTCCCGGGCTGGGGCGCCACTCAATCGGCGAGGATCACCAAGAGGGCGTGTGCGACGTGGTGCCCGACTACCATCCGCAAACCGGCACCGTGCTGGCCATGGGCCACAACGTCTACTACCGGCGAGGCGTGCTCGCCCGACCGCAAGGCCCCCGATATCCCGTGTACATCGTTCGCGATGGGGAAGGCCGCTGGTCGCCTCCCCGGAAGCTTCGGTGGGACGATCCTCGGGCCACGGCGATCTACACCAGCGGTTGCTCGCAGCGGATCATCCTGCCCGATGGCGAGTTGTTGGTCCCTCTCTCGTTCGGTCCGAAAGGGCGAGCGGACCGCGGGGTCGCCTCGGCGCGCTGCACGTTCGACGGGCGCACGCTGAGCATCGTCCGGGTGGGAGGCGAGCTGCGCAACTCGGCCGGGCGCGGGCTGCTGGAGCCTTCGTTGGCCGTGGTGGACGGACGGTACTACATGACGATGCGGGCCGAAGACGGGCGGGGCTACGTGACGTCGTCCGACGACGGGCTCGCGTGGGATCCGCCCCGGGCCTGGGCGTGGCAAGACGGGACGCCCCTGGCCATGTCCACCACGCAGCAGCACTGGCTTGTCCACTCCGACGGGCTATTCCTGGTCTACACGCGCAAGGCGGAAGAGAACGCGAACGTGTTTCGCTGGCGGGCCCCGCTCTACGTGGCGGCCGTCGACCGGGAGGGTCTGCGTCTGGTGCGGGAGAGCGAGCAGGTGGTCATGCCCGTGATCGGCGACGGCGTGGACGACCCCAACCACGTGGCCAGGATGGGCAACTTCCATACGACCGCCGCCTCGCCCGACGTGTCGTGGGTCACGGTCGGCGAGACCCTCCCCCACGACGGCTGGCACGGCAACCTGCTCTTGGCCCGCATCCATTGGAGCCGACCCAACCGTTTGGCACGCGCTGGCTAACGAGTGTGCCCCTTTGGCCGACACAGCTTGGCTGCCCGTGCTTGGGCATGCCTATCCTTTGTGCACCTCCCATATTGCGCATATCCCGTCATTCGTTTATTTCGACTCGTTCCCAAGCTGGAGCGTGGGAACGAGGTTGATGGAGAGTCTCAGGGACTGTCCAACGACTTACGAAACGGTCATCTCGGGCGGATGGTGAATCTCGCGGGCGATGCGGTATACTGACACGGCTTGCTCTTCGCCGGCCCAGACTCTTGTTTGCCTATGCCGCTCGCCTATCACGAGATCCTGAAGACCCACTGCCACCCGCTCCAGCCGCTTCCGACCGGCCAGCCCGCCGTGCTGCGGAGGCTGGAAGGGGTCCGGGCGGTGTTGTTCGACCTGTACGGGACGCTGTTCATCAGCGGTACGGGCGAGGTGGGCACCTCGCGGGAGTCGGGCTGTGACGAATCGCTCTGCGGGGCGCTGGCGGCGATCGGCGTCCCCTTGCTCCACCGCGTGGACGGGGCCGTCCAGTTGGTGTTCGACGCCATCGAGGACTCCCACGCCGTTTCACATCAGGCCGGCATCGAGTACCCGGAGGTCGATATCGTGGCGGTGTGGCGTCAAGTCGTCACGGAGCTGGCCGGCCGCGGCGTGCTGGAGGAGAGGGATTGGCAGCGGGCCGAGCTGGAACGCTTGGCCGTGGAGTACGAAGCCCGGGCCAACCCCGTCTGGCCGATGCCCGGGCTGGAGGCATGTCTCCGGTCGCTTTCCGAGGGGGGACTGCTTCTGGGCGTCGTCAGCAACGGCCAGTTCTACACGCCGGAGCTGTTTCCGGCCCTGCTGGGCGGGCCGGCGGAGTCCTGGGGATTCGACCGAGATCTCCAGTACTATTCCTACCGGCACGGCCTGGCCAAGCCGGGTCTGGATCTGTACCGGATGGCTGCCGAGAGGCTGGGCCGGCGTGGCGTGCCGCGGGCCAGGGTGCTTTACGTGGGCAACGACATGCTCAACGACGTTCACCCGGCCGCTCAGGTGGGCTTTCGGACCGCCCTGTTCGCCGGCGACCGGCGGAGTCTGCGGCTCCGCGAGGGCGATCCGCAGCTCGACGGGGTCAAGCCGGACCTGGTGCTGACCCATCTGGCCGACTTGGGCGAATGCATCTTGATCTAGCCGTAAAAGTTGCTACGATCTCGCCCCGCTCGTCCAGCTCGGTTGCAGGATGCTCGGCTGCCTGGCCGATTTTGTTCACTAGGAAGCCGTAACGTATATAAATAGTGTAGGGGTGGGCGGTCCGATCGCCGCCCTGCTTGGCGTCAGGCTGAGGCGGACGCGAGATCGCGCCCGCCCGGCACGCCAAGCCCAGAGACCCCGTCGACTTCGCGCCCTGGTTCCCACAGAGGTCTTCAGTCCCTTGCCCCAAAACATCGGCTTCGTCTCAACGCGGTTCGCGGGCACCGACGGCGTTTCTCTGGAGAGCGCCAAGTGGGCGAAGATCCTCTGGGATCACGAGCACGTCAGCTACTGGTACGCCGGCAAGCTGGACCGGGACCCGGAGTGCAGCATGCTCGTGCCGGAGGCCTACTTCTACGACCGTGACAACGTCTGGATTGCCGAGCGGGCGTTCGGCGTCCGCATCCGGCCGCCGGAGCTGACGCGCAAGATCTACGAGGTGGCCGAGAGCCTCAAAGAGACGCTCTATCAGTTCGTGGAGAGGTTCTCTATCGATGTCCTGGTGGCCGAGAACTCGCTGACGATCCCGATGCACATCCCGCTGGGGGTGGCGCTGACGCACTTCGTGGCCGAAACGGGGATCCCCACGATTGCCCACCACCACGACTTCTACTGGGAGCGTGCCCGGTATTCGGTCAGTGCGGTCGACGATTTCCTCAACATGGCCTTTCCCCCCACGCTGCCGTCGATCGAGCACGTGACGATCAACAGCTTCGCCCAGCACGACCTCTCGTGGCGGACCGGCGCCTCGTCGGTGCTGATCCCCAACGTGGTCGATTTCGAGAAACCGCCGCCGGAGGAAGTCGTCGAGTCGGACTGGCGCGAGCGGATGGGGCTGGAGCCGGACGACGTCGTGCTCCTTCAGCCCACCCGGGTCGTGCCCCGAAAAGGCATCGAGCACTCCATCGCCCTGGTCTCCCAGTTGAAGAACCCCAAGTGCAAGCTGGTCGTCTCCCACGAGTCGGGCGACGAGGGCCTCGACTATCACCACGCCATGACCGAGTTGGCCGAGGAGTCGGGCGTGGACCTGCGATTCGTCTACACCGACCTGAGCAAGATGGAGCCGCCCTCCAACGGGACCACGGTGGCCAGCCTGGCCGAAGTCTATGCCCAGGCCGACCTGATCGCCTACCCCAGCCTGTACGAAGGGTTCGGCAACGCCCTCTTGGAGGCCTTCTACTATCGGAAGCCGGTGCTGGTGAACCGCTACTCGATCTTCATCGCCGACATCGAGCCCAAGGGCTTCCAGGTCATCACCATGAACGGCTTCCTCACCCGGCACGTGCTGGACCAGGTTCGCCGCGTGATCGCCGACGACGAGTATCGCACCGAGATGGTCGAGCGGAACTACGAGCTGGGCAAGAAGTTCTTCAGCTACTCCGTCCTCCGCCGCAAGCTCCGCACGCTGATCACCAGCTTCACCGGGCACGATGATCTGTGACGTGGGATCGGCGCATCACCTACTGTCGCAATAGTCGCTTTTCGCTCCGCGAAAAGACGCTTGTTCGCGGAG
>CAZDHR010000008.1:0-25975 GCA_964505295.1 uncultured Planctomycetaceae bacterium
TGGTGTGTCGTCTCAAACGATATGCCAGTCAGCCGGAAAACCGTTTGGTGCTAGCGTCGCGGGTCGCTCGCCCCGCCCGAGTCTCTCGCAACGTGAAGGCCCGATTCTATCAGGAACCCTTATCCCGCCCTAGGGCGATTTGCGCCTGCCCACCCCGCGTGTGCCCCGTGGGCCGCGGCGACTCCTCTTGACCTCGGTCTGCCGGTTGTGCGACGATTCGCGTCCCCGAGGCCGTCGTAGCGGGCTTGCAGCCTGGGGCCTTGGAGCGGGGGGCACGAAGAACTGGCAAGCCGGGCAAGATGCCTGTCCCACGTGCGGACGTCTGCCGTGAAAATCGCGCTGGTGCACGACTGGCTCACCGGGATGCGGGGCGGCGAAAAGTGCCTCGAGGTGCTCTGCCGCCGCTTCCCCAATGCCCAACTCTTCACCCTCCTGCACGTCTCCGGGAGCACCTCGCCAACCATCGAGCGGATGGAGATCACCACCAGCTTCCTCCAGCGATTCCCCGGCGTCGCGCGACACTACCGCTACCTGCTGCCGCTGATGCCCGCCGCCGTCGGGCGGCTGAGGATTCCGGACGACGTGGACCTGGTCGTCAGTTTCAGCCACGCGGTGGCCAAGAGCATCGAGCCGCCGCCCGGCGTGCCCCACGTCTGCTACTGCTTCACCCCCATGCGGTACGCCTGGCACCGGCGCGACGACTACTTCACGGCTGCCGGCCGGTTCCACAACACGCCCTTGAGCGTAGTCCGAAACGCGCTGCTCGACTGGATCCGCGAGTGGGACCAGTCGACGAGCGATCGGGTGACCCATTTCGTGGCCATCAGCCGCACCGTCGCCCGGCGGATCGCCGAGAGCTACGGTCGCCCGAGCCGCGTCATCTATCCGCCCGTCGACACGCGGTTCTACACGCCGGCCGATGCCCCTTCGCCGGGGTGGCTGGGGTCGAGCGAAGCGAGCCCCCAGCCGACAACTCCCGGCGACCCGATTCCCTCGACCACCACCGCCTTCCCGAAGGGCCCCTACTACCTCTGCGTCTCGGCCCTGGTGCCGTACAAGCGGATCGATTTGGCCGTCGAGGCGTGCAACCGGCTTGGGCGCCGACTCGTGGTAATCGGCTCGGGCCCCGAACGGCGTCGCCTGGCCCGGCTGGCCGGCCCGACCGTCACGCTCGCCGGCTGGCGCACCGACCACGAGATCCGCGACCACCTGCGCCGCGCCCGGGTGCTCCTCTTCCCGGGCAACGAGGACTTCGGCATCGTGCCGCTGGAGGCCCAGGCGTGCGGCACCCCGGTAATCGCCTTCGGCCAGGGCGGGGCCACCGAGACCGTGCTCTCGGCCGACGAAACCCGCCGGGGCACGGGCCTCTTCTTCGACGAGCAAACGCCCGAGAGCCTCGCCGACGCGATCGGCCGCTTCGAGGCCCATCCCGACCGCGTCAGCCCCCAGCTTGCCCGCCAACAGGCCGAGCGGTTCGCCACCGACCGCTTCGAGCGAGAGCTGGTCGGGTATCTGGAGGAAGTGGCCGCCTCGGCTCCGATGCCCGACGCGTAGCCGCACCGCGTCGATCCGACCGCCGCCGTGGCCCGCCCGTCTACCGACGTTGGTCCCCGGTCGAACCGTGGTATAATGGAGAGCGATCCCGGGGACCGGCCGATTCCCGAGGATCCGCGCATCGCAGGGCACCGGTAAGGGAACGATTCCATGAGTACGATCGCTCGACTATCGTTGGCGCAATACGACCGGATGATCGAACACGGCGTATTCGATGAAGAGAAGCAGCGGCGCATCGAGTTCATCCGGGGGGAGATTCGCGAAATGAATCCGACCGGTTCTCGACACGAGGAGATTGTGGAGCGGCTGGCGTACTGGAGCATCGGCAGTCTGCCCGAAGACAAGGTGCGTGTCCGTACTGAGCACTCGATTGGACTTCCCGAGGAGGAGAGCGCACCCCAGCCGGATGTTGCTTGGGTCGCCGCTGGCGACTATTGGGAAGGCCGGCCCGATGCATCCGACGTGCTGCTCGTGATCGAGGTCTCCGAATCGAGCCTCGCGTACGACACCGGCGAGAAGGCCGCTCTCTACGCCGCGGCGGGGATCGCCGACTACTGGGTCGTCAACGTCCCCGACCGCTCGATCGAAGTGCGCCGCGACCCGGGCGCCAGCGGCTACCGCAGCCTGCAAACGTTCACCGGCGACGACGAGGTCCGCCCGCTGGCCGCGCCCGAGATCGCGCTGCGCCCGGCGATGCTCTGGCCGAGTTAGACCCGGGCGGGGGGTTCGTCTGGTGCGACGCTCTGCGGAGCACCCCGATGGCGCTCACGCGAATCTCGCGTTGTGTCCGGCAATCACACGGGCGTCTACAGCTCGCTCAGCAGGCGTAGCACCGTCTCCCGGATCTTCGGCTCCGCCTCGATCTGGAGGCAACTGCTCCGGGCGGGCCAGGTCTCGTAGCCGCCCCAGGCGTGTTGCTGGGGCGTGGGGAGGTAGCCGTGGTAGGCGTTGGCGATTTCGATGACGAACGTGGGCTTCAGCGGGCTGGACTTCTTGATCGCCAGGCCCGTCTCGGCGAACACTTCGCAGGGGATGGCCGCGATGCCCAACTCGCCGATGCGCAGGGCCTGGAGTGGGATCGAGACCGTGGTCGGATAGTCGGCCAGGAGGATGGCCTCCCGGGCGTAGATTTCGGGCCGTGAGAGCCGAGCCTTGCCCTCGGCCTTCGACCAGACCTCGCGGGCCCAGGCGAGTCGGGTCTCGTCGGGCCGGCGGATGCCCAGCTCGAGCTCGGCCTGGCGCATGGCCAGGGAGACCTTGTCGCGATGCTCGATGCCTTGGATCACGCGCAGGGCCTCGCGGGCGACCATGTCGCCCACCTCCTGCATCCACTGGTAGGGGGCCTTCTTGGGACGAGGCTTGCGGAAGTCGAAGCCGTTGGAGATGTCGCCGCTCGTGCCGTTGGAGAGGATTCCGACGAAGGGCGGATCGACGTCGTCCGCTTGAAGCAACTGGCGAATGCGGCCGGCGAACACGCCGAAGTAGTCGGCGCTGACCTCGCGGAACTTGAACCCGCCGCAGTAGTGGATGCCGAAGTTGGCCAGGACGGCCATCGGGCGCCCGTCGGCATGCTGGACCGAGAGGACCGAGACCTGCGGATCGACCGGGCCGGCCGGCTTGTCCAAGTCGGGGCTCCCGCGCCGCGGGTTCATCTTGACCTTTTCGCCCTTCTGGCCGAACGGGTTGGGCGGGATCTTGCCTGGCTTCATGAACCAGCGCCGGTTGTAGACCAGCTCGGGCTTCTGCCCCACACCCCAACCGACCCGCGCGGGGGCCAGGTTGTCGATCGCCCGGCAGACGGCCTTGGCGATGCCCTGGGCGAGCAGCTCGAGATACTCGATATCAAGCGGGCCCTGGCCGATCCCGATCGCCCGGACCGCGCTGTGGCTGTGCGTGCCGGCGAAGAGCATCCGGTCGCGTGGCAGGCCCGTCTTCTCATGGACGAGCTGCTTGGCCCGTCTGAAGACGTCGCGGGAGGCCATCGTGCAGTCGGCCGTCGAGATCGCCAGCCGCTCGGCGCCGTCGTCGAGCACGAGCGCCCGGGCGTTGAGCGGATCGTGAACCGCCGTGGCCGGCCCGATCTGCATGATGGTCCCGTCGAGCACGACGCCCTGCTTGGGCGTGACGTCGCTGGTGGCGGCGCCGGCGCGAAGCCGTGCCGGCTTGCCCTGCAAATCGCTGGCCAGGGCTCGAGTCTTTCGGCTTGGGCCGAACGTCGTTGCGGCACATGCGGCAGCCGTAGTGAGAAAGCCACGGCGGCTGACGGTACGGTTCATGGATTGCATGGGGAGACCTTGAGAGTGCGTGGGGTGGGGGCAACACGGGAGCCCATGGTTTCGGCGAGGTCAGGAGACTACTGCGGTCAACATCTTTCTTGGGAGCAAAACCCGGGGAAAACGCAAATGGCCGCGATTCCAGGGGCCAAGAGCGAAGGGTTGCCCACGTCTTGTCGCCCAACAACGCCGCGGATAACTCGTTTCTCCACAAATACTTGCGTATTCCGAAGATCTTGACAGCAGTACTTCCGAGACCCCGAGTTCCTCCAACTCAAAATCCTCGGCATCCACGAAACCAAGTACGCTTTGGTCGGATGAACCGGAAAAGAGGCCGGCGACCCACGGCCGCCCGATCATTGCTTGTCTTGCACGGCCGGCCGGCAGTAGGAGAGGGCCAAGAGCGCGTAGCCGGTCACCAGGCTGGGCTCGCCCTCCAGCCAGCGGGGGTTCTTTTCGTTAATCCAGGAGCCGTCGGGGCGCTGGCGACGGAGGAGCTCTTCGCGGAGCTCGCGGCGCCAATCGTGCTGGGTGCCGTCGGCGTCGTCGACCTGGTCGACGCCCATCGCGTCGAGGGCCTTGGCGAAGGTGTGGTAATAGTAGTAGAGTCCGGCGTCGCCCAGGCCGGGGTTGCTCTTCAGATCGTAATGCTTCCGGACCCACTCGTAGGCCGCCTTGACGCGGGGGTCGTCGGGGCCCACGCCGGCGTAGATCATGCTCTTCAGGCCGGCGTAGGTCATCGAGCCGTAGCTCCGCAGCCCGCCGTTGGGCGTCTCGCCCGCCTTGCTGCTTCCGCCCGCGGCGATCGTGTAGTAGAAGCCGCCGTCGGGGTTCTTCGGGGCGAACTTGGTGGTGTTGTGCTCGGTTTCGAGGTTCTGGCACCGGGAGACGAAGACGAGGGCCTTCTGGATGGCCGGATCGTCGGGCCCATTGCCCACGGCGACCAACGCCTCGAGGAGGAACTGGGTGTTGGACATATCGGGCCGCTCGTGCTTGCCGTAGCCGGCGCCGCCGTAGTAGACGCTGGTCCGATCGTGACCTTCCTCCTCATCCCACTGGTGCCCCTTGAGGAACCGGTCGGCCTTTTCGAGGACCTTGTCGTAGCGTCCGTCCCGGTTGGCCTCGCGGAAGCAGAGCACTCCCAGGCAGGTTTCGTAGTTGCGGTAGAGCGAGCTCGACTGGTAGATGCCGCCATCGGGCTGAACGAGCCCTTCGAGGTACTTGAGGCTCTTGGCGACGAGGGGATCGTTCGGCGTGCGTCCGTTGCGGAGGATGCCCGTGGTGACCACGGCCGTCACGCCCGGCCCGGTGAAGCCGGCGTACGAGCCGTCGGGGGCCTGGGCCTTGGTCCGCAGGAAGTCGATCGCTCGCTGGACCGCCTCGTCCGCTGGAGAGGAGGGGGGCGGGCTTGCTTGTGCGAGCAGGCTGGCGGGGATCAGGAGCGTCGCCAAGGCCGTCGCCGCGACGCACGCAACGCGGAGGAATCGTTGGTTGTACATGGTGGGCCTCGCTCACGGACCAAAACGTTCGCTCGATCGTCAGGGAGTGGGAGCACCCCGCTAAGAGTGGCCCCGCCGGGAGGAGGCACGTTTCTTCCCGGCGGCGCCCCAAGCTCGTGGTCCCCCTCTATTTTACGTCAACGGCGCCGAGAAGGCGCGAGCAGGCCCACCCGCTAGAGGACGACGGCCAAGATCTCGTGCTCGTCCATGATCAGCAGCTCTTCCCCGTCGACGACCACTTCGGTCCCGGCGTAGTCGGTGAACAGGACGCGATCCCCCTCGGCGACCTGATGGCCGGCACGGGAGCCGTCGGCCAACAGGCGGCCGTCCCCCACCGACAACACCCGCCCTTGCCGGGGCTTTTCTCGGGCCGTGTCGGGAAGCACGATCCCGCCCGCCGTGACTTGTTCGGCGTCGAGTCGCTTGACAACGACCTTCTCACCCAAGGGTACCAGTCTCATTTTGAGTTGACTCCTCCCGGGAAGGGACTGCTGGACCCGCCAGAATGAGATTCTTGCACGGTCCTGCGGACCACACAAGGGTCTTGCCGGCTGTGGTGGGGGTGGGCATGCGAAGAAAAAGCGTGCCTTTTGAGGCAAAAAACACTTGAAACATTTCCGGAAATCGATAGACTCAGGGTGCGGTGGGTCCACCAACCTCCTCGGTTAGGGGGATGGGTGGTCCCGGCCCAACGCATGCGAATCGTTGGCGGCCAGCCTGCTTGACCATGGTCGACCCTTCACCGTCGAGCCGCCAAGTGCGCGGGCTCCGGTGTGGGGCTCCCTCGGATTTGGCTAGCCCGATCCGGGGGTCGACCGCTGGCTAGGATAGGTCGCTCCAGTGGCGCGCGAGTGAGAGTGACGTCGGACCGGTACGGTTACCGCCGAACCAGTATTGGGGGGCCGTACCGACGACCCATCCGACGTTCCAATTCGCTCTCCCGGGTCCCGCCCCCGGCATGCGCGCCGCGGCCTGTGCAGGCTGGTCGTCTTTTCTTGCGCCTTGTCGTGCCCCCACCGCGGGGCTGACCGCCATCCCGCCACATCGGTCGGCGGAGTCCCTATTCCGGCGACGGAATCGTGGCCCGGATTGTCGATCACGGTTTGAAGCCGCTTCGCAGTGCTTAGAGCCCGATGAATCGGGTCACTGCGAGCCCTTGTGAATAATCCGGGCTGGAAAGGCACCTCCGTTCGTGGGTAGCAGATTCCAGCTTTCCGGCACCAGGCGGCTCTCCTGCGCCCACGACGCGCGCCGTGCGGCGATCCGTTCGGAGGCATCGCCCGAGGGTGCCGAGCCATCCAGCGGCTGCTCGACCGACGTCGGGTCGAGTCTACCGACGTGCGTGTGGCGGTGTGCGTGAGGCGTTGACGACGGGGCGCGAAGTGTGTGCGGTGCGACGTCGATCGTATCGTCATCGAGGGAGGCTGGCGGCTGGTGAGGGAACGCACGGGATAAACTTGGGGAACACGTCTGGATTCTGCCGATTTAGAGCATTATACTTGCTCAGACTCCTTGGCCCGGGGATGACGCGCGGAGGCTTGGGACGGATCATGCAGAACGGTCGTTGGTCGAGGAAGGCCAGGAATTCGAGAACCGCACGTGTCTCGAGAAACGGCTTGGCCCGTAACGAGAAAGGACCGGAGTGGGCCACGTTGTCCGACGAAGCGCTGCTCGAGGTGCGGATCTGCGACCTGAAACTCCACCTTGCGGGGACACCGCTGGAGCGGAACATCGAGCGGCTCTGGGAAGAGCTCCAGATGCGTCGGATCCGGTTCCGACCGCACTGCTGGCTCTCGGATGAGTGGTTCTCTCCCGACGGGGTCCCGGGGATCGGGATCCCCTTCTATCTGGCGCATCCGCGTCTGGCGCGACTGGAACGGAAGCAGGTGTTGGAGGTGGAGGGAGGCACCAAGGAATGGTGCATGCGAATCCTCCGCCACGAGGCGGGCCACGCCCTCGACACGGCGTACGGCCTCCATCGGCGGCGCCGCTGGCGGGAGCTGTTCGGCCGATTCACCGAGCCCTACCCGGAGTACTATCAGCCGAAGCCGTACAGCAGAAGCTACGTCCAGCACCTCGATTCGTGGTACGCGCAGAGTCACCCGGCGGAGGATTTCGCCGAGACGTTCGCGGTGTGGCTGAAGCCGCGGTCGCGGTGGCGGGGGCACTACCGTGGCTGGCCGGCGATGAAGAAGCTCGAATACGTCGACCAGCTCATTCGGGGCATTCGCGACACCAAGCCGCACGTCGTCTCCCGGCGCCACGTGGCCCCGCTTCGAAAGTTCCGCAAGACGCTCCGGGAGCACTACGAGGAGAAGCGGGCCCGCTACGGACTCGACCACGCCAACTTCTACGATCGCGACCTCCGGCGGCTCTTCTCCGACGCCCCGGAGCACGCCCGTTCTCCGTCGGCCGCCGTGTTCCTGCGCCGCACGGGACCCGAGCTGCGTCGGGCCGTGGGCCATTGGACCGGCGAATACCAGTACACGATCAACCAGATCCTAGAGGAGATGATCGATCGCTGCCGGGATTTGAACCTGCGTCTCGACCGGCGACCGGACCAGGTCAAACGCGACACCCTCGTGATGCTCACCGTTCAGACGATGAACTATCTCCACGGTGGCCATCATCGGGTAGCGTTATGAAGAAGCTCCGCGTGCTCGTCCTCATGCACGAGGACCTGATCCCCCCGGAGAGCATCGAGGACCTCAGCGACAAGGAAGTCGCCCCCTTCAAGGCCGAGTTCGACGTGGTGGCCGGCCTGGAAGCCTTGGGGCACGAGGTCCGCCCCCTGGGTATGGTCGACGACCTCGGGGTCGCGCGCAGGGCGATCCTCCAGTGGAAGCCCCACGTGGCCTTCAACCTGCTCGAAGAGTTCCACGGGGTGGCCATCTACGACCATCAGGTGGTCAGCTACCTGGAACTGATGCGGCAGCCGTATACCGGCTGCAATCCCCGAGGGCTGATGATCGCGCACGACAAGGCGCTGAGCAAGAAGATCCTCACCTACCACCGCATCGCCACGCCCCGGTTTTCGGTCTTCCCCATCAAGAAGAGGCCCAAGCGGCCCCGGCGTCTCTCCTTCCCGCTTCTGGTCAAGTCGACGATCGAGGACGCCTCGTGGGGCATCTCGCAGGCATCGATCGTCACCAGCCTGGAGAAGCTCGTCGATCAGGTCGAGCTCATCCACGAGCAGGTGCGAAGCGACGCGATCGTCGAGGAATACATCGAGGGCCGGGAGCTCTACGTCGGCGTGATCGGAAACCACCGCCTCCAGACGCTCCCCGTCTGGGAGATGCTCTTCACCAAGATGCCGGATGAAATGCCCCACATCGCCACCGCGAGAGTCAAGTGGGATCAGGAGTACCAGAAGAAGTACGGGATCGACACCCAGGGGGCCAAGGACCTTCCGCCGGGCGTCGCCGAGCGGATCGCCAAGCTCTCGAAACGAGTCTACCGTACCCTCTCCCTGAGCGGCTACGCCCGCATGGACCTCCGCCTGGCCCCCAACGGCCGGATCTACGTGCTGGAGGCCAACCCCAACCCGAACCTCGAGTACGGCGAGGACTTTGCCGAGTCGGCCCATACGATCGGCATCGAGTACGAGGCCCTCTTGCAGCGGATTCTCAACCTCGGCCGGCGCTATCACGCCCCTTGGCGCGGCTAGGCTGAGCCGAAAGACGCCTTCCCGACTTCCGTCGCAGGCGCGCGTGGGATTTGCGTTCCGCGCCGCCTCTGGGTATCCTGCCGTACCGCTGCCCTTTGCCCGTTGCCGCGGAACCGGCGTTTCAGGAGGACGTGATCATGCGAGCCCTCGCGTTTCTGACAATCTGGACGGCCGCCCTCACGGCAGTGGCCGGCGAGAACCTCGCCCGCAACCCCAGCTTCCAAACCGATGCCGACGCCGACGGCACCCCCGACGAGTGGCGCTGGTCGGGCGACGGCCGGCTGGTGACGCAAACGCTCGCCCAGGACGAAGGCCGCGACGGAAATCGCTGCGCCCGGCTGACGTGCACCAAGTACACCGCGGGCAACCCGGCCGCCCACGCCATGCTCTGCCAGATGGGCGTGCCGGTGGAGCGTGGGAAAAACTACCAGGTGACGTTCTGGGCCCGGGGCGAGGAAATTGCCGGCGACGTGGTCTCCGTGGCCCTTTCCGACACGTCGGTCTGGACCAACTGCGGGCTGGAAGGGGCGTTTGTCCCCTCGCCCGACTGGAAGCAGCACCAGTTCATCTTCCGCGCCACGCGCGACTGCGCCGAGAAGAGCCGGTTCCAGATCTGGTTCAACTCCACCGGCACGCTCTGGTTGGACGACGTCGAGTTCCGCGAGGCCGGGCGCGACCTCTACCATCCCGGCCGGATGATCGCGTCCGAGGGCGTGAAGAACCTCGTCCCCAACGCCAGCTTCGAGTGCGGCCCGGACGGTTGGGGCTCGGCCGAATGGGACCGCACGACGCACTGGGGCGGCTCGATGAACCGGCTGTTCGGCCAGATCGATCCGGGCGAAGCCTTCCACGGCCGGGCGAGCCTCAAGATCGAGCTTTCGCCCGACAATCAGCCCGTCTCCTACTTCGACTACTACGACCTCAGCCGCACGCCGATCCGTGCCCCGCTGGCCGGGAACCTGGGCTTCTTGGAGGTGGAGCCGGGGCGCGAGTACACGTTGTCGGTCTACATGAAGGCGGCCGCGGCGGGCACGCCGGCGCTGGTGGCCGTGCGGCAGTTTCAGGGCCGCAGCTTCGAGAAGGCGGCCGTTGCCTCGACGGAATGGGAGCGGACGGTTTTCGAGTTCAAACCGACGTCGCGGTGGTGCTACGTACTGGCCGGGCCCGACCTGCGCGAGACGCAACAAAACCCCAGCCCGCCCGATCGGGCCACGCTCTGGCTCGACGCGATCCAACTCGAAGAGGCCGCTGGGCCGACGGCTTTCGCCCCGCGCCGGCCCGTCGAGTTCGGCGTCTGGACCGACAAGCCGGGCAACGTGTTCGACTGGGACGAGCCGGTCGAGGTCAACGTCCGCCTGCACCGCGAGCCCGGGGCCGAGGGGCCGCCGCAGATCAACGTCTACTTCCGCGACTTCTTCGACTCCGACCGGGTCGCCGATCTCCAGAGTTGGAAGCCGGACGGACGCGACCGCGACCAGACGTTCGTCTACGAGCCGCGGCCCGACCGGCGTGGTTTCCTGTGGCTTCATGCCGGGATGCCGATGGGCGAAACGAGCCAGTCCCGCACGCTGCGCGTTGCCGTCATCCCCCGCAACGACAAGGACGACTCCCGCTTCGGCGTCAATCACGCGTATCCCTGGCCGCACCTGTTGGACTTGTGTCGCCAGGCCGGGCTGGTCTGGATGCGCGACTGGTCGTGTAAGTGGCAGGAGGTCGAGCCAGAGAAGGGCCGGTTTGCGTTCGACGAGGCCGACTACCAGATCGACCGCCCGATCGAGCACGGCCTGGACGTGCTGGCCATGCTGCCGTTCCCCTCGGCCCATTGGTCGTCGAGCGCCCCGGCCGACTACGATCTCGCGCGCGACTACCGGAGCCGGCGCGAGCACGTGGCCTACGCGCCGCGGAGCGAGGAGGAGTTCGAGAGCTACGTGGCCAAAACGGTTTCACACTACAAGGATCGCGTCACGTGGTGGCAGGTGTTCAACGAGCCGGTCTTCACCACCTACTCGCTCCCGCGCAAGTTCGGCTACACCGGGAGCGACTACGGCCACTGGACCAAGGCGTTTGCCCGAGCGGCCCGGCGGGCCGATCCGAATTGCCGGATCCTCGCCGGCATCGGCTACCTCAACGACGGGCAGATCCTCGACGACTGGAAGCAGTTCCTTGACGCCGGCGCGCTGGAGGTGATCGACGCCGTCGACATCCACCACTACCCGCGCCTGCGACCGCCCGAGTTCATCGAGCCGCTGCTGGAGAAGCTCAACGCCGAGATGGACGAGCACGGCGGGCGCAAGCCGATCTGGCTCACCGAGTACGGCTACTACGCCGACGACGAGCCCTGGTCGGTGCCGCTTCCGAACTCGGGCTTCAACGTGCCCCTGGAAAGCGAGCAGCTCCAGGCCGCGTACGCCGTGCGTTGGGCCACGATCATGTTCGCCGGCGGCGTGGACAAGATTTTCTACCACGCCGGCACGTGCGACGGGCTGAACCGCGACAGCCTCCAGGGCATCTTCTACGAATACGCCGGCCAGCCCCACAAGATCTACGCCGCCCAGGCGGTGATGTCGCACCTGTTCACGCCCACGTGCCAGTTCGCCAAGCGGCTCGCCCTGGGCGACGACGTCAAGGCGTACCTATTCCGCGACGGGCAGCGCACCGTGGCCGTCGTTTGGGCCCCGACCGCCAAGCCCGGGCCGATCCGGGTCGAGAGCGACCGGATCGAGATCTGGGACATCATGGGCCGGCCGCAGCGGCCCCGCCGGTTCACCCCAAGCGGCACGCCGGTCTACCTCGTCGGCGAGGGGCTTTCCGACGAGGCGTTCGGGGCGGCGCTGAGCCCGTAGCGTGCGTTTGAGGAGGGAAAGGGTAATTGGTTTTTACTGGTTCCCAAGCTCCAGCTTGGGAACCGCGAAGCTCCGCTCTGCCCCTGGGGAAGCGACGGCTTCGCTCAAGTGTGTTCCCAAGCCGGAGCTTGGGAACCAGTAAAGTTAACCTGCCTTCCCGGGGCGCGCGCCAACTCCGGCGCTACCCTGGCCAATCCCTGCCCGGCCCGCTTCCGGCCAACTGGTCCATGATCTCCGCCATGCCGTGGAACTGCCGGGCAAGGTCCCTGACTTCCCGGGGCTCGACCCCGGCGCCGGCGGCGATCCGCCGCAACCGGCTTTCATCGAGCACGTGCTCCGGGTTTTGGCGTTCCTCGGGCGTCATCGAATCGATGATCCCCTTGGTGCGGCTGAGGTGCTCTTGCGCGTCCAGCTCGACCATCGCTTCGGTGGTGCTGACGCCCGGCAGCGAGCCCATCCGCTTGCCGGATGGTCCGCGACGTTGAGCTTGATCGATCAGCCTGCGGAAATCGTCCAAGGTGAATTTGCCCGGACGACCGGCGTCAACCATAGGACGACCCTCCCAGAGAGAAGAAGCCAACGCGCATGGACGGGGAGGCGCCGCGGGTCCCACCCTGCCATGGTAGAGGTCGGGTGGGTTCTTGTCCAGGCCTCGCGCGAAGCGTTACGCCTTAGCGCCCGGAACCGCCGCCCCGCAAGTCGGCACCGCCACCGACGAACGCGAACTACCTCCCCTTCGTCAACGCCGCGAGCAGGTCGACGACCTTCTGCATCGTCTCCGGCTCGGGCAGCGGGAGCTTGAGGTAGGGTTGGCCGGTTTGCTCGTCGCGGGTGACGGCCGCGCCGGGCAGGCGGTGGCCGCCGGGGCGGTCCGCTTCGCCGGAAGTGCCACCGCCGCCCGCCAACGCCCGGGTGAGCTTGTCCAGAAGGGCGACCCCCGTGGTCACCACGTCGGTCCAGACTTCTTCCTGCGAGGGGGCCTTGGGTTTGCGGGCGGCGGGCTCGGCGGCCTCGCCGGGCTTAGCTTCGGCGGGTCGGCCCGGGTGCTCGCCGTTGCCGTCGGCAGGGGGCTGGGGCACGGTGGGCATGGCTTGCGGGATCGAGCCGGTCGCCGTCTCCACCGATTCCATGAACCGTTTGAGGCGCGTGCCGCCCAGGAAGACTTCGTCCTTGCCGCCGTCCAACACGCCGGCGAACATGGCCGTCTTGAACCCCAGCAGCGAGAGCATGCCCTCCTCGATCGTCCCCTGGGCGATGAGGTGCATCACGCGGACCGGCCGGTGCTGCCCCAGGCGGTGGACGCGGCCGATCCGTTGCTCCAGAACGGCCGGGTTCCACGGCTGGTCGAGGTTCACGACCGCGTTGGCGTGCTGGAGGTTCAGGCCGACCCCGCCCGCGTCGGTGGAAAGGAACAGCCGGCAGCCCGGGTCTTCGCGGAACCGCTGGATCAGTTTCTTTCGCCGCGGTCCGGGCACGCCGCCGTAGAACATCACGTGGTTCCACTTGCGCGATTCGAGCCGGCGCACGACCAGCTCGTGCATCCGCACCCATTGGCTGAAGATCACCACCTTGGCGTCCGGCTCCTCGAGCACGTCGCTCAACAGGTCGATCACCTCGTCGGCCTTGACGCCGAAATCGGTTTTCTTGTCCAAGAGGTACGTGCTGTTGCACGCCATGCGCATGTTCTGAAGCGCGATCATCAGGCGCCGCTGGTCGGACTCGGAAAGGAAGTGGTATCGCCTCCACTTGGCCGCGATCCGCGCCACGATCTCCCGGTTCTCCTCGTGGTGCTCCATCTGCTCGTCGGTCATCGGCACGAAGAGCCGCTTCTCCATCCGCTCGGGCAGTTCGGGCAGCACCTCCTTCTTGGTCCGCCGAATCAGGATCGGCCGGAGCGTCTCGGAGATCTTCGACAGGCGGCGATACCCCACCACGCGGCCCGTCTCGTCGACGTGCTGGTGCTCGGCCAGGAAGCGGAACATCGGCCCGAGGCGGAAGCGGTCGACGAACTCCACGATCGAGTGCAGCTCCTCCAGCCGGTTCTCCAGCGGCGTGCCGGTGAGCACGAAGGCGTATTCCGATTCGAGCTGCTTGACGGTCTGCGCCGTGCGGGTCTTCCAGTTCTTGATCCGCTGGGCCTCGTCGAGGATGATCAGCTCCGGGCGCCACGCCCGGATCAGCTCCAGGTCGCGGCGGATCACGTCGTAGTTGGTGAGCTTGTAGAAGCCGTCGGCTTCGTACAGGCGCGCGCGTTGGGGCAGAAGCCCTTCGACGACCACGGCCGTCCGGTTGGTGAACTTCTCCACCTCGCGCTTCCACTGGTGCTTGAGCGAGGTGGGCGAGATGACCAGCACGCGTTCCAGGCCGCGCACTTGGGCGAGGATCTCGGCGGCGGCGATCGCCTGGATCGTCTTGCCCAGGCCCATGTCGTCGGCGATCAGGCAGCGGCCCGTCCTGGCGGCGAACAGCGTCCCGATACGCTGATACGGATAGAGCTGCGTCTTCACCAGCCGCTTGAACGCCGCGCTCCGCACGCCGCCGGGGAACGCCTTGTCGACCTCCCGGGCCAGCGCCGCCTGATCGCGGACCTGGGCGATGAACCCCAGGGCGTCCTCGTAGCAGCGGACCTCGTGATCCCCGGCCTGAGCGCGCCCCAGGAACGTGGGAAACCGCCCGTAGCCGTCGGGCTTGAGCCGGCTCTGGTCGTCGAAGTAGCGCCGGGCGTAGGTCCGCAGGGCCGTCGGGCACTCGGTGCCGGGACGGAACACGACCGCCCGCTGGGCCCCGTAGTGGAGGTAGACCTCGGAGAAGGGCGGCTGGTAGCCGGCGGCCAGGGCCAGCTTGGCCTTGCGCGTTCGACCCACCTTGGCCAGCGTGAACTCGATGTGCTTGCAGGTGCCCAGCGTGTTGACGGCGAAGTCGGGGCAGGAGCAGAAGTTCTCGCCCAGCCCGGCGCCGCGGATGGCCACGCGGTAGGTCCGCCCCGTCTCGGGGTTGGTGACCTCGAACTCGGAGAAGATCGGATCGTCGCCGACGTTTTTGAGCCGGAAGTTCTGCTCCCGGCCGAACTCCCGCCGCAGGGCGACCTGCCACTCCTCCAGCGACATGTGGTCCGGCTTGCGGAGCCGCGAGGTCTTTTTGGGCACGGCCCGCGATCGGCCCTTGGCCTTTTTCCGTCCTACCCGTTTCCGTCCGCTCGCCGACGCGGAAGCACTCCGTGGTGCCCGCGCCCTCCCGGTATCCTTGCGAGGCATGGTGTTACTCCTTTCCTGCCAGTCCTTGGATCGCTCCAAGGTACCCGATGGCGGCGAAATTTCCAAGGGGCGGGGCTTGGCTTCCGCGGGGCCGCACGGGGGCGTTAGCGCGCGAAGCCCCCTCCTTCGGGTTACCAGCCGTGGGGCGGTGGCGGTCGGGAGGGAGCCGGTAGCTGGGCGGAGTCGGGGGCCCCGGGTTGTTCGCAACGGCTCGTAGTGACCCGATTCATCGGGTCCCAGAGGCCCCAAGCGGCTTCCGACCGCATGAAAGCGGTCACTACAAGCGGCGTACGGGGAAATCCGGGCAGCCCTACTTTCCCGCCATCAGCGTCTTGAGCAGATCGGCCACCAGGGAGGGGTTATCGCTCTGGACGATGTGTTCGATCCGCGCGGCGGGGACTTCGAGGTTCTCCAGGGCCTGGGCGACCCGTTTCCAGAGTCGCTCCCGGGCCTTGCCTTCGGCCAGGTAGAGGTCGGTGACCATTTCCCCGAGCCGTTGGAGCATGATCGCGTCGCGGTTCTTGTAGTAGTCGCGGATGATTCGCTGTTGATGGGGGGATCGTTTGGCCATGTTGTGGGTCACGGAGCCCTTGGAAGGTCGAGGAACCGACGTGGGTTCGCTAAGTCTAACCGAAGCCGTGGCCCCGTCCAAGCCGACGGCGCGCACGCCTTCGGCTTGCGGTTGAACGACTGGCACTCGGCCGTTGCCACTCCGCCGGGCTTTCCCGAACCGAGCGAGCCCTCTACCATAGGCCCATGCCTCGCCGAGATCGTCACCCTCTGATTATCGGCGCCCGGGTTACCAGCCTGGGCACGCTTGCCAGCCGTCTGTTGGGGATGGTCCGCGACATGGCGACGGCGGCGTTGCTGGGCCTGTCGGGCGGGGGTGTGATGGACGCCTTCGTGATCGCCTTCCGCGTGCCCAACCTGTTCCGCCGGCTGTTTGGTGAGGGGGCCCTGGCCGCCAGCTACCTCCCGGTGATCACCGCCCAGTTGGAGGAAGACCGTCGCGTTGCCTGGCAACTGGTCAGCGTGGGCATGACGTGGCTGGCCCTGCTGCTGGCCGGGCTGGTCGTGCTGGGGGAGATCGGCTGCGGGTTGGTTTGGCTGGTCTGGGGCGACGTGCCGGGCGTGGGGCTTTTGGTCGGGCTGAGCGCGGTCCTGATGCCCTACGTGCTGTTCATCTGCCTGGCCGCCCAGCTCGCGGCCACGTTGCACGCCCTCTCCCACTTCAGCACGCCCGCCCTGATCTCCGTAGTGATGAACGTCTGCTGGCTGGTCGCCGCGTGGGCCGTGGCCCCGCACTTCGCGCCCGACAAACAGGCCCAGGCCTACGTGCTCGCCGCGTCGGTCCTGGTCGCCGGCGTGTTCCAATTGGGCATGCAACTGCCGGTGCTTCGGCGGCTGGGGTTCCGGTTCGACTACAACTGGGCGGCAAGCCGGGCGGCCATCCACGAGATCGTCCGGGCGATGGGGCCGATGGTCCTGGGCCTGGCAATCACGCAGATCAACACGATCGCCGACAGCCTGATCGCCTGGGGGCTGGCCGCCACGCCGGGAGGACCACCGCGGATCGACTGGCTCGGCGGCACGGTCCGCTACCCGATGCAGCAAGGGGCGGCCGCGGCGATCTACTACGGCGAGCGGCTCTACCAGTTCCCGCTGGGCATCCTGGGCCTGGCCGTGGCCACGGCCATGTTCCCGCTGTTGAGCCGGCACGCCGCCCGGGGAGACCAACGCAGCGTGGGGGCCGACATGACGCTTGGGCTCCGCCTGGTCCTGCTGCTGGGTTTTCCGGCCGGCGTGGGGCTCATCATGCTGGCCGAGCCGCTGGCCCGGCTCCTGTTCGAGCGGGGCGAGTTCACCCCACACGACACGGCCCGAACCGCGCGCATGATCGCCACCTATGCCAGCGGCGTTTGGGCCTACTGTGCGTTGCCGGTCCTGGTCCGGGGGTACTACGCGCTGGGGGATCGGATGACGCCGGTGCGGATCGGCATGGCGATGGTGGGCCTGAACTTGACGATGAATCTGGTGTTGATCTGGCCGCTGGCCGAAGCGGGGCTGGCCGTGGCCACGGCGGTCTCGGCCGCCATCCAGGCGTCGCTCTTGGCGCTGCTATTCTCTCGCCGCAAGAGCCCTCTCGACTGGCCCATCCTGGGCGCCACCACCGCCCGAGCCGCGCTGGCGACCCTGGTGATGGCCGCCGCCGGCTACACGACCCTGCACTTCATCCCGCCCACCGACGGCCTTCTCAACGAGCTGGCCCGGGTGTTCGCGCCCCTGGTGGCCGGCGTGGCGGTCTTCCTGGCCACGTATTGGCTGCTGGGCGGGCGCGAGCTGGGGATACTGGCGAGCGGAGTGGACCGGGAAGCGTAACGCGGCCGTCACCCCCAGCCATGCTTCCCTCTCCCGCAAGCGGGAGAGGGAAGCGAGACAGCTCACCCGTTTCCCTCGCCGGCGTCCGGCACCGCGTAGCCGTATTTCTCGGTGTAGCTGCTCCAGCGGGCCGTGATCCGGTCGCGAGTCTCCGGAGAAAGCTCGTAGCGGTTCGGCTTGTAGTCGGCGGTCCGGGAGGCGTAGTCACGAGCGGCGGGCAGGACCTGATCGAAGCCGTCGAGCTCGAGGCCGTCGTAGATCGCACGCAACTGGCCCACCGGGTCGCGGACCAGGTCTTCGTAGCGGACCTCGCAGAAATGGGAAGGAGGAATGTCCCGGACGTCCTCCTCGAAGACCTCGTACATGCGGACGAACGTATCGAGCACGTATTGCTCCAGGTCCTCGTACCGCGGCACCTGGACGCCGTGGTACCGGTACATCCGCCTCCACGTGTGCATCGTCGACGGAAAGATGACGTACGGATCGCGCACCACGTGGACGAACCGGGCACGGGGGAACATCTCCCGAAGCGTGCGAATCCGGGCGGTGTGCACGGGCGTCTTCAGCACGATCCGCTTCGGCTCCCGCACGGTCAGACACCGGAGAAACCAGAGCATCTTGCGCTTCCACCGCTCGCGATCCTCCTCGGATATCCCCCTCAGGTCGAGATACTCGGGATGTTGCGGCGGCCGGTTGGGAAAGAGGATCGTCAGGTAGGGCGACGGCAGGCCCATGTTGCAAAGGGCCCATTCGTCTTCCTGGGGGTATTCCCAGCGGATGGCCATGTTGTCCATCGGTCGCTGCGGCGGCAACAGGAACCCGATCCACCGGACCAGCAGCCGCTGGGTCAAGAGGAAGTGGTTGGGGCTGAAGCACGCGTAGGTGTCGGGATACGTGTGCCGCGGATCGCAGACGAGCAGCTCGTGGACGAGGGTCGTGCCCGATCTCCAGTGGCCGACCACGAAGATCGGGTCCTCGACGAGCTCCGTCCGGCGAATCCGCCGCCCGTAGAGGAGCGACTGCAAGATCGACAGCGACGAGTTGAAGAAGCTCAGCCCGGTGAGGATCGCGGCCATGGGCACGCGCGTGGGGGAGACGGCGAACCGGTTTCGGACCAGCGCCCGAAACCAGCCGGTTACGTTGATCCCGCTCCACGCCCGCATGTGCCACGGCCGGTCCTTGGCGCCGGTGGTGCCGGTTGCTGGCTGCTCGTTCGACTTCAAGGGAGAGGGCTCCGTGGGGCCGTGTTGGAACATCGTGAGCGTCGTCTCAACCGACGCCTTCGTGTACCGGCCGTCTCGCAGACCATCCGCCGAGTGTTACCGAATCGTGAACAGCGAGTATGCCGGTATTGCTCCTGCTAAGCCCAGGGGTTGCAACCCCTGGGCTTGGGGGCATTTGCTGTGTAGGATTTAATAGGTCTACCGTGTCACTTTCGACCTACGCGTTTGCCAGGCGCAGGGCCAGCTCGGCGACGCGGCGGCCGACGTCGCGCACGGCCTGCATGCCGGCTTCGTCCTCGGTGACGTCCTTGTCCTTCTGGCTCCAGACGGCGGCGCCGCAGCGGGTCGTGGGCCGGCCGCCGCCGACCACGATCATCTCCTGGCAGTAGAGCGCCCCCTGGACCGACTCGACGGCGAGGAGCTGCCCGCCGTTGCGGGCCCCGCCCACCGCGATCACCCCGGCCACCTTGCCGGCCAGCGCGAAGTCGTTCTTGCGGAAGACAATCAGGCGGTCGAGGAAGGCCTTGCAGAGGGCCGTCATGTTGCTGAAGTAGACGGGGGTGCCGAGGATCATGCCGGCCACCTTCGGGTCGGAGAGCTTGGGGACGAGGCGGGGGAAGTCGTCGCGCTCGCCCGGCTCCAGCTCCACGCCCGCCGCCGGCTCGCCGGGGATCCTCAGCCCGCCCAGTTCGATCAGCTCGACCTCGACGCGGTCCGGATCGACCTCGCGCGCGGCATCGAGCGCGACCTGGAGGGCCTTGGCCGTGGACATACCCTTTCGCGGGCTTGTGCAGATGGCGAGGATCTTGATCGGTTGGAAAGGCGAGGCCTTTTGGTCCTGCGCGGCGGCGGTGCCGGCCACCGCCCCGGCGGCCGCGGCCGTGCCGGCCACTCCCAGGAATCGTCGTCGTGATAGATCGTCTGTCATGGGCGTTCTCCTCATCTGGTGTGCCGGTGGGTCCACGATCTTAGACTTGCCGAGGCGTCGTATCGCGATCGCCATGCTACCAGCGCGGCCACACGCTGACAATCGCGTCGGCGGCAGAACGACCGGTTCGGCGACTTTGTCACGTTCCCGGCGTATCCTCCTTGGCTCTCACATTGCTCTTCCTCCTTCCCTAAGCTATCGTGGCGCAAGGCCAGCCCGGCGGGGGCGCGAGGGGGAGGCGTCCCGTGGCTCGAGCCGTGCGTGATCGCCGGACATAGACCGACAAGACGCGGGGGCACAGCAGGCAGGAGATCGAGACCCATGCTCACCACGAGAGCCATCGTCGCCGCCGCGATCCTGGCAGGCTGCGGCGTTTGCGCAGCGGCCGAACCGGTTGGCCCGCCGGCCGATCTCGACCGGCTCGCGGCGCGATTGCCGGAGCACGATCATCCGTGGATGATGTTTGCCACGGTGCAGGCGCTCTCCGAAAGCGAGCGGGAGTATCTCGAGCCGGAGCTGGAGCTGCTGGTGACGGTGTACACGACGTTTCCCGATCAGAACTGGTCGAACCAGGGAGAATGGGGCGGGTGGTCGGGGCTTCCCGACGCCGGACGCACGCCCAACGACCGCCGCGCGTGGGGCATCTCCCGCGCGTGCGGATTCAGCCCCGTGAGCAGGCAGGGCAAGCCGCTCTCGTTGCACAGTCCGCCCGGCTCCTACGAAGCCGTCGAGGTGCTTTTCCCCCGGATCGTCGGGCTCTTGAAGGAGGGAAGGCACGGCGACGCGATCCGCGTGCTGGGGGCCATGTCGCACGCGATTCAGGACTCGGCAACGTTCCCGCACATGCAGGCCCTTCATCGCGCTGCGCACTTTCGGTTCCGCGACGTCGCCATCCCGGAGTACCAGCCCGTCAAACGGGGCGACGCGCCGGAAGAGGCCGCCCACGCGCTGGCCGCTCGGACCGAGCAGATGGTCCGCTTCACCGAAGAGCTCGCGTCGGAGATCCGTGCGGCGATGGCGCAGGGCGACGAGGAGAAGAACAGTGCCCTGCGAGTGCGATGCGCGGGCGAAGCCGCCAAGGTGGTTGCCGACGCGATCCACACGGCCATCCTCCTGGCCGGCCCGAAGCCCGACGTTGGCCGGACGCCGCCGAACACGGACCTGATCGTCAACGGCAGCGTGGAACAAGACGACTTCGGGGAGCCTTGGCCCGCGGGCTGGGTCGCTCAATGGAACGACCCGATGGACCGGCTCGGCCGGCTCGAATGGGCCGGACTCATCGCCCGCAACCAAACCCTTTGGCGCTCCGGCCGGCACTCGCTGAAGGTCATGTGGGCGAATGAGAAGGGCCTTCAGTGGTGCCAGACGTGGCCGGCGGCGGTCTGGGTCGAGCCGGGCGAGCGTTACCGGGCCACGGCCTGGGTCAAAACGGCGCAGGCAACGGGCGAAACGGACGTGGCACTCGAATTCGCCACGCGCAGCGCCCAGCCGGTGGCGACGCTCGCGAGCGACGCGATCGCCGGGGACCGCGAGTGGACGCAGCTCTCGGTCGAAGGCGTGGCCCCGCCCCGGGCCGAGCGCCTTCGGATCGCGCTCCGCTCCCGATCCAACAACGGCGCCGCCTGGTTCGACGACGTCGCCCTCGTGCGCCTGGAGCCCGGCGGTGCCCCAAATGAAAGTATCCAGCCAAAAGCAGCCAAGTCCGACGACCTAATGCTTTGGCTCTCATTCGACGAAGCCTCGGGGACGTACGTGCAGGACCGATCGTCGTTCTCGGGAGTCAACGGGCCGAACTTGCTCGCCTCGGCCGGGGTGCCGTCCGATCTGTTCGTCTCGGAAGGCCTGCGCGGGGCCGCCGTCAGGCTCGATGGAAAGGATGATTTCGTCGAGTGCCCCGCTTCGTACGTCCAGGACGTGCAATGTCCGAAAGAGGCCATGACGCTGATGCTCTGGGTTTGGGCCGAGGAGCATCGCGACGCGGTGCTGGTGGCCAAAGAGCAGCGCCTTCCGGACCAGCCGGCCCGAGGATACTCGCTGCGGTTGGGGTCGGAAGGCCGCGTGCGTTTCACGATCCACACGGATCAAGGGCCGGTCGCGGCGGAGTCGGCGGGCCCGCTGCCGGTTGACCGTTGGGCCCACGTCGCCGGGGTTCGCTCGCCGGAGAATCAACTGACGGTGTACGTGGACGGCCGCCCCGGAGCCATGCAGAAAGCGACGGGCCGGCCCCTGCCGCCTCAGGCCACGGGGTCGGGCCTCTCGGCAAGCCTGTACCTGGGCGCAGACGCCGGCGTCCGCGATTTCTTCGCGGGAAGGCTCGATGAGGTCCACCTGCTGAACCGCGCACTCGACGCGGAAGAGATCGGCAAGCGCGCAGCAATCCGTCTCGTCGACCAATCGGGTGACACGCCCTGAGCCGGCGAAGGGCGTGGTGAGCTCGCAAAGCGCCAGCTTCGCCGCGCTTGAGCGACGTGCCGCCCTGACGAAGACTCGCGCAGTCCAATCCTGCGCGGGCCCTAAGTCTTCTCGTGGCAACGTGTTACGTCGGCCCTCCGCGAGCCGGCGGCCCGGCGGCTCCCGCCCGTTGCGCGGCCGCCTCCAAGCGTCGGAATCGAACCGGTTTGAATTGGCCGGCAGCCCGCGCTATACTACTAACCTCAAACATCGTCAAGTTCTTCACAAAGATTACTGGTCAATCAATCGCAACACGTTGCTTGCAAGTGGTTTAGGGTTCAGGGTTCAGGGTTCAGGGTTCAGGATTTCGGGGTAAACGTGTCCTCAGAGTCCTGAACCCCGAACCCTGAACCCTGAACCCTCCTCCTTTGGCTGCGGCTTCGCCGCGCTATGATGATAGCGAGAGATTTACTCGGTTTCCGGAGACTCACCACGGAGGAGCACCGAACGGACGAGTCGAGCAAGGCGAAGGGGGGCGTGTGATGCGTCGAGTCAGAGGGGCCGCGATTTGCGTGCTGGCGGGGGTCATGGGGGCGGCGGTCGCCGCGCGGGCCGAGTGGACCGCCGAGCGGATCGCCGTCGTCGAAGGCTTCCAGACGCCCGAGTCCGTGGCCGTCGACCCCGATTCCGGGATCGCCTACGTGTCGAACGTGGTAACCGCCGACTCGGCCGGGCAAGGACCCTGGGATGAAGATGGCCGGGGGTTTATCTCCCGGCTCAAGCCGGGCGGCGAAGTGGACGTGCTCAAGTGGCGCGAGAAGACCAGGCGGGGCCTGCGTCTGGGCACGCTGAACGCGCCGAAGGGTATCTGCATCATCCCGGGGCAGCTCCGCGTGGCCGATATCACCCGGATGGTCTACTTCGACATGACCCACAATCGGCCCGGCATCGTCACGCCGATTCGCCGGGCTCAGCGGCTCAACGACATGGCCACCGACGGCAAGGCCGTGTATCTTTCCGATACGGGCGCGGGCGCGATCCACCGGCTCGCCCCGGGTGAGCGTTGCATGCTCAAGGCGCCGCCGGGCGTCAACGGCATCACGTGGTTCCAAGGAAAGATCTACGCGGTGAGCTGGTCCGAGCACGACGTTTACGAGCTCGACCCGCTGGGAAAGACGGAGCCGCGGCCGTTCGGGCTGGCCTCCCATTTCACCGCCCTGGACGGGATCGAAGTCCTGGACGAGGAGACGATCGTGGTCTCCGATTTCTCGGGCAACAAGGTGTCGGTGATCGGCCGGAAGGAGAAGACCGTCGCCACGCTTCTGGAGACGACCACGCCCGCCGACCTCGGACTCGACCGCAAGCGCATGCTCCTCTACGTGCCGCTGTTCACGGCCGACCAGGTGGAGGTGTACCGGCTGGAGAAGAAGTGAGTGGCCGTCCGGCTCCCATTGGTATAATGGGAAGAGTAACCGATCGTCTGGAGGGACTGCGATGAGAGCCGTCATGTCCGACGTGCCGCAGCACATCCTCGACCAGCGGGCGCGGACCGGGGCCGACCGGTGGGACGAGATGTGGGAGGGGGAGCTGCACATGCCGCCGATGCCCAACCGTGAACACCAGGATTTGGCCAAGTTTCTGCTTATCTGGCTCGAGACGCACTGGGCTGCTCCCAACGGCAACCGGGTCCATCAGCAGATCAACGTCGCCTCGTCCGGAGGTTGGCCGAACGACTACCGAATCCCCGACCTCGTGTTGCTCACTCCCGACCGGTTCGAGATCGACCGCAACGAGTACTTCGAAGGAGCGCCGACCGTCGTGATCGAGATTCACAGCCCAGGCGATGAGACGATCGAGAAGATGCCCTTCTACGCCAAGCTCGGCGTGCCGGAAGTCTGGATCATCGACCGCGATACGAAGGTCCCGGAAGTCCATGTTCTGCAGGAAGGCGACTATCAGCAGCAGTCCCCGGGACGCGACGGCTGGCTACGAAGCGCCGCGACCGGCGTGTGGCTCCGCGCCGAGACGGAACGCAAGCTCACCATCCAGCTCGGTGAGGACGAAGGGACGAAGCAGGTGCTGGGGTGAAAACGGATAGACGATTCTTGGCTTCTGCCGGGTAGCTTCTGCCTCAGCCGTTCGCGGGTCGATCTCTGGCGCCGTGGGGCGTTGATCGGCGCGGGGCCCTCTCCTGATCAGCTACCCGACACACCGCCGTCGACCACTTCCGTCGTGGTGATGTGCAGTAGTGCGCAGTTGACCGTACGGTCGATCATGCCTTCCGGACCTTGCCTGGCCGGGATGCCGACGATCACCTGGCTGCGACCGACCATCGCCAATTCCGGATGGTGGACTTCGAACTGCTGCCCGGCCGCCATGTGGATCCGGAAGGGGCGGAACGGCCTCGCGCGAAGCAGGTCCAAGATGTCCTCTGGTCGCATGATCGCTGCGCCTCCCATCCTTCGCATTCTACCCGGCCGGGCGTCGATCACTCCGAGGACCCCGGCGGCACTTCGCTTGGGCGCTTCTCGAACTGCTCGCCGACCTGGCGGAGCCATTCCTCGGACGGGACGCCGTACGGCCGGAATTTCTCCAGCCGGCCCTGGCCGTCGTCGTAGAGAATCGCCCGGAAGACGCCGAGCCGGGCGGCCGCGGGCGAGTCGATCAGGTTGCTCGAATCGGCGCCGTTCATCTGGAACAGGACCCGCATCTCGAAGTCGCGGAGCCCCTGCCGGTCGATCGACCGCATCACGCTGTTGTAGGTATCGCACCAGATCAGACCGTGGATACCGACTTCCGGGCCTTCGCGCATGATGCCCGCGAACTGGGCGGCCGGGCTGGCCGGCTTGTCGTCGCCGAACGACGAGAAGCCGAAGTCGTCTTCGGCCTTGCGGAGGTCGCGGAACCGGCTCAAGTGATCGACGAGGAGGTAGAGCGACGGGGCGTCCGTCTCGTCGTTCTGCCGGCGTCGGGCCATCTCTTCGGCGATTTCCTGCACGGCCGCCGCCGCCTCGCGCGGCGCGACGATCTTGACCTCGTGCGGCAGGACCGAGGCCAGGAGCTGCCACAATCCTTTCGCCGGGGCGTCGGGCCGCATCCCGTCGAAGATGTAGAAGCCGGCGGCGGGCGAACGGTTGTTTTGCCCCGTGGGGCAGTGCTGCGCGGCCAGGCCGATCAGGCAGGTGGCCAGCACGCCCAAGCCGCTTTCCTCGCGGTGCCCCACCACCAGCAGGTTGCTTCCGCCCTGCCGGCTGAACTCGGCGGCCGTGGGGCTCGTGATGGCGACCGGGGCTCCGACCCACGCGAGGGTTCTCGGCAGGCTCTCCGGCCACGAAGGCGCGTCGAGCAGGTCGGCCAGCATGGGATTCTCACGGGGGTCGGCCGGCGCATTGCCCTCGAAAACGATCGGCGGCGGGACGTCGATGCGCCGCTCCTTCGACAGCTCGGCGATCCGCTCCAGGTACTCGTCGCGCTCCTGCTCGGGAAGCCACACGACCTGGAAGGGGTGGTTCCCTTCATAAAGCCCGTTCGCGTCGTTGTAGATCGCTTCGCCGGGCCGGGTGAGCAGCCGGGCCGCCGTGTTTTCCTCGCTGAGGATCAGGTGGGCGTCGGCCTCGCTGCACTGAAGCGCGATCCGCACGGCCATCTGTCCGATCGTGCTCCGCGCCAGGGAGTAGGCCCCGGCCAGCGTTTGCGATCCCAACAGCACGTGGATCCCGAACGCCCGGCCCTGGCGCACCAGTCGATCCAGGTAAAGCGCCGCGTCCTGGGCGAGCCGATCGTCCTCGACGAACAGCTCCTGGAATTCGTCGATGACCAGGAGGATCCGGGGTAGCTTCGCCTCGCGCTCCGCACGGCGCGCCCGATACGCCGCAAGGTCCTGCACGCGAACATCGCGGAAGAGGTCGCCGCGCCGTCTCAGTTCTTCATCGAGCCGGGCCAGCACGCTGAGGCCGAATTCCCG
>CAZDHR010000008.1:25985-44805 GCA_964505295.1 uncultured Planctomycetaceae bacterium
CTCGCTTTCGATGGCCACCACCCGGGCATGGGGTAGTTGCCCACCCCCGTACGATTTGAACTCCACGCCCTTCTTGAAGTCGACCAGGTACAATTCGACTTCGTCGGGGCCGTAGCGCAGGGCCAGGTTGACGATCATCGCGTGCATCAGGTTCGACTTGCCCGACCCGGTCTTGCCCGCCACCAGCACGTGATGCGACGTGCCCTGGCCGAGCTTCAGGTGCTGGAGCTTCCGGGCCCCGGCGCGCCCCAACGGCACGTCCAGGCCCTCGCGGCTGTCGGCCGTCCACCATCGGTCGGGGGCGGGCACGACGCACTCATAGGGCACCTCCACGCGCCCGGCGTCGAGCACCTGGCTTCCCACGGCGCGGACGATCCGCGTGAACCGGCCGGTCGCCGGCAGCTCATCGAAAGCCAGGGGCATCAGGCCGTAGTCGGCGTGCTTCGCCACGAATCGCCCGTCCCGCCAACTCAGCGAGAGGGCGTGCGGCGCCAAGTCGGCCAGGTCGATCTCCCGCGGCAAGGGGAGCCGGGTGTCGACCGACAGGAGCGTGAACACCCCGCATCGAGCCCCGCTGGAGACGATGCTCTTCAGCTTGTGGGCGGCCGTCTCCGTGAAGCTCGTGGGGAAGTCGGCCACCACCAGCACGCGATACGGCTCGGCCATCTCGCCGGCGAAATCGTTGTACTTCTTGATCGTGTCGAACTCGTTGCGCAGATAGACCTGGATCACGTTCTCCATGTGGTCGGTCAGGTCCGAAAGCCGCTGCTCGATGTGACTCGGATCGGTCCAAATGCGGCTGGCGATCAGCTTCTCCTCGTAGTCGGCCAGGTGCATGAACGCCGAGAAGCTCTCGCCCAGCCCGACCGGGTCGATGATCGTGAACCGGACCCTGCCGGGGGGCATCGAGGTGAGCATCCGCAGCATCACGGATTGAATCAGCCGCGTGGCCTGCTCGCGCCCCTGGCCCGCCGACTTCAGCAGCACGAGCGACTGCTCGGGAAACGGCAACAACGCCGGCAGGGGGAATTCCGTCTGCTCCGGGCGCAGCCGCTCGTCTTCGGGCACTCCGCCCTCGATCCGCCCGAGACTGACTTCATAGTGGCCGATGCGGAACACGGGCGGAGTCTCCGTCGGGGGCGGGCGGTGCTCCCAATCGGTCTGGTTCCAGTCGGGAAACCATCGGTCGCACTGCCCGTGCACCTCCTCGATCGCCGTCCGGAACCGCTCGACCCCCGACCGCCACCGATCGGCCAACTCGTTCCACTGCTCCTGATGTTGCCGATCGTTCTCAGCGACGGTCTTCGCATGCTCCTCGGCGACGCGCTGCTTGTCTTCCCCATATCGCTCGTCGAGCTGACGCACCCGCTCGGAGTAGCTGGTTTGGGCGTCGGCAAGCTGCCGATCGCGGCGCGCCGGGATCTCGGCCAGAAGGGGCGGATACTTGTTCTCGGCCTCTTCCCGCTCCCGATCGTGCCGGGCGGTCAGATCGGCCAGCACCGTTTCGTATCGGGTGTCGGCTTGCCCTGTCTCCCGGTCGCACTGGGCGGTCGCTTCGGCGATTCGCCGCTCGTATTCGGCGCGCACGGCCTCCCGGGCCCGACGCTCCACCACGCCCGCCGCGACCAGGGTCCGTCTCAGCGCCAGGTAGGTCTCGGTCGACTGGCGCCGGGCCACGGCGTAGAGCCAGGCCGCCATGCTCGCGTACACGGCAACGGCAACGCATCCGCTCAGCACGATCCAGGGCCAGCCCGCCAGTCTAACGGCAACCGCCGTGGGCGCGACGAACACGAGGCACACCAGCAGGAAGTATCCCAGCGGCTGCGCGCCTTCGAACAGCCGTGGAACCGACAGCTCGTGCATGGCCGCCAGTTGGTCCTTGGCGCGGGCAGTCAGTTGGTGGAGATGGGCCACCGGGCCGCCTTCCCACTTTCCCACGTTCCCCTGCGGCTCGGGATACTCGCGCCACTGCCGGCGGCGATGAAGCAATTCCGCGGCTTGCCGTTGGACGACCGTCAGCCCGTGGACCTGAGAGGCGATTCGCTGCTCCGACTCCTTCAGCGCGGCCTGCGCGCCGGTTTTGGCCGCCTCGAGCACGGCCGAGGCTTCCCATCGCGATTCCTCTCGGGCCTGCGCCTCCGCGGCCTTCCTCGTCTGAAATCGTTCGATGCTGCCCGCCTTGACCTCGTGGTATTCCCTCTCGGCGGCGGCGTACTGGGTCCTCGCACGGACGATGATCTGCTGCCGGAGCTGGGCGTGCTCGGCCGCCACGGCCGCCCTGTTTTGCTCGTGACGCTGGGCCAGGTCCCGCTCCGCCTGCTCGTGATCCGCCTGCGCGGCTCGGCCGGCCGCCTTGTGGCGCGAGGCAATCTCGGCCTCGGCCGGCGAACGCTCTTTCACCAAGACGCACAGATTGCTCAGCAGCCGCGCCATCCGCTCGATGGAGATGCCCTCGGTGTCTTCCGGCCGTGGCTTCATCGCTCGATCCAAATCCACTGCCAGCGGTCCAAAGGCTTCCTGCCGAAGCCTACGTATTTTTCACTGGTTCCCAAGCTCCAGCTTGGGAACTCCGAACCGCGAAGCTCCGCTTTGCCCCTGGGGAAGCGGCGGCTTCCCTGAAGTGCGTTCCCAAGCCGGAGCTTGGGAACGAGCGTAAGACGTGTTCTCCTGGCTCACGACCTCCTGCCCGAGACGACCGGCTCGAACCCGCGCGCCCGGGGCCCGGCCGAGCTCGCCGACGACCGTCTTCACCGATCGCTGCAATCCCGCTCCGCCTTGGCGAGGACCTCCGCCAGACGTTGGATCGCGGCCAGCGCTCGGTGCGTGGTCGGCTCGAGGGGCTCCAGCCGTTCCTTGTAGAACCGGCGACTGGTCGAGTCGTCCCAACGGGCCGCCGTCTCCGCCCAGGCAGTGCGGAGCGAATCAAACGAATCGGCCAGTTGCGACGAGCCGCCCCAGAGATCGGCGATCCTCATGATGAGACCCCTTCCTCCGAACCGTGCTCGTGGCCGGGGGAAACGTCCACGCCGTCGCTTGCGTCCACGGCGCGCTCGGGCGGATCCTCCTCGGCCACTGCCTCCTCCTGCTTTTCCTCGTCCTCGTCTCTTGCTTGTCCTGATTTCTCCCACTGCTCGTCGGTCCAGGGCAGCCGCTGGATCGCCTCGGCGGCCTGCGGCGACGATTGGGCGGCCACGTACTCCTCGAGTGTTCGGGCGATTCGCCCGAGCAGTCCCACGGTCCGCGCCGCGTCGGTTTCCAGCCATTGGCTCAGCTCGCCGACCCCGGCCTTGTACTCGAAGACCGCGCGGGAGATGGCCTGGGACCACCTGCGCACCACCTCGATCTTTTCGCGGCAGAGCTGCTCGCGCCGCTTCGCCCGCTCCAGGGCCCGCTTCTCCTCGATGCAGGAGGGGCGGTGATCGCCGATCCGTTTGAAGGTCAGGCAGCGCTGCAAGTTGATCTTCGCCTCTTGGAGCTGGCGCTCGCTCCGCCGCAATTCGTGTTTCCAGTACTGCCTCTGGTCCTGCTGGATCCACTGGACGGCCCGTTCGATCTGCTGATCGAGGCCCTCCAGGACCCCCGCGGCCTCGTGCTTGAACGAGAGCAGGGCGGCGGCGAAGTCGTCGACCGCGTCGATGGAAGTCACGTTGGCGCGTTGACCCATCGCGTCCCTTTACCGCTGCTCGAGATACTGCTCGATGATCTCCGCCTTCCGGAGCAAGTAGGGGATGTGCTCCTCGGTCACCTCGGTGAATCGCGCGATCACCCTCATGTGAGCCTCGAACTCGTCGGCGAACTTCTGGTGCTCCTGATCGCGCCAGGTCTTGCCGAGGGCCGCCAACTGCGTGCCCAAGACCGAGATCCGCTCCTGCATCTCGGCGTTGAACTTCTTCAGGTTGCGAGCGAAGCGCCGAAGCTCCTCGGGATCCACAATCGCTTGGGGCATGGCAAACCTCGAACTCTCTCTGACACCGTGGTGACCGTCGGATCGGAGTTCCGGTGGCGTCCGTACCTCTTTAATGATAGCAGACGGGGACATTCTTCCCAGATGCGACCCCCATCAGAGAATCAGGCGCCCCCCTGATCTGGGTACTCCCGCCCTCAGGCCAGCTTCGCCCCGTTGGGCACCTCGCGCTCGGGCACGGCCAGGACGACGGCCCCGTCCGGAAGGTAGAAGCCGGCCACGACCGTTCCCACGCGCAACTCGACCCGCTCGAAATCGTCCCAGGAGATCTCTTCCATCCGGCGGCTCCTTCGCGCGAGCGTGTCGTGGGCAAGCGACGATCGGGTGCAAGATGTCGCGCGCAGTGGCGGCTCGTCACCAAGCGTCAGTATATGCGTCTGGTGGGCCGGTCGAAGCCCCGTGACGCCGGTGAGGAGGGATTGGCTGCGGGCGTGCACGCCGTGGTGTTGGAGCACCCCGATTCGCCGCGGTGTGCGCTGGCAGATGAACCGACGAGGCACGGATCGCCGGCCCCAGGCAGTTGCGTTGTAATCCTCCTCCGGTTGTGGTAGAAACGCATTGTCGTCCCCGATAGAATAGTAAACGGAGGTGGTGGTCATGGCCCACCGGGACCTGAAGAACAAGCCGCTTGTGGAGGCCATGCTCGAGATTCGGTGGCACTTGTCAGAGCGCTCAAACGGCCCCGCCACCGATCCCCATTACAAACTGCTGCTGGGGCGTCTCTTCGACCGTTTCCAGAAGCAGTATCCCGAGCACGAACCGCTCCCCACGGCGACGATCCCCGACGAGCTGGTTGGGCACGTCGTGCAACATCGGTTCCGGGTCGGGCCGGAAGAATGGCCCTTGATTCAATTGGGGCCGGGCATCTTGACGGTGAACCAGACGCACAAGTACGTCTGGTCGGATTTCCGGCCCCGTTTGATAGACGTGGTCGAAACGTTGTATCATGCCCATCCGAAGCCATCGGACTTCGCGGTGCAAAGCCTTATCCTGCGATATGTTGACGCGGTCGAGTTCGATTACTCGAGAGAAGACGCGTTCGATTTCCTTCGAGATAAACTCAAAGTGCAGCTTGGATTGCCCGCCAGCCTCTTCGACGGTACTCCCGTGGATCGAATGCCTCAAAGCTCGTCGTGGCAGACGTCTTTCCGCTGCAACACGCCTCCGGGGCGGGTGCACGTCAGTTTCGCCACCGGGCGAAGGGGCGATCGATCGGCCATTCTCTGGGAAACGACGGTGCAGTCGGCCGAGGAGGACGTGCCAAACATGCCGGATGATTTCTCGAGCTGGCTGGAGGCCGCTCATACGATTACGAGTGACTGGTTCTTCAAGTTGATCGAAGGGGAACTGGAAAGGAGGTTCGCCGGTGACTGATGCGAGCGTCTCGTGGTACGCGGCAAGCCAGGGCCAGGAAGCCGTTGCCGCGACGGGGGAGTGGGCGTTCGATGGAGCGTTCGGCCCTCGCCTCACAGTCGAGCCGACTCGCACCATGTGGCATCTTGCAGGCTTGGCCGTCATTCTCGCCGTGTCCTCCCTCACGTCCGTTTCTGATCCCTGGTTTGAAGGAGCCCAACAGCGGGCTCAATCCTCTGTTGGAAACGGTTTCGACGCGGTACGACCGCGGCGAATCTCCATTGCGCAGGCGCGTCGCGTCGCGCTCGACGCATTGCGAAGAGCGGAACAAGAGCGATTACGTATGGCGCAGGAGGAAGCCGAACGAGGCATTGACTGGGAGGGTGAGACGTGATCTACGAGTACCCCGATCCCGCCCAGCCGGTTCGGCAAGGCGATATTTTCGTCGGGCTGCCCCGTGTGGATTTCTCGCTCCGCGGAATCCCTCTTGTCACGGGGGAAGGGGAACAGGTTCTCGTCGATTGGCGGGAGATTGCCCGTCGCGATGCGCCCGTCACCGCCGTGCTCGGTCTCCGGCCCGTAGCTGCCATCGTCGCCACGCAAGACTGCGACGCACTGCACGCTCGCGACGTTACACTCTGCGAGATCCAGAGGTTCCGCGAGGTTGAGGGAAAGGCGGCGAAAACGACCTCCGCAAGAAGCTGGAAGAACGTCCTCACACAGCACGCACGCATCAACCTCAAGTGGTTCTACCTTCCGCCGGATGGACAGATCGGGTTTATAGAGAAGATGGCCGTCGATTTCCTGGTGACACTGCGCGTCCCCCGAACCGAGCTTGAAGACCTGCGCGATTTGCGCAGGGGACGGCTCAACCCGGTCGCCGATGAACACTTTCGTGAAAGGATATCGGAATTCTATCGCCGCTATCCCTATGACGAGTGGTATCCGTTGAATCAAGAAGAACTGGACGCGTACCGACGAGAGTACCCCGCAGTCGAGCCGTTTCCGTGGCAACGCACGGGCTAAGGCAACTCGCGCTGGAAGACGCGTTTGTGCTTCCCGTGAGAGTCGCAAGTGACCGCGACGCGGACGCGCCGGCACAGTGACCGCAGCGCATAATGAAGTGGTTCGATCTCGATCAGTGGCACAGGATTCGGAGATCATCATGAAACGACGGACGTTCCTCCAAGCCGTAAGCGGCGTCGTGGGCACCGGGGCGTTGGGCGCACGCTCGGTCGCGCAGGGGCAACCGGCGGCCGCGGCCCAAAACGAGAAGGTCGACGGCATGCCGCGCCGGGTCCTGGGCCGGACGAGCGAGCGGGTTTCGATCGTCGGCTTCCCCGGGCTGTCGCTGGTCCACTACGACCAGGACCGCTGCACCGCCGGGCTGCACCACGCCTTCGCACGCGGCGTGAACTATTTCGACGTCGCCCCCGCCTACGGCAACGGCGACGCGGAAACCAAGATGGGGATCGGGCTGGAGGGCCTCGATCGAAGCCGCTACCTGTTGGCCTGCAAGACCAAGATGCGCGACAAGCGGGGCGCCCGCGAGGAGTTGGAGCGGTCGCTCGACCGGCTCAAGACCGATCACTTCGACGTCTATCAACACCACTGCCTCCGCAGCGAGGAGGACGTGAAGCAGGCCCTCGGCCCCGGCGGTGCCATGGAGACATTCCTGGAAGCCAAGAAGGAAGGCAAGGTGCGGTTCCTCGGCTTCTCGGCCCACACGATGAAGGCGGGCCTCATGGCGATGCGGCACTTCCGCTTCGACACGGTGATGTTCCCCATCAACTTCATCGAGTTTTTCCAGTGGGGGTTCGGCAAGCCCGTCCTCGCGCTGGCGCGCGAGCAGGGGGCGGCCGTGCTGGCGATCAAGCCGATGTGCCGGGGCGCGTGGCCGAAAGACATGGAGCGAACGCGCCGCTGGTGGTACCGCCCGGTGGAGGACGACCGGGAGATCGACATGGCCCTCCGCTTCACCCTCTCTCAACAGCCCGTGGCGGTCGGGTTCCCGCCGGGATGGATCGACCTGGCGGAGAAGGCGTTCGAGGCGGGCAGGTCCTATCGCCCCATCACGGAGGCCGAGACGGAAGAGCTGGCGAAGCTCGCCAAGTCCTGCCTGTCGATCTTCCGCAAGCAGGAGGAGGCGGTCGCCTTCGGAGCCCCCCGACACGAGCCCCTCTATCCCGACAGTCCCCACGAGTGCTGCCCGGGGAGCTACGCGTAGCATCGGCCGGAAGACGACTTCCGTCGGCGTAGAAGCACGACGATCGGCCCGGCCAGCGCAACGAGGATGCCCAAACGAAGGGCGGCTTGGCGATCATGGGAGGTGTGCGTGGGCTGCTATCCGACTGAGGACTTGTTGCCTGGCACGAAACTCTGCGACGACCGACTTTCGATGCACGACGGCAACTCTGGCCCGCGCAAGACGCCGACGACTGCAGCCGGCGCGTTCACAGTATTCGTAATGTGGATTCTCTCGCACCTAACGTTGCCGTCCCCAATCGCTTCAGACAATGCGGGACACACGTGCAAATCGTCGCACACGTGCAGAACCAGCCCGAAGGGCTCGTTCGCCAGGATCTCCCGAATTTCCCACACCACTCCCTCGCTCGGGATATCATCCTGAATGACGATGATGCGGACGAAGTCGTTTAGCCGGCGAACGATGCTGCGCCAATCGACTTCATCGCTTGTGCGAAAGCTCTCGGTGCCGGCCCAGGATCGCATTTCGGGCGTCGCGGCAAGGTCCTGATCCAACAGCGAGACAGTGCGGAACTCGATCGTGGCGACCCGCAGCGCGGCCAGCATCCGAATCGTCGCCTCGTTTGAGTTGCCAAGGAACAGCACGGCGGCCGGTCGAAAGGTCATGAATGTCCAATGAAGAACACCGGACAAGCCCAAAGCTATAAGACCAAGGCCCCATCCAAACCGCCAGTACAGAATCGAAGACACCGCAAACAACCCCGAGGAGACGGCCAGGTAGCCTTTGAACTGCCGATGGAGTCGAGTGCCACGAAAGATGCCAGCCGTGCGTAGCGAATTCCGGAAAGCGGCCCTGCCGTAGACGCGAACTGCTGAGACGGCTGACCAGATACAGATGACGAGCATGATCAGCAGCAAGACGACCCCAAAGACGTCTACTACGAGATTGACATAGCCCGGCAGCCCAGCCAGGAATCCCGTCGCCTTCGGTATCGCTATGACGTAGACAAGGCAGCTAGCGGCAACGAGGAGCACAACGTATCGAAACAGGTGCATCTGCTTCACGCGAACCGCGGCAATCGCCAACCGATCGAAGCCGCTCATCTCTCTCGACTGGTTCGCTTCCGCGGCGATGAAGTTCTCCTCGAGCTTGTGTCGAAAATGCGGACCTGCGAAGAGCGGATTGAGATTCATCGCGGCTTCGTAGTCTTGGTGTGCCTTCTCGCGGTCGAGCAGGGCGGCGTGTGCGAGAGCCCTGTTGAAGTACATGTCGGGCAGGTTCAGTAGATCTGCATTCGGATCTTGCTCCGCATGACGGATCGCTCTCGTATATGCTTTCGCCGCGCCAGCGAAGTTCCCGGCCCGATAGCGGCGATTGCCGACCTTATATGCCCTAATCGCCGAGAGGCCATGACACAGGCCGAGAAGCGCCCCGGGCCGTGCCGCGCCTCGCACCGACCCGGCCGGAGAGCCGTGTGTCGGTATCGCGAAGGCCACTGCGACGCCCGCAAGGTACGCGACCGGTATCAGCCAAATGTTCGCGTATTCGACACCGAAGAGGATCTTCATCCAGGAGCAGCCGTAGGACAGGAAGCACATCGCGCACAAAATCCTGGGAATGCTCGTTACGGTGCCTGCATACGGACGAAAGGCGGATTCGTACTCCGGCAATACGGCGCCCACCGCCTTGTGGGACATTCGCCGGGTGACCCAGATCCAGAGGAAGTATCCCAATGGACAGACGACCAAATACCAAATCAGTCCGAATCCCAGGACCACCAGCCTCTTACCCGGCGAGGGGAATACCAGCGCGGCGATCCAAAGCCCGTGTACGCTCAGGTTGGCAATGGTATTGTAGAAACCGACCGCAGCGGCATTGGCGGCCAGCGACTCGCCTTCCGAAAGCATGAGCCAACCGGCGAAAACAAATGCCGCCGTAGTCCAGATGCTCAGCGTCACGACATAGGTGGATACTCCGAGGCCGACTACTGCGAAGAGCGTAATGCGGGTGAACGGAGCGCGCATCGAATCGGCCCCTGGATTGACGGCGATCTCGGTCGCTTGGACGAGCCATTAAGATAGTACGGGCGAGAATGGCTGTCAACGCGCTCATCCGAAAGCTCGGCTCCAGCGGCGATCAGCGAACCCTTCGCGCGGGGACGCAATGGGCGCGAGGCTTTCCGTCGCCGCTCAGGACGCAAAGCGTCCCACAAAATCCGTTACGACGCGAAGCGTCGGAACGATGCGCGCGAAGTATGGCAGGCCAATCGGCCCCCAACCCCAGGGGTTGCAACCCCTGGGCTTGGAGAGCGCGTGTTACGGCTGGGCTTGGAGAGCGCGTGTTACGGCTCCCACTCGTCTGTCCGAAACGGCGACGCCGGCAGGCCGGCGCTGTTGTAGAGGTTGCAGTCGGGGTTGGTCGCCCAGGCGTAGCGGACGGCGGCGGGGTCCTTCACCTTCGGGCTGGAGACGACGACCTTGCCCGCGGCGATCTCGGCGTCGGCGAAAACGAACTTCTGGTCTTTGCCCGCGATGGCGAAGCCTTTGAGCTTCCCGTCCTTGGCCACGAGGCCGTCGCCCGTGTGGTCGAACTCGAGGACGATCTTGCCGTCCTGTTTGCCCATCGACTTGTAGATGGGCCCGCTGTAGACGACGTCTTGGCCGTACGTGGTACCCAGTGCCCAGAGGGCGAGGCGTTTGCCGACGTCCTGCTTGTTTTTGGGGTGGATGTCGTCGGCCTCGCCGACGTCGATGGTGATGGCCATGCCGGTGTTCTTGACGGCGAGCGTCTTCAGCATTTGCTCCTGGACGATGACCCAGCCGCTCGTTTCGACCGGCTCCTGTTGCAGGGCGCGGAAGTTGGGAAGTTGCACCCACTCGAAGGCGAAGTCGCCCTGGCCCCAGACTTGCCGCCAGTTCTCGATCATTGTGGCCAGTTGCAGCCCGTACAGATTCGCCGCGCTGCCGCCCGCGTTGCTCTCGCCCTGGTACCAGATCGCGCCGCGGAGCGCGTACGGCACCAGCGGGGCGATCATACCATTGAAGAGGCTGGCGGGCCGGTGCGGGCTGACCTTGGGGTCGACCGGCGCTCGCGGCCGGCGCGGCGCCTGCTTACCTGCCGCCTTGGCCGCGGCGGCCTTCTCCTTCCACGCGGCCAGTTGTTTTTCGTACCGGGCCTTGGCGGCTTCGGGATCGTACGTGGCGATGCGGTTGTCCCAGTCGTCCAGCATCGGCTTCAGCTCGGGGTGGGTCTTCTGGGCCTTGAGGCAGGTCCAGGCCTGCACGGGCGTGCCGCCCCAGGAGGAGTTGATCAGGCCGACCGGAATGCCCAGTTCCTTGTGCAGCTCGCGCCCGAAGAAATACGCGGTGGCCGAGAAGTTGCCGACGGTTTCGGGGGTGCACACCTGCCACGTCGCCTTGCAGCGATCCTGGGGCGTATCGGCCGTGACGCGGTCGACGGTGAGCATGCGGAGCCGCGGATGGTTGGCGGCGGCCTGCTCTTGGTCGAAGTGGGCCGACCGGGAGACGGTCATCGCCATGTTCGACTGGCCCGAGCAGAGCCACACCTCGCCGACGAGCACGTCGCCGATCTCGATCGCATTGTTGCCCTGGACTTGGAGCGTATGGGGCCCGCCCGCTTCGAGCGCCGCCAGGCGGACCGACCACTTGCCGTCGGAATCGGCGGTAGCGGTTTTGGTCTGATCGCCGAGGGTGACGGTCACTTTCTCGCCGGCGTCGGCCCAGCCCCAAACGGGGATAGCGATCTCGCGCTGGAGCACCATGTGGTCGGCGAACATCGCCGGCATCGTCACGTCGGCCGCGGCGACGGCCGCCAGGCCGACCAGCAACAGCAATCCCAGAAGCAGCTTCACGTACACGTTCTGACGCATCAGTCACACTCCTTCAAACGAGACTCGGAAAGGTCGTCGGCAAACGCGGTCGTTGCCGAGGCGGGTAGTGCTTGCGACGGATCGGACATCCATTTTCGCAGGAAGCGGCGGCGATGCAAGGGCCCGTCGCACGAATTGGCGATGCGGGTTCCCGTCGCACAAGTCGGCTTCAGCCGACTCGTTTCCGCCGGCACTCAACTCTTCCGGCCACGGACGCCTCGCCAACGATTGCGGGCCGCCCGACGCTTTGCTATAGTCGCACGCGGCGAGAGGGGCGAGAGAACGACGGGCACTTCTACCCACGGGAGCCAACCGAAATGAACGATCGATTCGCCGTTTGTCGTTGGATGCTGATCGGGGCCGCGGTAGCGGCGCTGGCGTGGTGCGGGGCAGGGGCCGCCGAGCCCTCGCGGGAGTTCAACGGGCCGTACACCGGCCGACACCTCAACCGGGTCGCCTTTCCCATCGGCGGGATCGGGGCGGGCATGTTCTGCCTGGAAGGAACCGGGGCGATCTCGCACATGTCGGTCCGCCACCAGATGGAGTTCTTCCACGAGCCGAGCGCTTACGCCGCCGTCTGCGTGCTCGGGGAGAAGGGCCAAGCGAACGTGGTCCGGGTGATCGAGGGCCCGATCCCGGACTGGAAATACTTCGGGCGTCCCGGCGCGGGCAACGGCAGCGGCGGCACGACGTACGGTTTCCCTCGCTTCCGTCAGTGCGAGTTTCTGGCCCGGTTCCCCTTCGCCACGATCAAGCTGAGCGACGCGGCCGTGCCGGTCGACGTCGAGATCGTCGGCTGGAGCCCGTTCACCCCTCCCGAGCCCGACCCGTCGTGCCTCCCGGTCGGCGCGCTGGAGTATCGGTTCCGCAATACATCGGACCGTGCCCGCAAGGCGGTCTTCTCGTTCAACACGCGAAACTTCCTGGGCAAGGGGCCGATCGGTCCCATCGACGGCGGGTTCGTGCTCTACGCGACCGGCGGCGACGACCGGGATCGAAGCGGCGCCTTCGCCGTATTCGTCGACGGCGAGAAGACCGTCGTCGACCACTGCTGGTTCCGTGGCAGTTGGTGGGACCCCTGGACGATCACCTGGAACAACGTGGCCAAGGGCATCCTGCTCGACAACCCGCCCGTCGAGCAGAACGCACCCGGGGCGTCGCTCTTCGTCCCCTTCACGCTTCGCCCGGGCGAAGAGAAGACGCTTCGTCTGCTCGCGGCGTGGTACGTGCCGAACACGGATCTCCGCTACGGTCGCCGCAGCGCGGGCCCGGCGTTTCGCACCTCGCCCTCGCACGGCGCGGCCGAGTCGCAGCAGCCGGTCTCCGGCTTCCTGGGTAAGGGGCTCGTGAACACGTTCGACCCCGACGGCGACGGCCCCGTCGGCACGCTCACCTCGCTCGACTTCCCCGTCGACAAGCGGTACCTCCATTTCCTCGTGGGCGGCGGCTCGCACAACGAGACGTGCGTCAACCTGCTCGTCGACGGCAAGGCCGTCCAGTCGGCCCGCGGCAACGACACCGAGAGCCTCAACTGGACCACGTTCGACCTGGCCGGCGTCGCAGGACAACGGGCCCGAATCCAAATCGTCGACCGCCAGTCGGGCGCGTGGGGGCACGTGCTGGCCGACCACTTCGTGTTGAGCGACGAGCCGCTCGTCGCCCTCCGTGCCCGCCAAGGCAACGCGATCGCGGACGACCCCGGCCGCGTCACCCTGCTGGCCGACTTCGAGGGCGACGACTACGCCGGCTGGGTGGCCGACCCGCCGCTGAAGGCGTGCGAGTGCCAGTCGGGCGTGTGCAAGCCGGGGGAGATCCCCTCGCGCTACGTCCCCTGGTACTCGACGCAGTTCGGAAGCGTCGAGCAAGTGGCCGAGCACTGGAAAGCGCACTACGCCGAGCTTCGCGCGCGAAGCGAGCTGTTCCGCGATACGTTCTACGACACGACCCTGCCGCCCGAGGTCGTCGAGGCCGTGGCGGCCAACCTGACGATCCTCAAGGTCCCCACCGTCTTGCGCCAGCACGACGGCCGGCTCTGGTGCTGGGAGGGCTGCTGCGACGACCACGGCTGCTGCGCCGGCTCCTGCACGCACGTGTGGAACTACGCCCAGGCCATCTGCCACCTGTTCCCGTCGCTCGAGCGGAGCCTGCGCCAGACCGAGTTCCACGAGTCGCAGGACGAGACCGGACGCCAGGCGTTTCGGGCGAACCTGCCCATCGCCCCGGGCGGCGGCGCCTTCGACGCCTCCGACGGCCAGCTCGGCGGGATCATGAAGGCCCACCGCGAGTGGCGCGTCTCGGGCGACGACCAGTGGCTGGCCGATTTCTGGCCTTACGTCAAGCTGAGCCTCGACTACATGATCGCCAAGTACGACCCCCGGCACACGGGCCTGCTGGAGGAAGAGCACCACAACACGTACGACATCAACTACTTCGGGCCCGACGGCCACTGCGGCAGCTTCTACCTGGGCGCCCTGGCCGCCGCGATCGAGATGGGCGGGGCGGTCGGCGACAACGTCGCCCTCTACCGCGAGCTGTTGGCCAAAGGCAGGAAGCGGATGGAGTCGGAGCTCTTTGACGGCGAGTATTTCATCCAGCTTGTGATCAAGGACGGGCTCGACGAGGACTTCCGCCCCATCGACCCCGACGACCAAAGCGCGGCGTACAAGCAGGTGGCCGAGATCGTCAACCGCGAGGGCCCCAAGTACCAGTACGGCAGCGGCTGCCTCTCCGACGGCGTGCTGGGCCTCTGGATGGCCAAGGCGTGCGGGATCGACGCCGACCTGGTCGACCCGGCCAAGGTCCGCAGCCACCTGTTGGCCGTGCACAAGCACAACCTCAAGCACGACCTCTCGCAGCACGCCAACCCGCAGCGCCCCACGTTCGCCATGGGCGACGACGGCGGCCTCTTGCTCTGCTCCTGGCCCCACGGCGGCAAGCCGCTGTTGCCGTTCGTCTACAGCGACGAGGTCTGGACGGGCATCGAGTACCAAGTGGCCTCCCACCTGATGCTCGCCGGCTGCGTCCAACAGGGCCTCGACGTCGTCCGCGCCTGCCGCCTCCGCTACGACGGGCGCCGCCGCAACCCCTTCAACGAGTACGAGTGCGGCCACTGGTACGCCCGGGCCATGTCCAGCTACGGCCTGATCCAGGGCCTCACCGGCGTGCGCTACGACGCGGTCACCAAAACCCTCCACGTCAACTCGAAGATCGGCGACTTCCGCAGCTTCCTGAGCACCGCGACGGGGTTCGGCACGGTGGAGTTCAAGGGCGGGAAGGCGAAGGTCGAGGTGAAGTCGGGGGAGATTGCGGTGGAGAAGATGGTGGTGGGAGCTTCGTAGGTCAGCGCTCGCCTTGACGGATGCAGTGAGAGGAATCGTAACTCCCATTGGCAGCAAGACCATAAGCACGGTGGTCAAGCAAGAATGTTCCAAGCGGTCCTGTTGCGGAAGCTCGACGAATCGGCCTTTTCGGAGTATGGCCTTTACGAGGACGTTCTAACATCCGATGTCTTCGGGGCTTTCAAGTACCTTCCCACCGACTATTTGCAGGCATGGATTGCCAAGCTGCGTGACCGTCATCCGCTGCTCACGCCTCACTTCGAGCTTGCTTGCGAGAGGCCGGAAGAGATCGAGTTCTGGCCCCAGTTCTACCCGGCCAAGGAAGCGCGTAGCTACTGCGAGCCAGATGTCGTGCTCTGGTGGGAGCAGCTTGCCGTTGTTGTTGAGGCCAAGCGTGGGACCCATTTTGCTGTTGGCCAGCTCCGGCTTGAAAGAGAATCCACCCAGCACGTCGCACTGGCACGGAAGCGAGTCGTCCAGGTCGTTGTTGTTGCTGTTGGAAGGAATCGCCCGGCTTGGTGGTTGGAGCAGAGGCCCAGCACCAAGCACTGGCTCGCCTTCTCTAGCTGGGGAACACTCGCGGACGTGTTTGAGGCAACGCTGGCTGCGAGGCAAGCGGCCGGAGTTCAGCCTGAGGAGGCTGCTCTCGTTGGTGATCTCCTGGCTCGCCTTGAGATGCGAGATGTCCGGCCGTTTCGCGGTTTCAGAGGCCTCGCCAGCCTGGGGCCGCCGACCTTGCAGAGCTTGCTGCGGTTTGCGTTCACGCCGCCAGCCCGCGTCTTTCCAATCCTAGTTTCGCCGCCAGAAAGGGGGCTTTCGGAGATTTGGCCGCGAATATCGAGATTCAGATCGAGCTTTGCCACCGTGGCCAAGGCTTCGCCGACTCATCGGCCAAGACACCTCGTTGTGCCGGAGCTGCGATGCTCATCGCTCACTCCAGATTTTGGCAGACTCAGCCGCGTGGCTCCACAACGCCTGACAAACACTTGGCCTCTTCAGCTCGTCAGCGGTGCTACAACGCAGCACTGCGTCGTCGCTTGGAAGAACGCCCCCCAGAGCCGTCTATCAAAGGTCTGGGGGCCGCCAGTTCGCGGTGGATGCTCGATTAGAGTTCGAGGCGCACCGACCGCTGCGCCGTCACGCCTGTTCTGGACTCCAAACAGATCGTGAGGTGAGAGATGGCAGAGATGACAACCGATCAGATTCAAAAGGAGCTTCGCCGAGGTATCGACTTCTACAAGGAGCTTGACGGGCAGGTTCTCGCGTTTCTGAACCGTCTGGCGGAGATCTTGGAGGACAAGTTCGAACTCGAGCGGCTGAAGAGACCATTTGCCAAGGACCTCCGTCGTTCGTCCGTGGTACAGAGCTACCTGTTGCTTATGAAGCCCACGGGCGCTGAAATCGAAAGCCAGGAAGTGGACGACGAGACGGAAAGCGACGAGGAGGACAAAGTCGACACGCTTAACCTTGAATTCGCGCCGGACGCGAAGCTGCCCTACGTCGCTGTACAGATGATCGGACGAGTCCCACCAGGAGCAAGCGGCAGTGCAACGACACCATTCATCCAGTATGGAACGTTGGTTGTGACCGGCCGGAAGGACGGGAAGGAACTCCAGAACCCGGTGGTCATGCGGACTGGGTACTACTCCGGCGTGTTCCGCAACCGGATGTGTAACCCGCGAAGCAAACCGCCTTACAGCCACAAGGCGCACAAGGGCGGCGCGACTCTTATCTTTGAGGAACACAGCACGGTCGTACAGCCGCTCGGCTCGATCCAGAGCGAATCGGACATCGAAGAGTTGGCTAAGAAGGTCGCTGAGGCTGTTGGGGCCCAAGGCTAGGATGACTATGAGTCCGACACTGGTAGCGACGAAAACGCCCTCGTGTCGCCTTGGTGGGGGCCGCATTGTCATGTGTCATGTTGCTACACTTGCGCGTCGGCGGACACGCGCCCGATCGCTGTATCTCGCAATGCCGCCCATCACTCTCAAGATGCTAACCCCACCCAGCGATTTCCGCACACCTACTTCCTGCCATAATCCGCCGGGATCTCCCCCCACGCGGCGGTTTCCCATTTGAGGAGTTGGTTGGGGTAGGTGTTGGTTTTCAGCCACACGAGGGCCCTTTGGACCAGCTCGTTGATCTGGTCGCTCGTTTGGCCCTTTTGCATGGCCTTCGAGCGGACTTGCTTCTTCCGGACCCATGCGAGCGCGGTTGCGCTGTCGCTGTAGACGGGATGGTCGAGCGATCGCTTGGCCAGGTAGGCCAATGCGTGGACGACGGCCAGGAACTCGCCGATATTGTTCGTCGCGCCGGGAAACGGGCCCTGCTGGAACGCGATCGATTTGTCGCGCAGCCATACGCCGCGGTACTCCATGACGCGCGTCTCCATGTTCCACGCCGCGTCGACGCAGAGGCTTTCGGAGATGGGCTTCCCGATGCGGGCGAGCTCCTCTTCGGAGAGGGCACTGACGAATCGGCCGGTGCCCCAGTAGCTTGCGGGCCCTTCGGCGAACGCCTTTTCGGCCGAATCGCGCGTGGGGAACGACTTGAATCTCGGGCCGGAGTATGCGCGGATGGCCGCCTGGCACTCGGCCCACGAGGCATACACGCCCGGTGCGTTGCCTTCCCAGACCACGTAGAACTTCTGCTTGGGGGACGCCATGGATCCTGATTCGGTGTGGGGAGCGAGTTTCGTCGACAGACTGATTGTGGAGGCATCGTCGCCGCCGGACAAGCCCCGGGCTGCCGGTTTGCCTCGTTCTCCAACTCGCGACTCCGGTGAGGCGAAGCAGAGGTTCGCGGAAGCGGGTTGCCAAGCCGGAGCTTGAGAACCAGAGAGTGTCCCTGTGGTGAGGAGAAGACCGAACGCTGTGTTGCGGTCATTCCGCTATGCACCGATTCGCGGCGGCGTTTGCATTCGCCCCCTCAAGCGGTAGAATAGGGGTTAGGGGGAAGACGTACGCGTCATCTCGGGGGGGCTTGTCGTCGACCGGCCCTCGATGCGCGTGGTGGCGGGAGCCGGATGGGGTGCCGCACAAAGGAGCAGCCATGAAGAAAGGGCGAACGCCTCGATTGATGGGCCGTCACATCGTGACGGACCCCGGGATTTGCCACGGCAAGCCGACGTTTCGCGGGACGCGCGTGCTGGTTTCCGACGTGCTCGAGCAGGTAGCCAGCGGCATGGCGTGGGAAACGATCGTCGAGGAATGGAATCATAGCATCACCAAGGAGGCGATCCGGGAGGCCGTCGAGTTGGCAAGCCAGGCATTGCTCAAGCACGCCGACGAGTTCATTCTGGAGCCGGCACGAGGGTGAACGTCCTCGATGAGAACGTCCCGGCCAGCCAGCGGCAACTCTTACTGAGCTGGCGTATCCGTGTCCGCCAGATCGGCGTTGACGCCGGCCGAGCGGGGATGCAGGACGACGAGATCATCGCCTTGCTGCAACAACTGCGTCGCCCGACCTTCTTCACCCGGGACGAGGATTTTTTCGATCGCCGGCTGTGTCATGCCGGGTACAGCCTCGTCTACATGGCGGTTGAAAGGCATGAAGCAGCCCTGTTTGTGCGCCGCCTCCTCCGTCACGCCGACTTTAACACGCAGGCCAAGCGCATGGGGACGGTCCTTCGCGTTTCCAGCGCAGGGCTCTCAGCCTAGCGGCTCCACGCAAAGAAGCCGTTGGCCTTCGAATGGAAACCGGCACGCCCCTGAATTGCCTTGTGGCAATAGGTGATTCCGCGGGGACGGGGTTCCCAAACCGGAGCCTGGGAACCGGTTGAAAGCGACCTCACCGGAAGCCCGCGATTGCCTTGGTCAGCTCGTAGAGAGGAAGATGCCCGCGGCGACGCCGAGGTTGAGGGAGTAGACGTAGGGCACGCGAAACGCCCCATTACCCAAGGATGGTGCGTTTCACGCACCCTACACCTTGGGCCAAGGGTGGCTGCTCGATCGGGGCCGATCGCCGGGCTCCCTTTGGGACGAATTTCTTCCCTAAGCGTCCCGCCGGCCGCGATCGGCTGGATCGCTTGTTGCGGGGTGAGGTCCCAATTAACCGTGAGCGCACGTGCG
>CAZDHR010000009.1:0-44026 GCA_964505295.1 uncultured Planctomycetaceae bacterium
CTCTCGCTGGCGAGTGCAGCAGCAGAGGGAACCTGAGTGAACCGGATACCCCTTTACAGAAGAAATTTCGATCGGGCACTTGGCTAGACGCTACGATTGCGGGGCCACGTCCCAGCGGGTGGCTGAGGATCGTGGTGAGATAAATCTGTCTGTCGCTATCGGCACGCCAGAAGACGGGCCGCATGAAGTCGCCGATGCGGCTATCAGCGATGATCCACTGACGATCAAAGGATCGGTATGCATAGCGCACCGCTTCCGGCATCGGCGTTTGGGCACCCAGTTCTGCGATGGGTTTACGAGAGCCGTGCTTCGCAAGAAGCGGCGGATAGGCTCGACCCACTCTTCTGTCTCGTGTTTCCTTGAATGCTTGCTTTCGATCGGGCGTCTTCAGGAGCGCTCGCCAACGAGACTTTAGAGTTTCAATCTCTGGTGCAATCGGCCAGAGTCGCTTGACTTCTGATCCGGATTGTTGCCACGTCAAGAGGTTAACCAGTAGCGGCCACGTGAAGTAATCACTTGCCCCTGCGGGACGGAAAGCTGCATGCCAATCATCGGGGCAGTTTTCCCAGTCAAGGGAACCAAAGTCGGTAATAGCGTCCAAGTCTTTCAGCTTCTCGTCGCGCGTTCCCTCAACAATTGGCGCATACCAGACCTTGGCGGGCGTATTTGTGTCCGTCTTGCCGTAGCGGGCCGCCACGGCAATGGCGACGGGCGTTTGAATCGCGAAGACGTTCTCGGTCTTACGGGTGCCGCGTCCTTCGCCCCCGAGGTCCAGAATCCAGATCTCATCGCACGCCCGGCGCATGTGCTCGCGCATCCCGCAGAAGGCGTCGCCCTCGAGGTAGCTTGAGGCGCTAATGAAGCTCACCACGCCCGCGCCGCGCGCCGTGCTGTGCTCGAAGACTTTCCAAAGAGCCCAGCGCCAGAAATAGATGTACAGGTTGTAGGCGTTCTTGAGGTGTCCGCCGTGGCCGGCGTCAATCGCCGGCTTCAAGAACGCCTTGTAGAGGATTGATTGCTGTTCGCGCTCCTTCATCGCGGCTCGCGCAGCCGCTTCGGCATCGCGTATCCTGCCTCTTGCCTTCTTAGATTGCTTGTTCGCACCCTTCTTGGATTGTTTCTTCGCAATTGGTCTTGCGACCGGATCGCCGTAGCGAACCCAACCGCCAGTGCGTGCGAGGTTGTTCGGGTCGGCCGCTTCGTGGCGGTCATAGGGCGGGTTGCCCAGGCAGACGATCACCGGCACCTTGTCCTTAACTTGCAGGGCCTTGGCGTGCTGTTCCGCAATGGGCTTCAGGTAGAGGGGTAGTTGGAGCGGCTTCGTGAAGGGGCTTTCCAACGTGTCGGTCAAGTAAACGTGGGTTCCGCCGGGCGGCAGCGTCGCACCCTTGTCCTGAAGCGCACGGCTGACGCGCAGCTCGGAGACGGCGAACGGGCCGACCATGATTTCAAAGCCGTAGATGTTGGCGGCGAGGGCCGTCGCCTGCCCCGGGACCGCGCCGGCGCCCTGTTCAGTCTCGACCTTGCCCAGCGCATGGTCGATGACGCCCAGAAGGTACGTTCCCGTCCCGACGGCCGGGTCCAACGTCACCACGCCGGGGTCGGCAAACCCGAGCGCTTTGCCTAGTCGCTTCGTGAGCAGGTCGTCAATCAGCCGCACTTGGGCGCGGACGACTTCCACGGGCGTGTAATAGGCGCCGATGTCTTTGCGCAGCTTGGAGTCGTAGACCGCCAGAAAGTCTTCGTAGAAGTAGAGCCAGGGATTCTTCGGCCCGACGAGCGCGTCGGTCGGCACGGCGCCAATGACGCGAGCCAACAGGTTCAGCGAGGCGGAGATTTCCGCCTGCGCGTTCGGGTCGGTCAATACCTGAAGCGCGCGCGAAAGCAGCGTGTGCTCGGCGGCCAGCGCGGCTTCGGCGCTGGCCAGGGCCAGCGGTTCGGCCCCTTCGCTCCGGGCCAGCAGCAAAGCGAACGTGATCGTCTGCGCATACGCGTCCGCGAATTGCTCATCGCTGGCATCGGGGAACAACAGTTGCCGCCAGTCCCTCGCAAGTTGCACCAGCGGCGATTGCGGGTCTTGGAGCGCGTCCCTCACGTCCTCGCGTAGCATCCGGCACAACGGCGCGAGCAGGTTGGCCAATCCTTTCAGGTCGATTTGGTCCTTGCTCGTGACGGGAATGGTCGGTCCCCAGGAAAGGAAGGTGGTGAGCAGTGGCAGCAGCGCTTGAGCATCTTTGGGGCTGACCGCGCTGCTGCCGCTCGTGGATACGTCGCCGGAGAGACGGACAACGGGACGGACGGCCTGGCCGCTCTGGTACAAGCCCCAATCATTGCCGTCGGAGTAGATGAGATTGGGAATGGCGGAGAATCGCTTCCATTGATCGCGGTTGTGGCCGGTGAAGCGGTTGGGGTTGGCCCCGACGCCGGGGGCCTTCAGTTCCACGTAACCGGCCAGCACTCCCGCGGCATGGATCGCGTAGTCCGGTTTGCCCAGTCGGCCAGCCAGCTTCGTTTCTCCGGTGCAGACGACTGCCTGCGCGAGGGCGTGTCCGACTTCCTGCATGAAGACTTCGAACGGGCCGCGCAATTGGTCTTCCGGCTCGCCGACGGTCAACGTTGTCATTTTCGCGGTGACCTGCTCGGCGAACTTCTTCAACGCGGCGAGTACCGCTTTTTCCTCGGGCCTTGGCATAGGTTACTTCGATTCCCTTCGGCTCAAGAGAACAGTGCGCAGACCGCCGTGAAAGGGGCGCGACGGCCGGTGGCCCTCACGTCTCGCCCGTGCTGAACCCGCAGTCGAGCAGCAACTGCGAGCGTAGCAGATCGAGGAGCCTCTGAGAAGAGGGGATACCATCTTCAGCGGTTGGGAAGCCGCACGCACGGGACCTGTCGCGTCCGGCTCGCCCGGACGCGTTGAACGCTCCCGGAGCGAGCGTCCTCCTGTCGCGTTCTGACCCTTACCGGCCGCGGTGAGGTGCGGGCTTTGTTGGACGCGGTCACTTCGGGCGCCGGTCCCGATGTCGCCACCGATGAGGGGTGCTACGCCCTTCAGATACCGTGAGCGCACGTGCGCTGGGTGTGCTTCGAAGAAGGCCGCGCAGGGCCCCTTGCGTCGCGGTCGTGGAAGCTTGAGGGTATACTCTGCCGGGAGGGTTCGGGTCCGTGATTCCCGACCGCAGGGCGTGTTACGCGCAACGTATTCCCCAAGGCATCGCAGCAAAGGATCTCCCATGACGCGACACTTGACAGCGGCACTTCTCTTGGTTGCCTTAACCTCGGCGTCCGTTTTGGGCGCGGCCGACCAACGCAAGCGTCGGGCGCGCCGGTACCCGCCGGACTTGCCCGGGGCCAAGGTCGAGGTGTACAAGACGATCGGCGACGTGAAGCTGAACATGTACGTCTTCTTGCCCGAGGACCGCAAGCCCGACGACCGGCGGCCGGCCGTGGTCTTCTTTTTCGGGGGCGGCTGGCGGGGCGGCAGCCCGACCCAGTTCCAGCACCACTGCGAGTACCTGGCCTCGCGCGGGATGGTGGCGATGGCGGCCGACTACCGCGTCCTTTCACGGCACGGCACCAAGGCCGTCAAGTGCGTGGCCGACGCCAAGTCGGCGGTCCGTTGGATCCGTGCCAACGCCGAGCGGCTGGGCGTGGACCCGGAACGGGTCGCCGCCGGGGGTGGATCGGCCGGAGGGCACATCGCGGCGTGCACGGGCACGGTCCCCGGGCTGGACGAGCCGGGCGAGGAGACGTCGATCAGCTCGGTGCCGAACGCCTTGGTCCTGTTCAACCCCGCGCTGGTGCTGGCCCCGGTGGAAGGGCTTTCGCCGATCAGGCCGGTGGCCGTATCGGACCTGGAAGAGCGAATGGGAGCGGATCCGGTGGCCATCTCGCCGTACCATCACGTGAAGAAGGGGAACCCGCCCACGATCATCTTCCACGGCACGGCCGACACGACCGTCCCCTTCAAGACGGCGGAGCTGTTCGACAAGGCGATGGACGAAGCGGGCAACCGCTGCAAGCTGGTTGCCGCCGAAGGTCAAAAGCACGGTTTCTTCAACTACGGGCGCGGCGACGGGAGCGCGTACGTCGAAACCGTCCGCGCGATGGACGAATTCTTCATCGAGTTGGGATACCTGCACGGCAAGCCGACGATCGGCGCGGCCGATTAGCGCGGCGCGGCGCACGTTGGAAGCCTGTGCCGCGCGCGTCGCTCGTTCCGAGGCCCCGCCTCGCCCCAGACAAGGCGTCCCGGGCGAGCGGCGCTGGAGGATCAGAACAGCAGGCGGAGCCTGTCAGAGCGGCCCGTTCCCAGGCAGAGCCTGGGAACGAGGGTGAATGGCGCGCCGGGTCACAGGCTGGAAGCCTGTGCCACGCCTGTTGTGAATCGTCGGTCCTAGCGCTTCTCGACGTACGCATTGAGCATCTTCATGTAGGTTCGCATGAAGGGCGTGTTGTCGTGCCAGGTGCGGGCGGAGACGACGTTGCCGTCGACGACGACGGGCTTGTCGACGTACTTGGCGCCGCCCTGCTCGGCGTCCTTGGCGCACTTGGCCACGGTGGTCACCGTTTTGCCCTGGATGCAGCCGGCGGCACTGACGATCTCGATCCCGTGGCACACCACGGCGATCGGCTTCTGCGCCTGGGCGAAGTGGCGCATGATCCGCATCAGGTCCTCGTCGTAGCGGATGTACTCGGGGGCGCGGCCTCCGGAGACGAACACGCCGACGTACTCCGTCGGATCGACGTCGCGGAACGCCACGTCGGCCTTCAGGTGGTAGCCGGGCCGCTCTTGGGTCAAGTCCCAGGGGACGTCGGGATTGGGCGGGACCTCGTGTAGGACCATGTGGTAGAGCCGGGCTTCCGGACCGGCCACGACCACCTCGTAGCCGTCCTCAGGAATCCGGAAGTAGGGATAGAGCGTGTCCACCGCCTCGGTCGCATCGCCGATGGGTATCAACACCTTGCCCCGGCTAGGCCGTTTCTTTTCGGCATGCTTCTCCTTCTTGCCTTTCTTCTGAGCCAAGGCGGTCGACGACATTGCGGCAAGCGCCGCCGGAGCGGCTGCAAGGATCTTACAGAGCTGGCGACGATTGATGGGGTTTTCGGCCATGGGTCGGTACATCCTCTCGGTTAGCGTTGGGATGGGGTTATGCGATAGCACGGAGCGCCACACGCCGCCTATTCTAGACAGCCGAGGGCCTCGTTCCCAGGCTCGACTCTCACTAGCCAACGAGAGGGCCTATTGATGTTTGCCTTGCCAATGATCACCCGACGGGAACCGGATCCTTCGGTCCCGGGCTTCCGGTGGAAGCCCTCCGTTCATTGGCTATGCAAGGCTCAATAGATGACCTCTTCGATCTCCGTGTAGACGAACGTCACGCCTCCGCTGGCGAACTTCGGCACGTCTTCCACGGCCGCCTTGCCTTCCGGTGTGTCGAGGATGGCTTCCAACTGCTGGCGGTTGTCGGCGTAGAGATCGGCCACGTAGTAGTAGTCCGACGGCGTGCCGTCGGGCGTACCCAGCACCTTGCCGATGGTCCACTTCTTGAGGCCTTTCATCCGCTTGGCCAGTGGGATATGAATCTCGCGGTAGTACTCGTCGAACGCGGCCGGGTCCTTCGGGTGCCCGTACAAGACCAAGAGTCTCATCATCATCGGGTCTCCTGGGGGGGATTCTGAACCACCGATGATTCTACGAGGTGGCGGGCGGTGTGCAATCGGATGCCCCTTGGAGGCCGGAGGCGGATGCTCGTGGTGCCACGAGGCGATGAGCCGAGGCCGAGACGAAGTCGTGGCGATCGTCCCGGGTGATGCGTGCCTTGGGGCACTGTGGTCCGTACGATGGGAGAAGCGGCCGGAATTGCCGTGGGTTGGGAGGCATTGTGGGGAGCGGCGGTTCCACCAGCGTGTGAAGCTTCTCGCTGCGTTCTGGGCCAACGCCGCTTGGGCAGCCTGGACCGCCCGCCGGGGGAAAGGTGTCCCCTCTATGGGGCCACTGAATCGCTTGGACGTCGTTCGGGGCGGGGGATGGGCCAAGAAAGTGTCGGGTAGACCGTTGCAAGGCTGCGATCTAGTAATAACAATAAAATGAGGCGAAGGTCCTTGCAAAACGCATGGGAATCGGTTAGTAATTATGCGAATGGTTCCGAGAGGAGTCTGAAAGCGTTCGTCCTGCCGAGATCTATCCATCCTGCCTAGATCTGACCGTCCTGCCGAGATTTGAGGGATCTTCCTCGGAAAGCGATTCAGGCGAAGGGTCCCGCGCATCCTAGCGACAAGCCCCGCTGGCGGCTCGGCCGAGTACGAGCCATGGTACTCGCATTCGCGTTGCGCATGACGCGCGTTGGTTTCCGGGAAGACGACGTGTTTCCCGGGCAAGCTGGAAGGCCTATGTCGAACTTAGCCCAGGTTTGAGGTGACTCGTGATGAGAACAAAGGCGATTCCACTTCTCGTGCTCGTGCTGGCATCCTCAGGCTCGTTTTCGGCCGGAGCGGAGGCCGCCAAGGCGAACACCGACTACGAGGCGGCTGAGAAGGCGGCCAAGGAGGCGGAAGCGGCGGTCGCCCCGGCAAAGACCGCCGCTGAACAGGCCGCCGCCGCGCAGGCCAGCGCCGAGCAAGCGGCCGCGGCGAAGCGACAGCAGGCCAATGAGGCGAAGAAGAAGGTCGACGATCTGGTCGCCAACCAGCAGAAGCCGGCCGAGGCCAAGCTGGCCGCCGCCGTCAAGGCAGTGACCGACGCGACCAACGCCAAGGCCGCCCCGGACAAGGCCTTGGCCGACGCCAACGCCGCCGTGGCGCCGGCGCAGCAGGCTTACGATGCGGCCGAGAAGGCGGCCCAGGAGGCTGCGGCCGTGGCGAAGGCCGCCTCCGACGCGGCCAACAAGCTCGACGATGAAGCCAAGAGAGCCACGGCCGATGCCGAAGCCAAACGCAAAGCGGCCGACGCGGCCAAGGCCGCGCTGGCTCAAGCGCAGCAGGGCGAGCAAGCGGCGCAGGCTCAGGCCACGGCCGCCGCGCAGAAGCTGACCGAAGCGCAGGCGCAGAAGAAATCGGCCGACGAGGCCCTGGCGAACGTCAAGAACCAGGTGGCCTCGGCCGCCACGGCTTCCCAGGCCGCCGAGCAGGCCGCCCAGGCCGCCGAGGCCAACGCCGAGCAAGTTGCCGAGGATGCCGCCAAGTCCGCGGAGGAAAAGAAGCAGGCCGCCGACGAAGCCGCCGCCAAGCGCACGGCGGCCGACGCGGCCAAGGCCGCCCTGGCTCAAGCGCAGCAGGGCGAGCAAGCGGCACAGGCTCAGGCCACGGCCGCCGCGCAGAAGCTGACCGAAGCACAAGCACAGAAGAAATCGGCCGACGAGGCCCTGGCGAACGTCAAGAACCAGGTAGCCGCTACCACCACGGCTTCCCAGGCCGCCGAGCAAGCCGCCCAGGCCGCGGCGAAATCGGCCGAGGAGAAGAAGCAGGCGGCAGCACAAGCCACCGCCAAGCGCAAAGCGGCGGCGGATGCCGGGGCTGCCCTGGCTCAAGCCCAGCAGAGCGAGCAGCAAGCGCAGGCTCAGGCCACGGCCGCCGCGCAGAAGCTGACCGAAGCACAAGCACAGAAGAAAGCGGCCGACGAGGCCCTGGCCAACGTCAAGAACCAGGTGGCCGCGGCCGCCACGGCTTCCCAGGCCGCCGAGCAGGCCGCCCAGGCCGCCGAGGCCAAGGCCAAGCAAGTTGCCGAGGATGCCGCCAAGCCGGACGCAGAGAAGAAACAGGCCGCCGACGAAGCCGCCGCCCAGCGCAAAGCGGCCGAGGGGGCCAAGGCCGCCCTGGCTCAAGCGCAACAGAGCGAGCAAGCGGCGCAGGCTCAGGCCACGGCCGCCGCGCAGAAGCTGGCGGAAGCGGAGGCGCAGAAGAAGTCAGCCGACGAGGCCCTGGCGAACGCCAAGAACCAGGTGGCCGCCGCCACCGCCGCGAACCAGGCGGCCCAGGAGGCGGCCAAGGACCTCATTCAGCTCGAGCAGCAAAGTCAACAGGCCGCAGCGCAAGCGGCCGCCCAGCGCACGGCGGCCGATGCGGCCAAGGCCGTCCTGGCCCAAGCGCAGCAGAAGCAGCAGGAAGCGCAGAATCAGGCCAACGCCGCCGCACAGAAGTTGGCCGAAGCCGAAGCGCAGAAGAAGTCGGCCGAAGAGGCCCTGGCGAACGTCAACAACCAGGTGGCCGCCGCCACCCAGGCGCACCAGGCGGCCGAACAAGCAGCCAAGGCGGCGGAAACCGCGGCCGCTACGGCGAAGGCGGGAGCGGACAACGCCCGGGCGGCGCAGGCGGCTGCCGAAAAGGCCGCCGCCGACAAGCGCACCCTGGCCAACCAAGCCAAGGCCAAGGCAAACATGGCGGCCGAGACAAACCCGGTGGCCAAGGCGAAGGCCGAATATGAGGCGGCCGAGAAGGCAGCCAAGGCGGCGGAAGCTGCGGTCGGCCCCATAAGGGACGCCATGAAAAAGGCCGACGTGGCATACGCCAACGCGAGGAAAGCGGCCAACGCGGCGCGACAGAAGGCCACTACTGCGAAGAATTTGGCGGGCGAGCCGGGCGTACAAGAGTTGAAGCAGGCCGAGGCCAACGTGCCCGTTGCCATCAAGGCCCTGACCGAAGCGACCAACGCCAAGCCCCCCCTGGACAAGGCGTTGGCCGAGGCCAAGGCCGCCGCGCTCCCACTACAGCAAGCTTACGATGCGGCCGAGAAGGTGGCTAAGGAGGCTGAGGCCGCGGCGAAGGCCGCCGCCGACGCGGCCAACAAGCTCGATACGGAAGCCAAGAGGGCCACGGCCCAAGCGGTCGCCAAACGCAAAGCGGCCGATATTGCCAAGGCCGCCCTGGACAAAGCACGGCAAAGCGAGCAGAAATCGCAGAACCAGGCCAACGAGGCGCCTAAGCAGATAGCCGAAGCCGAGATGCAGAAAAAGGCAGCCGATGAAGCTTTGGCCAGCGCCAAGAAGCAAGTGGCCGGCGCCACCGGGGCCGCCCTGGCTGAAGCGCAGAAAGCCGAGCAACAAGCGCAGGCTCAGGCCAACGCCGCTGCAAAGAAGCTGGCCCGGGCGAGGGCGCAGAAGAAAATGGCCGAAGCTGGCTTGGCGAACATCAAGAAGCAGGTCGCCGCCGCCACCACGGCTTTGGCGGCAGCCGAGAAGGCGGCTCAGGATTCCGAGAAGGCCGCGGAGGAGAAGAATCAGGCGGCAGCACAAGCCGCCGCCAAGCGCAAAGCCGCGGCAGATCCCGCGAACCAAGCGGCCCAGGAAGCGGCCAAGGAACTCCTCCAACTCGATGCGACAATGAAGCAGACCGCAGCGGAAGCTGCCGCCAAGCGCAAAATAGCCAATGAGGCCAAGGCCGTTCTGGCCCCCAAGGCGAAGATTTTGGAGCAAGCGGCGGTCCAGGCCGCCCGCGCCGCGCAGGCGTTGGCCAGGGCTGAAGCGCGGAAGAAGTCGGCCGAAGAGGCCCTGGCGAACCTCAAGAAGCGGATCGCTGCTGCCAAAGAGACACACGTGGCGGACGACAAAGCGGCCCAGCAGGCGGAAGCCGTGGCCGCTCCGTTGCAGGTGGAAGCAGAAAAAACGCGGGCGGCGTATCTGGCTGCCATGAACGTCGCCGACGACAAGCGCGCCCTGGCCCAGCAGGCCAAGGCCGCGCTATACCGGCTGGTCGCCGCCGGACAGGTGGCAAACCTTATGGAGAGTTCTGATCCGCCGAAGCCGGCGAACGGGATTGATGAGATTATCTTTGCGAAGTTGAAGTCGTTGGGTATCGAACCGGCCCTCTGCTCCGATGCGGTGTTTCTCCGTCGCGCCTATTTGGACCTGACCGGCAAGCTGCCGTCCGCGGAAGAGGCCAAAGCGTTCATTCAGAGTTCGGACCAGAACAAACGCGTCGCCCTGATCGACCGTCTGCTCGACCGGACCGCGCATGTCGATTACTGGGCCATGAGATGGAGTGATATCCTGCGAATCAAGGCCGAGTTCCCCGTCAAGGTTTGGCCCAACGCGGCGCAGGCCTATTATCGCTACGTGTGGGAATCGATCGCCCAGAATAAGCCGTACGACCAGTTCGCCCGGGAACTGCTTACCTCCAGTGGTAGCAATTATCGCGTTGGCCCGGTCAACTTCTACCGCGCCATCCAGGACAAGACTCCGGAGGGCATCGCCGCGACCGTGGGATTGGTGTTGATGGGCACGCGCACCCACACCTGGCCGGAAGACCGTCGCGCCGGCATGACGGTGTTTTTCTCGCAGGTCGGCTACAAGCCCACCAGCGAGTGGAAAGAGGAGATCATCTTCTGGGATCCCCTCAACTCGGTCGCCGTGCCCGGCAGCATCGCGCCGGGAATAGCCACCCCAATATCCAAGTCCGTGACCGCCACCAACCAGATTCCGCAGGCGTTGGCCGAACCGCTGAGCGAAAACGGGCCGCTCTCCGCCGTCTTTCCGGACGGCACCAAGACAACGATTCCGCCGGACCGCGATCCGCGGGAGGTGTTTGCCGATTGGCTGATTCGGCCGGAAAACCCCTGGTTTGCGAGAGCCATCGTCAACCGTACCTGGGCGTGGGCGATGGGACGTGGCATTATCCACGAGCCGGACGACATTCGGGAGGACAACCCGCCCAGCAACCCCGAACTCTTGGCCTACTTGGAGAAGGAGTTGGTCTCAAGCGGCTACGATCTGAAGCATCTGAAGCGGCTGATCTTCACCTCGACCGCGTACCAGTTCTCTTCGATTGTAAGGTCCAAAAAGCCGGAAGCGAGAGCCAACTTCGCCAGCTACCTGTTGCGGCGAGTGGAGGCCGAGGTGTTGATCGATGCGCTGAACGAGATTACCGGTAGTTCGGACCTTTACACGAGCGCTGTTCCGGAGCCTTTTACCTATATTCCCAGCAGTATGCCTGCGGTGGCCGTGGCCGACGGCAGCATCACCAGTTCCTTCCTGCAGTTGTTCGGACGTTCCGCGCGGGCCACGGGGATGGAAAACGAGCGCGTCAGCGAGCTTGCCTCACCCCAATGGATCCACATGCTGAATTCGACCACAATACAGAGCAAGCTTCAGAGCGGCCCGAAGCTCGCGGCGCTGATCAACGCAGGCGGCACACCGAATGAAATCGCCGAGAGACTTTACCTGACAATCCTCTCGCGGTTTCCGACGGATGCCGACGTAAAGGCCGCGGAGGAACACGCCAAAACCGGAGTGGCGAAAGGGCGCGACGTCTGGGTCGATCTTGCCTGGGCGTTAGTCAATAGCCCCGAGTTTCTTATGCGGCATTGATGGTTACCGAAGCGGTGGTACTTAAAGCGAAACGCGGTTTCCTGGCACAATAGACAACGGGGCAACACAAGGAGGACTGAAATTATGAGTACCAGTCACCATCGAAACAAGCAAGAGCACGTGTCCCGGCGCGAGGCCATGCGACGCGGCGCTCTTGGCGCGGCGGGTGTGATCGCGGGCGGCGGTTTGAGCTCCCGCGTCTTGGCGGAGCCGTTCAAGATCTCGCCGGAGGAACTCGCCAAACAGAAGGCCGCCCGAGACGCGGCGGCCCAAGCCAAGGCCAAGAAGGGCCAGACCAAGTCGGTCATCCAGATCTTCTTGTGGGGCGGCATATCGCACCAAGATTGCTGGGACCCGAAGCCGGGTACGGGCTACGACTACTTGGGTGAGTTTGATAAATTCATCCCCACCAACGTGGAGGGAATCCAGTTAAGTTACCTGTTCCCCCACCTGGCCAAGCAGGCCGACAAGTACTCCCTGATCCGCAGCATGACCCACGGCGTCTTCGGCCATGAGACGGCGGCCTACCTGATGCAAACCGGTCACAAGCCCGGCGGGCGGTCGGCCTACCCCAGCGTGGGCGCTATATGCACCTTCTTCAAGAAGGATCAGTACAAAGGGGTGCTTCCGCCCTACATCGTGATGCTACAGGCAGCCGGGCGGTTTTCCGAGGAGGGCTTCCTGGGCCCCGGGTACAAACCTTTCGCCACGGGCGGCGATCCGAACGCGGAACGCTTCGAAGTGCAGGGGATCGTCAACCGCGGAATCAACGACGCCCGGCAAAAGGCCCGCCGTGAATTGGTCGATAAAGTCAATCTCATGGGCTACGGCCTTGCGGACGTCCCGGAGATGGCTGCCGCCGAGGAGGCCAAGGCGAAAGCCTACGGGTTGATCTTGGGCAGGGGGAAGGAAGTATTCAATCTTGCAAACGAACCTACGGAACTCAGAGATCGCTACGGCCGGAACACGTTCGGGCAGGAATGCCTGGCGGCGCGACGGATGGTCGAGGCGGGTGTGCCCTATATCACCATCAGCTTCCCCGGTGGCTGGGACACGCACTCGAACCACTTCCCGACGATGAAGCGACAGTGTCCCATGTTGGACCAAGGGCTGGCGGTGCTGCTTCAGGACCTGAGCGATAAGGGCTTGCTGGATAGCACCCTGGTTTGGTGTACCGGCGAGTTCGGCAGAACGCCGAAGATCTACTGGGAGCCGCCTTGGAACGGGGGTCGACATCACTACGGCCACGTCTTCACCCTGCTGGTCGCCGGGGGCGGGTTCAAGGGCGGCCGCGTGGTCGGCTCCTCGGATGAGTTGGGCGCATATGTCAAGGAGAGGCCCGTCTATCCGGCGGACCTGCTGGGCAGCATCTATCTGTTGGCCGGCATCGATTCGACCGCCAAGCTGCCCCATCCCTTGGGGTTCGAGGCCCACGTTTTGGACACCGAAAAGGAAGGAATGAAGTCGGCCGGACTTTTGGAAGAGATCATGTAGAAATAGTTGGCCTGCGGGTGGATGACGCGTGCGCAACCGCAATCCACCTGAAGCGATACCTTTGTGGGGCAGGTTTCCAACCTGCCCCGCGGGAAAAAACGACCATTTCGACGCGTGCTTAGTTGGACAGCGCTACTTTGCTGTCCCACACTAGCCCGAAGCGCAAGCGAGGGAACACGTTGCGGCAGATCCCTCGCTGGCGCGTCGGGCTAGTGAATTCGCGGACTTCGCGCCAAAGTGGCACTCTCCAAGTAAGCATACATCAACGTTCACGCTTGATCTTGACCGTGCAGAAACAGGAGGAACTCATGAGTAGATTCAATAGACTTCCGATCTTAGGGCTGGCCATACTCTTGACCGTAGCGTCCTCGGCCTGGGCGCAGTACATCGGTTACGTCTATCCCGCCGGCGGCCAGCAGGGCAGCACCTTCCCGATTAGGTTGGGTGGACAAGGGCTCCTTTATGCTTCTGATTTGGTTGTGACCGGAGAAGGGGTTTCCGTTCGGCTGGTCGATCACTACCGGGTCTGGAACAATCAGGAGCTCGCGATGCTCCGACAGCAACTCAACGAGTTGAAGAAGAAGGAAACGACGGTGGGCGACGTAATGGCCGCCAAGATGGCTTATTTCGAGTTTCCCGCGCCCATCGGCCCGGAAGAAGAACCGGCCGCAACGGACGGTCCCGAACTGTCCGAGAAAGAAGTGGCAAAGAAGAACCTGATCGATCAGATCCAAAGGGTGTTCGCGGAAGACGAGCGCTTTCCGGCCGTTCGTGCCCACACGGAACTCGTCTTTGCCGAGGTCACGGTGGCCCCCGACGCAAAACCCGGCCGGCGGGAGATCAGGGTGATCACCAAACGGGGTATCTCCAACGCGATGCCCTTTTACGTGAACCAAGTGCCCGAAGTCGCCCGTAAGGCGATGAAGACCTGCAAGAAACAAGTGCTCGGCAAGGAGCATCTGGCTCTGGTCAAGAGGCCGCCGGAAGCAGTGGAAATGAGCATCACCGTGCCGTGCACGATGAACGGTCAGCTCGCCGCGGGCTGGGTGGACCGGTATCGTTTTGAGGCGAGCAAGGGGCAGCGTCTGGTCATCACTGTCAAAGCTCGGGAGTTGGTCCCCTACGTCGCCGACGGTGTTCCCGGTTGGTTTCAAGCCGTACTGAAGCTCTACGACTCGGGCGGCAACGAGGTGGCGTACAACGACGATTTCCATCTCCACCCGGACCCGGTGCTCCATTATGAGGTCCCCGCGGATGGCGAATATGTGCTCACCATCAACGAAGCGCTGTTTCGCGGCCGCGAGAGTTTCACGTATCGGATTACCATCGGCGAGTTGCCGTTTGTGACCAGCATCTTCCCATTGGGTGGCCGCGTGGGCGAGCCGGTCAAGATCGAGATGGAGGGTTGGAATCTGGAAAAGACCACGCTCTCCCCGCCCCCCAAAGACGCAAAACCGGGGAAGTATCTGATCGCCGCCACCAACGGGAACCTCGTTTCCAACTACGTGCCGTTTGCGTTGGACACGCTGCCCGAGTGCCTGGACGCGGAATCCAACGACGAGCCCTCCAAGGCGCAGAAGGTGACTCTTCCCATCATCGTCAATGGGCGCGCTGATCACGTGGGTGATTGGGACGTCTTCGAGGTGGAAGGCAAAGCCGGTGAGACCATCGTCGCGGAAGTCCGCGCCCGCCGGCTCGGCTCCCCGTTCGATTCCTTCGTCAAGGTCACCGGCGCCGATGGCAAGATCATCGCGTTGAACGACGATCACTACGACGCGGCATCGGGGCTGAACACCGACCACGCCGATTCCTACCTCATGGTGAAGCTGCCCGCCGACGGAAAATACTTCGTTCACCTCGGCGAAACGAGGCGACACGCAGGAAAGGAGTATGCCTACCGGCTCCGCATCAGCCGGCCGCAGCCCGATTTCGAGTTGCGTCTGATCCCTTCCAAGATGGTCATGCGCAGCAAGGCGTCCGCCGCGGTGAAGGTCTTCGCGATTCGCAGGGACGGATACAACGGGCCGATCAAGCTGAGCTTCAAAGACTTGCCGAAGGGGTTCGAGTCGGGCGGCGCCACGCTGCCGGCCGGTAAAGAGGAGGTGGGACTGGCGGTGAAAACCAGCCTTGAGGAGACGGAAAAGCCGGTGAACCTCATCGTGATTGGCAGTGCGACAGTTGGAGACCGGGAAATCGTCCATGAGGCCGTTCCGGCCGAGGACATAATGCAGGCCTTCCTGTGGCGCCATCTGTTGCCCGCGGATACCCTGCCGGCCCTGGTCATCAATCCATCCTACAAGCCACCAGCCGATCGCGTACGCCCGCCGATCCGTGACGAGGATAGACCGAAGGGTGTGAAACGCACGTTGACAAAGTCATCGGTCGCCGGTCGTTTGAACCAGGTCGAACGCCTCTATCAGAATTGGCTCTTCACAGACGAGTTCGCCAACCGCGAGATCGCGAACATAGAAGCCCGTGTGATTCAATAAGAGCCATCGAATTGACAGGTCCGCCGAAGGGGCCCTTCACGGCCGAATGATCTGTTTCACTCGATGTCAGACAGAATGGATCTCGGTTAGGGAACAGTCTCTCCGTTTTCGAGTGGCAGCTTGAGCTGCCGGAGTTTTGGGGTCCCTTCCTCGCGCCGGTGCTCCCTGGCGGCGGCCCGCTCGTCTTACGCCCATTGCTTGACCACCCTCCCGCGATTCGCTATCATGCCTAATAGGAGGGGGTTCGCTTCTACGCTTCATATGGTCGGTCCGTCCTCGCCTTTTCGGGGACGCCGGGGAGGTAGACGCATGATTCGTCTCACGTGCCCGAGCTGCCAAGTCAGCCTCAACGCCAAGGACGAGCTGGCCGGTCAGACGAGGAAATGTCCCAAGTGCGGGGCCACATTGCAGATCCCCGGCTCGCCCCCGCAAGCCGACGAAGCGCCCGCTCCCGCCGAAGCCGACGACTGGGCCGGCCTGGACGACGTCGCCCCCGGCCAGCACGTGCACGCCGCGCTCGACCACGTGCTCCCCAAGCCCGAACGGCCCAAACGCCTCACCCGCCTCAATCGCTACCTGATCTGCGACAAGGCGCACCTGATCGCCATGTGGGAGGGCAACGGGCAAGGGTGGATGCTGAAGACCAACACCGGGCTCGTCAAGGTCGACCGGAATTCCGACCAGATCCCTTCTCATGGGGAGTTCACGCTGGTCGAGCTCATCATGGCCGTGACCGACGACGGGCTCCGCCTCCGCGGCATCCATTGCTATCAGCTCGCCGAGCGCTGGGCCCTGACCACCCTCGAGCAGAACGACCACAAGATCCTCTCCCGAATCGAAGGGCCGGGCCGTCTGACCAAGGATCAGAAGAGCGTCGTACAGAAGTTCCTCCGCGAGCAGTTCATGCGCGATGTCTGGCACGACTCACGCGAGGTCGTCGACTACCTGACCAATCTCGACTACCACTCGCCGGGAGTCGGCTGGGCGGTTCGGCCCGCCGGCTAAACCGACGTTCACCGGCGGCCTCGGCCGCGTTGTTCAACCTTGGTTGCGGGGCGGTTCTTCGTCGCCGGACTCCGTTCGCGAAGAAAGAAATCGAAATGGGCGCTGTAGCACCAACGACCCTCCTCGCCGCCGTCTGCCTCTTCGCGCTCCCGGCCGGGGCCAAGGGACCTGACGGCGATTCGCACCGTGCCCCGAACGTGGTGTTCATCCTGGCCGACGACCTGGGCTGGGCCGAGCTGGGCTGCTACGGGAACCGCTTCAACGAGACGCCCCACCTCGACGGGTTGGCTCGTCAAGGGATGCGATTCTCGCACGCCTACGCGGCGGCCCCCGTCTGCTCGCCCTATCGGGCCGGCTTCATCTCCGGCCAGTACCCCGCCCGGGTCGGCATCACCGACTACCTCCGGCCCGACGACCCCAAGCACCTGGCCACCGAGCACGTCACGCTGGCCGAGATGCTCAAGCGGGCCGGGTACGCCACGGGCATCATCGGCAAGTGGCACCTGACCGGCTACGCCCACCACGGGGCCGTCGAGGTGCCGCCCTCGGAGCACGGGTTCGACGAAGTGATCGTCTCCGAAAAGCGGGGCATTGCCGGCGGCAGCTACTTCCACCCGTACCACTTCAACCCGGCAGTTACCGCCCGGCTCCCCCACGAGTACCTGGTCGACCGGATGAACCTCGAGGCGGTCGAGTTCATCGAGCGGCACCGGGCCCGGCCGTTCTTCCTCTACCTGAGTCACTACGCCGTGCACACGGCCTTGGTCGGCAAGCCCGACCTAGTGGCCAAGTACGAGGCCAAGCCCGGCGCCGGCCAAGGCCCCCGGGCGAAGCAGAACAACCCGCACCTGGCCGCGCAGCTCGAATCGATCGACGAGGGCGTGGGCATGATCCTCGACAAGCTCGACCGGCTCGGCCTCGACGACCGGACGCTCGTGATCTTCACCTCCGACAACGGGGGCGAGGACCGCGTCACGTCGAACGCCCCCTTGCGGGCCGGCAAGTCGACGCTCTACGAAGGCGGCATCCGCGAGCCGCTCGTGGTCCGCTGGCCGGGGGTCGTCCCGCCCGGCACGGTCTGCGGCACGCCGGTCTGGTGCCTCGACTTCTACCCCACGCTCGTCGACGCCGCCGGGCAAGCCCCCGACCCGCGCCAGAAGCTCGACGGCCTGTCGATTCTCCCCCTACTCAAGGATCCCAAGGCCAAGCTGCCCCGCGACGCCCTCTACTGGCACTACCCCCTCGAAAAGCCCCATTTCCTCGGCGGCCGCTCCTCCGGCGCGATCCGCCACGGCGATTGGAAGCTGATCGAGCGGTTCGACACGGGCGAGCTGGAGCTCTACAACCTGGCCGACGACGAAGGCGAGCAGCACAACCTGGCCGACCGCATGCCCGAACGCGCCGCCGAGCTGCGCGAGAAGCTCCGGGCGTGGCAGAAGCAAGTGGGAGCGGAAGTGCCCGAGCCAATGCAACGAACGGAGATGACCATCAACGGGAGGAAGCTGCTTTTCGACGTTCACGGCACGGTCACCGTGCCGTCCGCGTCGCCCGCCACTTCGCCGGCCGTATCGACGGGATCACGCTGACCATCGGCCAGTGATCGATTATCGCTCGCCCGAGTCCAACTCTCGGCGGATCACGTCCAGCTCGCTCTGGTCGAGCCCCCACAGCCGGCCGGCCAGACGGTCGATTGCGTGCTGGATTTCGGCCACCGACTCGCCGCGTTGGGTCGCCTCGTGGGCTTGGCGGCTGGCGGCGGCAAGCTCGACGTGCAGTGGATTGCCCGGCTCGAAGCGCCGCAGGCGGAGGTAGTCGAGGATGCTCGGCGTGCCGAAGCCCTTGCCGCCGCGCACGCTGTGCGAGGCGACGAGGAAACCAACGACCGAGCTGTTGAGCACGGCGCAGAGATAGTGGGCCTCGTCGGCCGAATCGACGGCCACCAGCACGCAGGTCTCCTGCGGGATCACGGGCCGGGGGCCAACGAGCGGGTGCTCGACCGGCTCGACCACCGCCGCGCTCATCCGCTTGTCCATCCGTCGCCACACGACCTTGACGGGCGCGACCGTGTATGGGCCCACGTTGTACATCGAGTAGAACGCCGCATGCTGCTGATAGCGCCGGTAGGCGGCGCGGCCCGTGAGCACGTCGGCGAACCGCTTCAGATAGGCGTACGTCCTCGGGTATCGGTTCGCCATCGTCGCCTCGTCGACGCCCCGGCGCGTGGCGACGTCCTGGGCGAGCAGCAGATGGCACGAGGGGGCGACGGCGTATCGGGCCACGTCGCCCCATCGCGCGAACGGGTAGAGCAAGTCGGGCTCGATCACCTGCTCGATCGAGTCGACGTCGCGCTTGGCCCGCGCGATGACGTTCCGCACGAGCACGCCGCCGTCGCCGGTGCCCAACACCGTGACCCAGTACACGGCGTTGGCGCCGCCGCTATTGGCCCCCAGGTGGGCCGCGTAATCGGAGGGCCCGACCAGCCGGGCCCATGCGGTCTTCAACCCTTCCGGCCGCAGCACCCAGGGCGAGATGGGCCGATTCGCGTCGATCGGCTCGGCCTGGTAACTGCGCCGCTCCATGCAAGGCTCGCCGTCGCCTTGGCTCTCCTTCGGCTGAACCGCCGGCGACCACTTGACGTAGGGAACGGGATACGTCGTCGGGCTGCCTTTCTCCAGCGTGATCGTCGCCGTCCAGTTGGCGGCCCCGGGAAACGGCCGGCACGGAACCAGGTCGTTCACCCCGAGAACGCGAAGCCACTCCCCGCCGCTCCCCAGGCGGAACCGGCGGAACCCGTCGCCCGCCCCCTTCGTCTGGAAGAGCGTCTGGGTGATGACCATCCCCAGGCGACCCTTCTCCTTCAGGTAGCGGTCGGCCGCCGCGTAGAGCATTAGCATCGAGACGTCCTTCTTGCCGCCCCCGTGTCGGGCATCGGACGCCGAGAGGCTGAACAGGCCGTAGTGGTGCCAAAGCGGCTTGGTCCGCTCGCGGTAGTCGTCGGGCAGGTCGTCCCAGGCGATCCAGGGCGGATTGCCCACCACGAAGTCGAACCGGCCGCCATGCTCCCGGCCGTCGCCCGGGTCGAGGATCGAGTCGCGCAGGAAGACCGGGACCTGCACCCGGTCAATATGCCCCAGGAGGTCGCCGATCGCGATCAGGTAGTTCGCTCGCGACGAAAGGACGGCCAGCGGATTGAGGTCGAACCCGACCACGCCCGCCAGGATCGCTCGGCACAGCCGCCCCGGCTCGACGCCCCACGCGCGCCCGCTCGCCTCCCATCGAGCCCGCACCCGGTTGATGGCCGCCACCAGAAACGTGCCGGAGCCGCAGGCCGGGTCGAGAAGCCGCGACTCGGGCTCTCCCTGATAGCCGACGTCGTCGAGCACGCGCCGGGCGAGCCAGTCGGGCGTGTAGTATTCGCCCAGCGCGTGCCGGACCGGCTTGGGAAACAGGTCCTCAAAGAGCCGCTTGACCAGGTCCCGGCTCCCGGCCGCCGCCCCCGGGATCGCGCCCGCGTCGTACGGGCGCAGACGGTCGGCCAATCGGCGAACGATTCGCTCGATCGGCCCGGCCCAGGCGGCCGTGTACCACGAGAACGGGTCGTCCTCCCACGGCGCGGCCACGTTCACGTCCTCCAAGACGCCGCCCGCCTCCAAACGCTCGACCTCGCGCCGAAGCTGCCCGCTCGTCCGCGCGCGGCTCAACCGGTCGAACGCCGTGGACGTGCCGTGCCGGGAGGCCACCGTCTGCCAGACCAGCAGCTTGACGACCAGCGCGTAGTACGTTTGCACGGCGAACAGCAGCTCGGCGGGCCGGAGTGGCTCGGAGCCCGCGCCGGAGCGCTCCGCGAGGCGGTAGTGTTCCGCCAGTGCGTCGGCCATGGGCGAGGCCCGGTCGAGGTCGTGGCCGTACGCGCCCGAAGCGAGCCGCTTCCAGCCCTCCAGGGCTGCCCGTGCCGCTGGCGGAGCGTCGCTGCTGAGCGCCTCGTACAACGTGTGCACGCCGTCGCGTGTGACGTCTGCGCGTGCGCCGAAGACCCGGGCGAGATGGCCCGGCGAAAGGGTCGGGCGGGTGGATTCCGGGGAGGACGATTCGCGGTGCCGCATGTCGAGGGCGATTGGGTGTTGGGGTCGGGGCCCGGTTTGGGAGGCCATTCTCCCCGTCCCGGCCAATCCCCGCAACCCGAGCACCCAACGCCGCCTCGCCCCTCCAGAAAAAACGTGGGCCGCGCCCCGAAAATCCATTCGGGACGCGGCCACTACCGGGAGGGGGACGAAGAATGCAAACTCTTGCAGGAGTCGCCGCGGACGCCTCCCGCTATGCAACTCCTACTACGTTCAGCGTCACGTCCTTGTTCAACTTTCTCGGATGCATTCTTCGCCCCGACGGCCGTCAGTCAAGCAAAAAAAATGGTCACTTTATTGGTGTCATTCAACGGGAAGCTTCCTTCCACACGGCGTCTGGCACGGACACTCTCGCCAAAGCAAACACTACTTCGACGGAAGACATTAACGCGGCGGGCGCCGGCTGGATTTTGCGGGACGCCGTATTGGGAGAAACGTGGCCGAGCCGCATCACGTTGGACCGAGGGCACTGCCAAACCGGGCCCGTCACCGAGCCAACGCGGCATCCGCCCGTCCCTACCAACGGTTTTTTGCCAAAAGGACCTGCCGGAAATTGGACACTCTGTCGGGACGGCCGAACGCCGATCGAACGCCCTCGATCTCGGGCCTTGCCGCAACAGCGGTCTGCGGGAGAGCTTGCGCCACGACCGCAGATCGCCGGGCCCCCTTCCTCTGGTGGCACGCCCCCCTTTCGCGACGGCCCCAATTCGCATACGATCCTATCGGCGTCGCCGCCTGATCGAACCATACCGCCGGCCAATGACGAGGATCGCCGCAAGATGGTCCAGTTGATCGACCTCTCCCACCCGCTCGATGACGGACAGTTGAGCTATCCGAGTGATCCCGAGATTCACGTCGCGCCGCATCGGACGATGGAGTCGCACGGCGTCAACGTGAGCCGCATCGCGATGGGCACGCATCAAGGCACGCACCTCGACGCGCCGTTCCACTTCTTCGCCGACGGGGCCACCCTCGATCAGATCCCGCTGGAGAGGTTCTACGGCCCGGCGCGGCTCGTGGACCTCGCGCCGGGCGGCGCGCTCGGGCCGAAGACGCTGCTTGAGGTCGAGATGTTCGAGCCGCACGCCGACGCGTTTGAGCCGGGAGCGAAGGTCATCTACCGGACCGGGTGGGATCGGGCGTTCGGCCGGCCCGAGTTCTTCACCGACCTGCCGTCGCTCACCCTCGACGCCGCCCGATGGATCGCCGACCGACGCATCGGCCTGTTGGGTATGGACACCCCAACGCCGAGCAAGATCGCCGGGCGTGAGTGCCATTACGCCTTGCTGGAGAAGGGCGTGGAAATCGTGATCGTCGAGGGCCTTGCCAACCTCGACCGGTTGCCCGAGCGGTTCACGTTCGTCGGCTTCCCCTTGAATTTCCAGGGCCGCGACGGCTCGCCGATCCGCGCGGTGGCGGTGATCGAGTAGCGCCGGGAACCGGCCCCGGCGCCGCCTTCTCACACGACGCGTAACCGGGCGGGGCTGCGTGCCGCCCGACCTACTTGAACCACGCCGCCAAAATCGTTACAAAGACAATCGGTATTGCGAAACACGTTATGGAGTGCGGCGACAAGTCGCCGCACTCCAAAAGAACTTCGCTTCTCCCAGCAACCAGCGGCAGATGAGTTCCGGCTACTACGAAGAAGATTACCACCGGGTGGTCGACGAGGTGGGGCCAACGCGCTTCCTACCGGGCTCCAGCGTGGAGATCATCCGCGAGCCGAGCCGGCGCGGCCGCGTGCGGCACGTGCTCTTCGATTTCGACGGTACCTTGAGCCTCGTGCGCGAAGGGTGGCCCGACGTGATGGTGCCGATGATGGTCGAGATCCTCCAGGCGACCGGCACCGACGAGCCGCCCGAGGCCCTGCGACACCTCGCCTTCGAGTTCGTCATGCAGCTCAACGGCAAGCAGACGATCTACCAGATGATCCGCCTCGCCGAGGAAGTCCGCCGGCGGGGCGGCACGCCCGAGGAGCCGAGTCAGTACAAGGAGCTGTACCACGACCGGCTCATGAAGCGGATCGCGGGGAGGCGCGAATCGCTCCGCGCGGGCAAGGTCCCGCGGGAGCAGATGCTCGTGCCGCACTCGCTCGACCTGCTTGACGCGCTGCGAGATCGCGACGTCGTCCTCTACGTGGCCAGCGGCACGGACGAGCAGTACGTGCTCGACGAAGCCCGGCTGTTGGGGCTCGACCGGTACTTCGACTCGAAGATCTACGGTGCGCTGGATGACTACAAGACCTTCTCCAAGGCGAAGGTGATCGAGCGGATCCTCACCGAAAACGAGGTGGACGGCCCGACGCTCCTCGGGTTCGGCGATGGGTACGTGGAGATCCAGAACGTCAAGGCGGTCGGCGGCACGGCGGTCGCCGTGGCCAGCGACGAGGCCGGCCGAAGCGGCAAGCCCGACCCGTGGAAACGCGACCGGCTGATCGGCGTCGGGGCCGACCTGGTGATCCCCGACTATCGCGATTGGCGGACGTTGATCGACTACTTGTGGGACGAAGGGTAGGGGCGAGCGACGAAGCCAACGCTGCGAGAATACGCGCCCCTGTCAACACTCGCTACGTAGGGACGGATCGTCGCACGAGGACCGCGCATGCCGTACGACCAATTCGATCGAAGCCGACTGATCCTCCGGCCGCTGGAAGAGCGGACGCACGACCTGGATCGCTCGTGCCTCATCTACCCGAACGGCCCGCGCGAGCCGTTCGACCACGAGGCCCTGCCCCCGCTTGCCGAGCGGATCGCCCAAGCGGCCCGGGCCGGTCGATCCGTGATCTTCTCCTGTGGGGCGCACGTGCTGCGCAAGGGAAACGGCCCGCTCTTGATCGACCTGATGGAGCGGGGGCTGTTGACCCATCTTGCGCTGAACGGGGCCGGGGCGATCCACGACTTCGAGCTCGCCCTCATCGGCCATACCTGCGAAAGCGTGGCCCGGTACGTCTCGGCCGGCCAGTTCGGGCTGTGGAACGAAACCGGGCGAATCAACGACGCGGCCGTGGCGGCGAAGCGCGACGGGCTGGGGCTCGGCGAAGCGATCGGCCGGATGATCGAAACCGAGCGGTTCCCGCATCGAGACACAAGCGTGCTCGCCGCGGGCTTCCGCGCCGGCGTGCCCGTCACGGTCCACGTCGCGATCGGGCAAGACATCGTCCACGAGCACCCCAACTTCGACCCCGCCGCCACGGGCGCCGCCTCGTACACCGATTTTCTCGTCTTCACCGAGCGCGTTACCCGGCTCGAAGGGGGCGTGTTTCTCAACATCGGCACGGCCGTGATGGGGCCGGAGGTCTATCTGAAGGCACTGGCCATGGCCCGAAACGTGGCCCGGCAGAGCGGCCGGTCGATCCGCGATTTCACCACCGCCGTCTTCGACATGGCCGACCTGGGCGACGACCTCCAGACGGAAGCCCCCAAGACCGATCCGCGATACTACTTCCGCCCTTACAAGACGGTGCTCGTGCGCACCGTGGCCGACGGCGGCACGAGCTACTACGTGCGCGGCGATCACCGGCAGACGATGCCCGCGCTTTACGACCAGATCATCGCGAAGGCCCGCTCATGAGGACGTTCGACCGTCTCGCGCCCGACCGGCTCCAGGAGCTTCTCGAACGATTCGCCCGCGCGCGGATCGCCGTCGTCGGGGACTTCTTCCTCGATAAGTACCTCGACGTCGATCCCTCGCTGGGCGAGCCGAGCCTCGAGACGGGCAAGATCGCCCATCAGGTCACGAGCATCCGCCACAGCCCGGGCGCGGCGGGAACGGTCGTCTCGAACCTCGCCGCCTTGGGGGCCGGACGCTTGCATGCGGTCGGGTTCACCGGCGACGACGGCGAGTCGTACGACATGCGACGCGGCCTCGCGGCCCTGGCGTGCAGCACGGATCACCTGCACTGCGATCCCGGGCGGATGACCCCCACGTATCTCAAGCCGCGCGACCAGACCGATCCGAGCCTGGGGGGCGAGCATTCGCGGTACGACACGAAGAACCGCACGCCCACGGCGGCGGCGCTGGAGCAGAAGATCGTCGACTCGCTCGATGCCCTGCTCGGCGAGCTCGACGCGGTGATCGTCGCCGACCAGGTCGAGGAGGAGGACTGCGGCGTGGTCACCGCCCGGGTCCGCGACGCGGTCGCCGATCGGGCCGGGCGATATCCCCAGGTGGTCTTCTGGGCCGACAGCCGCCGTCGCATCCGCCGGTTCCAGGGGGTGATCATCAAGCCGAACCAGTTCGAGGCGGTGGGGCAAGAGAACCCGCCGCCGGACGCCACCGTCCCGTTCGACGCGCTGGTGCCAGCCATCGAGCGGCTCCGCGCCGAGACGGGCGCGCCGGTGTGCGTCACCCGGGGCGAACAGGGCATAGTCGTCAGCGACCCGGAGCCGACGCTCGTGCCCGGCGTTCGCGTCGAAGGCCCGATCGACCCGACCGGGGCAGGCGATAGCGTCACGGCGGCGGCCGTCCTCGCCCTGGCCTCCGGCGCCCGGATGCCCGAGGCCGCCCTGGTCGGCAACCTCGTCGCGTCGATCACCATCCAGCAACTCGCCACGACCGGCACCGCCCGGCCCGAGCAACTTCCGGAGCGCCTGGCAATGTGGCTCGACGAGCGCGAACGAGCCGATGAGTAGGCACCGGCGCCGCAGGAGAACGGTAAGATCGTGAACCGCCCGGAACCGCAGATCCCCCCGCCGTCGCTGCGAGCGTACCTGCAACTGTTGCGGGCGCCGAACCTGTTTACGGCGATGGTCGACGTGGTGATGGGCTTTTTGTTCACGCACGCGGCGATCGGAGGCGGCGACGCGTCGGTTTTCGCACTGCTGGTGGCCGCGTCCACGCTCGTGTATGCGGCCGGGGTGGTGCTCAACGACGTGTTCGACTTCGCGGTCGACGCCCGAGAGCGCCCGGAGCGGCCGTTGCCTTCGGGGCAAATTTCGCTGGCCGCGGCCCGGCGGCTCGGGTGGGCGCTGTTGCTCGTGGGCGTGGCGATGGCGTGGCTGGCCGCGCTGCTGGCGGCCCATCTTCGGCCCGGGCTGGTCGGCACGGGGCTGGCGGCCTGCGTGGTGCTCTACGACGCGGTGCTCAAGCGGACGCCGCTCGGGCCGGTGACGATGGGGGCGTGCCGGTTGCTCAACGTGCTGTTGGGAATGAGCGCCGCGGCAGGCCCGTGGCGCGACGAGCATTGGTTGGTGGCTGCGGCGATCGGCACCTACATTGCCGGTGTGACGTGGTTCGCCCGAACCGAGGCGGGCCAAAGCAGGCGCCGGCACCTGGTTCCGGCGACGGCCGTGATCCTCGGGGGGATCAGCCTCCTCTGGGTGGTGCCCGGGCGGTGCGACCAGACGCAGCTTGTGTCGCTCCTGCAAGACGAGCCCGGCCGCTGGACGCTCCTGATGGCGGTGCTCGCCGCGATGATCGGGTTTCGATGCCTTCGGGCGGTGATCGAGCCGGTGCCGTACCGGGTGCAAATGACCGTGAAACAGTGTATCCTATCGCTGGTGATCCTCGACGCGGCGGCCTGCTTCGTCGTCCGCGGCATCCCGGGGGCCGTGATGGTGCTGGTGTTGCTGATCCCCACGGTGATCCTGGGCTGGTGGATCGAGTCGACGTGACGGGCCCCCGCCGTGCAAGCCGCTTGCCAGGCTTGTAGTGGCCGCATTCATGCGGTCGCAGCTCGGCCCGGACGCCGGTCGTGGCCCGCTCCAGGAAAACTGTAACAAACGCCGGTAGTCCACACTAACCCGAAGCGCAAGCGAGGACCGGCGTTTTCCCGATTTCCTCCCTCGCTGGCGCTTCGGGCTAGTGTCGCAATTTTCCTGGAACGGGCCCTAGCGCCCGGCATTTGGAACGGTCAGCCACCGGACTACCCAATGCTGCTCGGCTACAACACCAACGGGATGGCGCACCACGATCTGTTCGACGCGGTCGCGCTGTTGGGCGAGATCGGCTACCGGAGCGTGGCGATCACAATCGATCACCACGTGCTGGCGCCGCACGGCCGGTTTCTGCCGCAGCGGCTTGCGCGTCTGCGGCGGTTGCTGCGCCAGTTCGGCATGCGGTCGGTGATCGAGACGGGCGCCCGGTTCCTCCTGGACCGCGCCCGGAAGCACGAGCCGACGCTGGTGTCCGAGTCATCGGACGCCCGGGCGCGTCGCATCGAGTTCTACCGGCACGCGATCCACTGCGCCGCGGAGCTGGGGAGCGACTGTGTCTCTCTCTGGTCGGGCGTGCTCCGCGATGAGATCGCGCACGAGAAGGCAATGGCCCGGCTTGTCGAGGGGCTTCACGAATTGCTCGAGTTGGCGGCCGGGGAGGGCGTCTTGATCGGGTTCGAGCCGGAGCCGGGGATGTTCATCGACTCGATGAGCCGCTACGAAGAGCTGCTCTGCCTGGTCGACGCGCCCAACCTGGGGCTCACGCTCGACGTGGGCCACCTGCACTGCCAAGGCGAGCTACCCCTTGCCAGGCAAATTCGCCGCTGGTCCTCCGCTTTGGTGAACGTCCACCTGGAGGACATGCGGGCTGGTGTGCACGAGCACCTGATGTTCGGCGAGGGCGAGATCGACTTTCCGCCCGTCCTCGAGGCCCTGGCCGATGCGGGGTACGAAGGCGGCGTCCACGTCGAGCTGAGCCGCCACAGCCACGATGCCCCGAACGTGGCACGCCGGGCCTTCGATTTCCTCCACCCGATCGTTGAAAGGCTTCAATCCGATGCCTGAGCACGTGATCCTCCTGTCGATTCCCGGGCTGCGCGAGAAGGACGTGGCCGCGATGCCCAAGCTGAAGGAGTGGATGGCCGGGGGCGAGATCGCCGACCTGGTGCCCAGCTTCCCGTGCGTCACCTGCCCCGTGCAGGCGAACCTGACCACCGGCACGCTCCCCCGGGAGCACGGCGTGGTCGCCAACGGGTTCTACTGGCCCGAGCGGCAGGCGGTCGAGATGTGGACCGCGCCGAACGACTGCATCGAGAAGCCGCAGATCTGGGATCTTCTGGCCAAGCACAAGCCGGGTGGCACGTCGGCCGTGTGGTTCGCGATGCACCTGAAGGGTTGCGGCGCCGATTACGCCTGCACGCCCGCCCCGATCCACAATCCCGACGGCTCCGAATCGCTCTGGTGCTACACCAAGCCGACCGAGCTTTACGGCACGCTTCGCGACCAGTTGGGCCATTTCCCCTTGCAACATTTCTGGGGCCCGATGGCCAACGTCAAGTCGTCGGCCTGGATCGCCGCTTCGGCGATCCACGCGGCCGGGGCGTGGCGGCCCCGTTTCTTCTTCGTCTACCTGCCGCACCTCGACTACGCGGCCCAGCGAACCGGCCCCGAGAGCGACGAAGCCCGGAAGGCCGTCGCCGAGCTGGACGACGTGCTCGACAGGCTGGCCGAGGGGTTTCGCGCCGCCTACGGCGAGAGCGTGCTCTGGCTCGTCGCCGGCGAATACGCGATCACGCCGGTCGAGCACGTGACGTATCCCAACCGCGTGTTGCGCGAGGCCGGCCTGCTCGAAGTGCGCCAGACCGACGACGGCGAGCACCTCGACCTGGCGGCGAGCCGTGCCTGGGCCCTGGTCGACCACCAGTTTTCGCACGTCTTCGTCGCGGGGGGCGATCCCGACGTCATCCGGCAAGTCGACGGACTGTTCCGCGCCCGAGCCGGTATCGCGGACGTGCTCGTGGGCGACGGCCTGAGCCGCTACGGCCTCGACCACCCGCGAAGCGGCCACCTCGTGCTCGTCTCCACGCCCGACAGTTGGCAGGCCTACTACTGGTGGCTCGACGACGATCGGGCGCCGGCGTTCGCTCGAACGGTCGACATCCACCGCAAGCCGGGCTACGATCCGGTGGCGCTGTTTTTCGACCCGGCCACGAAGACCATCCCGCTGGATGCCACCCGGGTGAGCGGTTCGCACGGTGCTCCGGCCGTCGACCCGCAGCAGCGGACCGTGCTCCTGGTGTCCGAGCCCGGCCTGTTGCCCGGCCTGTCGGTCTCCGACACCGACGTGTTCCGCGTCGTGACCCGGCAGCTCGGGATCGACGCCCCGTGAGACCGCCCCCCGATATCCACCCGCGATCACCTTCCGCTTCCCACCCCGTGCATCCTGCAACCGACTGAAGGAGAACGACCGATGTCCCCAAACCCTCTCCGCACTGCCTCGCCCCGCCTCCTACTTCTGGCGGCCCTCCTGGCCGGCTTCCTTCTCGCGTCTCACGCCCCGGCGGAGCAAGCCGTCGATCCCGCCCGCGTCGAGGCGCTGGCCGCCATGCTGCCCGAGTCGCCGGTCGGGGTCGGACGCCCGATTGCGGATCGCCAGGCGTGGCAGGCGGTGGCCCAAGCGCCGCAGTTCAAGCGAGTCGTGCGGGAGGCGGAGCGTCTCATGGCGCGGCCGATCCCGGAGACGACCGACGAGCTGTATCTCGACTTCTCCGAGACCGGCAATCGCACCCGGTACCAGCGCGTCTGGTCGCAGCGTCACTCGCGGTTTCCGGCGCTCGTGTTGGCCGAGTGCATCGAGAACCGGGGACGCTTTCTGCCGGCCATCGAAGAGGCGGTCCGTGCCGTCTGTGAGGAGAAGACCTGGGTGTATCCGGCCCACGACCGGAGCCTCCGCAACTTCCGAGGCGAGGCGATCGAAATCGACCTGGGCTCCGCCGCCACCTCGTGGAACCTGGCCACCGCCGACTACTGGCTGGGTGACGTGCTCGGCCAAGAGACGAGGGACCTCGTGCGAAGCGAGCTGGAGCGGCGCTGCTTCGGGCCGCTGGAGAGCTACGTCCACAAGGGCAAGCCCCGCCTGTGGTGGGCGACCGGCACCAACAACTGGAACGCCGTCTGCCTGGCCGGCGTCACCGGGGCGGCCCTGGCCAACATCGAGTCGCCCCAGCGCAGGGCGTTTTTCGTCGCCGCCGCGGAGAAGTACGTGCAGTACTTCTTGAAGGGCTTCACGCCCGACGGATACTGCTCCGAGGGCCTCGGCTATTGGAACTACGGGTTCGGCCACTACGTGCTGTTGGCCGAGACGATTCACCAGGCGACCGCCGGGCGCGTCGATCTCCTGGAGGAGCCGAGCGTCCGCCAGATCGCGCGGTTTGGAGTCCGCATGGAGATCCTGCCGGGCATCTATCCGGCGTTCGCCGACTGCCACGTCTCCTCACGCCCGGACACTCGGCTGGCGGCCTTCCTCAGCCGCCGGTTCGGCTGGGGGTTCGAAGAGATCGAAGGGCGGGGGCTTCTTCTGGCCGCCGGGCCTTCGTCGAGCCTGTTCACGCTGGGGATCTACGGCTTCGAGAACTCCGCGTCCCGGGTGGCTGCGGCCGAGGCATCCACCCCCGAGCAGCCCCTGCGCGACTGGTTCCCCGACGCGGGCATTCTCATCTGCCGCCCCCGGCCGGGTAGCGCCCGCGGCTTGGGCGTCGCGCTCAAGGGCGGACACAACGCCGAGCATCACAACCACAACGACGTCGGCTCATTCGTCGTCGCCCTGGCCGGCAAGACGCCGTTGGTCGACCCCGGCTCCGAGGTCTACACCGCGCGCACGTTCAGCGGCGAGCGCTACGTGAGCGCCGTCCTCAACTCGTTCGGCCACCCGGTCCCGATGGTCGCAGGGAAGTTGCAGGCCGGAGGGCGCTCCGCCGCCGCGAAAATCCTCAAGGCCGACTTCACCGACGAGCAAGACACGCTGGTCCTCGATCTGAGCGCCGCCTACCGGGTCGAGGGCTTGAAGAAGCTCCAGCGCAGCTTCGTCTTCTCCCGAGAAGGGGCCGGACGCCTCGTGGTAAGTGACCAGGTCGAACTCGCCTCGCCCCAGAGCTTCGCGACGGCGCTGGTGACGTTCTCCGACTGGAAGAAGCCGGGTCCGGGCCGGCTCCTCGTCGGCAGCGGCTCCGCGGCCGTCGAAGTCCGGGTGGACGCCGTCGGCAAGCCGTTCTCGATCGAAGCCGAACGAATCGAGGAAGACCTGCCGGGCGGGCGCGTTCCCGTGCGCCTGGGGATCAACCTCCGTGAGCCGGTCACGGCGGCCACCGTCACGGTGACGATCACGCCGGAAGCGGAGTGATCGGCTCGGCAAAGTAGCAGCCCACACACCGTGTGCCTGCTACTTGGTCACGAAGTCCATCACCAGCGTCACGGTGCGGACCTGACGGGCGTCGGGCTCGAACGTGCGGATTCGGACCTGGATTCCCCGCAGAGGCACAGGGTACGGCGGCATTGTCTCCCACTCGCCCAACTCAGCGGCCGTCGTGTAGTAACCATCGCCGTTGAGGTCCACGTCCGGGCCGTCGTCCACGACGCCGTCGCCGTCGGAGTCGAACCCGTCGGTGCCCTCGTCGATGACCCCGTCCATGTCCTGATCGCCGACCTGCTCGCCCGGGTCGTTCGGGTTGCCGTTACCGTTCTTGTCGACCCAGCTCTGGTCCCCGTCGTTCTCGTAGTAGCTCGACCACGTGTCGTAGACTCGGGCCAACTGGGATCGGGGATTGCCCGGACCGCTGAACGTCGAGGCCGCCCTCGCCCACGGTACCGCCACCGGATAGGTCGCGGCGAGGTACGTCGCGATCGGGTACGCCGAGTAGTCCAGGTCGACGTAGGCTCCGGTCGCGCGTGGCGTGGGGGTGATGCTCGCACTGGCGGGGGCGCCGGTGGCCCTCCAAATGGCCCAATGGGCGAACGCCAGGTGATATCCCGGATCGCCCGGCTTGACGATCACGCCGGAAATGCTGGTGTCGTCGGTCAAGTCGGCCGGCGTCCCCTGGTCGTTCACCGCCCAGAACAGCGACGCGATGGGGTCCCACACTTTGACGTCGAAGCCGATCACGTTCGTGAGGATCACGTCTTCGGCCACGCGAGGCCCCATGAACCGCGGCGAGTCCGGCGGGCTCGGGGGCGCGGGGTATTCGAGCGTGCCGGTAACCGGGTCCACCTCGAGCCACGGGTGCGGCGCGTTCGACCATAGGTCGACGTTCGCCACCGGCGTCACACTGGGTAACCGAGTCTCATCCGCCCGGTTGCTCGGATCAGGAAAGCGATTCGACCAGGTCATCCACCACGGGTGCGAGCACTCGCGAAGCGTGGGCAACCGCAACTGCCCCCAGGGCAACGCCGCCGGACCACCCGTCGTGAAGTCCAGGCGGTTGATCCCGAACGGAAACACGTCCACCGCCATCACCCGATGGGCGTACCGGTTCTCGCGCCTGGTCAGGTCGCCGAGCGAGTTGAGCTGCCAGCCCCATCGCAGCGTATTCCATGGCGGGGCAGTTACGGGTGTCCCCTGATCCAGCGCCGGCCGTGCCGACAGGTCGTACAACTCGTGGAAGGCGTGCGCCACCCCGTTGGGATCGGTCAGATCCGCCAAATCGACAAAGCGGTTATTGTCGGTCGGGTCGTCGTTCGGATTCGTCACCATATCGCTGCTGTCGTAGTTGTTGTCGAGGTAGCCGAACGAGGTCCAGTCGCCGTTGGCCGGGCGCATCACCTGCGGGGCGACCAGCAGGATGCGCCGGTAAAGCGTTCGGCCCCGCACGAACCAGATGACTTCGGCCTCCTCCGACTGGATCGTCGTGTCCTGCCACGTCCTCTTGTCCCGATACCGCCCGACGAACGTCCCCTTCTGGGCGCGCGTGGTGAACATCAACACGTCGTCGTTGTCGGTCGGGGTCGTGTCGATCAGGGTGGTGCCGCTGTTGACGGGGAGCATGAAGTTGGAATGGGTCGGCTCCACCCCGTACGGCCCTTCGACGATCTCCAGGTACCCTTCACCCGCCTCGGGTGGCCGCGGCGGGTCGACGGGGACCGTCAGACCCTCCAGGTCGAGCTGGAGCCGCGACTTGGCCGCGCGCATCCGGTCGTTCATTTCCAAGACCGCCCGCGACTGGTGGACGCTCCGGCTCACCGCGGCGAAGATCGTCGCCACCACGCCCATCAGGATCAGCGTCAGCGTGGTGGCCATCAACAGCTCGACGATCGTATAGCCGTGCTGCCGACGAGCCTCCCCGGGCAACACGCGACCCGAAGCACCCGCGAGACGTTTCATCTGGTTTCTCCTCTCGACGACGCCATCTATCACGCGCCGAGCCTGTGTTTGCACTACTCAATGAACCGCTGGAGCAGGATCGCTTCCTCCACGTTGTTGTTCCTGCCGCGCTCGAAGCCGACGGGGATCGAGCGGTCGAACACGTAGAAGGCACGGTGCCGCTTCACCTCGCCCGTATCGCTCCCCAACTCCGGGCCGAGTTGGTAACCTTCCGGAAACATGCCCTGGAACTGAGCCGCCGGCAAACCCGCCACGTTGTAGGCCTCCGAGACCTCGAAGTAGCCGACCGTAATCCACACGGCGTAGATGTTCGAGCGCGTGGTGATCACGTTGCCCAGCTTCTGAAGCGCTTGGTAGCGGAAGTAGGCGTTTCGGTCGGGCGAGTCGTAGTAGTTACCGATCGTGCGAGCGAACAGCGGTTGGTCCGTACCGCCGGGCACGGTGCGCAAGTCCTCCCGCAGCATACTCCCATTGACCTCCTGCTGCATGCCGTTGTACATCGTCAAAATGGGCACGGCGTCGCGCCCGGCGTACGAGCGGAACGGGTTGGCGAAGCGTGTGGGAAACGTCGGGTTCAGCAAGGTCATGGGGTCGCCGATGTCGCCATAGCCTCGGCGGTTCGCGATCATCGCGTCCCAATAGGCCGCGTTGACGCTCGGGCTCCCGGTCGGGAAGTAGTTCATCACGCCGTCCCACACGTCCTGGCTGAAGATCGTGTTGATGTTCACCCGGCCCGGCTCCCGGTAGTTGGGAATATCGCTGAAGGGCGGCGGAAACGGATGCGTCTCTCCCGAAAGGGTGAACGACGCGGGGTTCCCCTGGAGTTCGGTCCCCACGAACCGGGAAGGCACGTACACGAAGTCGAGCAGCCGGTGCGATTGCGGCAGTATGTCGTCACTCGGGTCTCCTGGCGTTCCATTGTCGTCTGCGTAGAAGAAATTCCAAAGGTGCAGGAAGGGCTGAGTCTGGTCGTTGTACGGGCTGCCCACGAGGTTCATGGTGAAGTAGTCGACGTTCGGCGTACCACCTGGCTGATCGACGATTCCCGCATTGAGAAGCCGCGACGAGCTCGCGCGGGGCACCATCATCAGCTCCATCTGGCTGACGAACGGACGGTTGCTCCACGTGAGCCAGGGGAACGGCGGCCGCGCCGGATCGCCCGGAGTGGGCAGATTCGGCCGCGTTTCCGGAAAACCTTCGTACGGGCCGATCGTGCTCCCGTTGCCGTCGTCGCGCAGCGGCCAGAACGGCTCATTCAAGAACCCGAGACTGTGCTGCAACGCGCGCGGAACCGGCGGAGTCACGTCGAAATCCATGAAGAAATGGGTCTGCGGGGTCTCCGTAATCGAGGGATAGTCGGTCGCGTTCCTCTGCTCCAATCGCTGCACCCAGGGATTGTTGCCCAAATACCCTTGGTCAGGAAAATTCCCGCCCTTGTCTTCCCCGCGCTGGCTCGAGGAGAACATCATCGCCGAAGTGCCGTTCATCCCCGCGCAACTGGAGTCGTCCTGCGGGTGGGTGGTATTCCCCCACCAGCCGGTAAACGCGGTCAGGTCGATCGAGGCCGAGTCGATCGTGCGGTACGGGTTCGCGTTGGGATCATACCCCTGGAGCGGGTTGGCCAGCCGCTGCAAGTGTACGACGCACACCCGCGGCGTCGTCCCGGTCGTCCTCTTGGCCTGCAAGACCGCCGCCGTGATCCCCGTCTCCAAGTTGGAGTCCAGATCCAGCGGTAGGTCGCGGGCCGTGTTCGTCGATATGGCGTCGCCGTAGCACTCCTGGCTGCCCGGGGGGGTGCCCGGCGGATAGGGCGGATACGGGTTCTGCTGCGTGGCCTCGGAGATGCTCAGGCGATTCGGATAGTTGATCGGAATCCCCGCGACCGGCTGGATCGCCTCGCCGTTGAGTGCCCCGGCCGGCTCGAGGCCGCTCGGGTTTACCCGGACCGGCGACCCGTTGGAAGCATAGCCCGGCCGAATTCGGATCTGCCGCGTTTGGTCATTGTCGCTCGGATCGCTGAACGGCGCGGTCGTCGACGCCGTACTGTCGCGCGTGCCGATGTAGGTGACGTACTCGGGGGGCGTCGGTCCGGTGTCCTTCTCCCCGGGGCCAATCACCGCGTACTGTCCCGGCATGATGGGGGGAACCACGATGTCCGTGTCGGCGTAGTCCGGGCCAAACCGCGACCACTGGTTGCACTGGTCGTCCAGTCCCGCGGTCACCGCGGCCGCAACCTGCGGTGTGGTGAGATCCACGAAATAGACCGACCGGTAGGGCTCCGTGGGAGCCGGGTTGTTCGGACCATCGGGATCCAGAGTCGCCTCCGAGTTCCCGTCGACGATCAGAAGCCGCCACACGGGCCAGTACGTCGCGGCGGTCAGGTCGTCCGGCGCCGCAGGGTTCAGCTCGACGGCCACCTTCGTCAGGTCGACGCCCCCGTTCGGCGCGCTGTACAGCTCCATCGGCCCCGGCTCCATGTTCGACGACGGGTTGTACAGCTCGATGTACAGGGAGCCCTGCGGCATCTTCAGTTGGTCGAAATCGTCGTCGCAGCCATCGGGTCCCGGGCTCGACGACCAAATGGGGTTCTGCCCGGCAGGAGGGCTTGCCTCGTCCGCGTCCAGGTTCTGAGTCCGCCGATCGTGGAACGCCAGCGTCTCGTTGATCAACAGCTCCGGCCGCTCGCAACCCCACACGACTCCCCGATAGCGCCGGGCGTTGTCGCCGGGAGTCTGCTCGTTTCGCGGCATGAAGTCGGGGGGCAGAGGGACGGGCGGTGGATAGGGAGTGTGCGAATCGGTCGTGTCGCCGTCCTGGTTCCGATCCAGTTGCAGCGTGTCCTCAAACAGGTCGTCCGTGTCGCCGTCATCCTCCAGACGCCCGTTCACGTCCCAAGTGTTCGCCCCGTTTTGGTCGGTGCCGTAGGGTCCCGACGGGTTAGTGAAGGGAAATATGTCGTACTCAAACGCCGTCATGATCGCGTCGCGGTCGCGGAAATCGACCGCGTTGACCGCCCACTGCGCGATCTTCCGCGCCGTCAGCGCCCGCCGGTTGTGCCGTTCCTGCTGGGCCGCCGTAAGCCCTGAGGGCGGCTGCGGCCAGGCATTGGCCAAGACCCCTGTACTTGCATCCCATTGCCGATCCATCTCCTCCAGATCGCACACCATCATCATCAGCGTGTAGAGTTGGCGGGCGTACGCCTGGCGAATCAAGTGGCGATCGAAATCCTTGATGTACTCGTCGTAGGGATCGGGCGGGTAATAAAGCGGGTCACCCGGCTCGTCGCCGTTCAGGTCCATGCCGCCGGTCGGATCGAAGAAGCTGCTCGTGGCCCAGCTCCCGTCGCGCAGGCGCTGGTAGAATTGTTCGACGTAGCTGCCGATGCCGCTGTACTCCTCCGCGTCGGGGAGCGGGTGGGCCGGATCGCCCGGAACCAGGATCTGATCGAGCACCGCGTCGAGAACGGCGTCGCCGTCCTCGTTGAACCGGTTCGACCCGGGATAGGCTTCCTCGGCCTCGTCGATCACGCCGTTGCCGTTATCGTCCCGCCCGTTTCCGAAGGGCCGGTTCAGGTCCATCTTCAGCCCGGCCAAGAGCCCCGGCGCGAGCAACTGCCTCCTCGAGTGCGTCGCCAAGCCCCCTGCCGTGCTGATCCAGCCGTTGATTTGGGCTACCGTCGGAACGGACGGCGGAGTGGCGGGGGGAGGAGGAACGGGATCGGGATTGGCGAAACCCTGCTGCGCGAGCCACTCAGCGCGAAGCTCCATGTAAATCCTCGCCCTCAACACGTCGACCACGTGACTCGCGTGGAGCAAACCCTCAATCCTATCCAATATCGTTTGCGGGGCGCCGGCGTTCACCGCCACCTGCCGGTCAAAGCCGATCGTGCCGCGGAGATCGTGGGGCAATCGGGGGTTGGGGCACGGGACGTCCCACTGGTCGGTCGTCACCAAGTTTCGTTGGTTCGGCCCGAGCGCCGCGATCCGGTCCGGCAGCGCCGCGCTGTCGCGGTCGAACGGCCGCAAAACCCGCTCCAGCTCGTTCACCGTGAACGGGGCATCCGCGCTGCTCGGATGCGTCAGATTGTACTGGTAGGGTTGCTCGTCCCGCTCGAGCGCGTACGTGCCGCTGGGCACAGGCTCCCAGTGGGCATGCCGGATGGGAAGCGGGCGCCCGCCCGGGTCCAACGCCACCATGCCGTCGGCGTTCAGATCGTACGGCGTGCCGAACACGCCGCTCGGCACCAGCCCGCTATACAAGAAACCCCAGTAGTCGTACCGGTTGGCGTCGGTCCGGTCGGGGTCGAAATCGTAGTCGAAGAACTTGTTCCAGGCGAGCGGGTCCTCGCCCGAGGCGCCGGGTACGCCGTCGGGCTCGTAGCGCATTGCCAGCAGGGCGGAATACTCCCCGATCGGGTCGGCGAACCCCTGGAACAGCGGCCTCAGGTTCACGTCCGCCGTGCCGAATCCCAGACCGCGAGGCAACGGCACCGTCCCCACATTCATCGACGAATCCCAATTCCCGTTTCCCACCACGGCGAACTCGAGCTCGAACGGAGTCAGATCGATCTTCCCCGGCCGGTAGTCGTACACGGGGTTTCCTGACTCAATCGCCTGAACTAGCGCAATCGACTTATAATAATAGGGAGACGACTGTGCCAAGTTCCCATGCGCGTTCAGGTTCAGCCGCCCGCCCAGGTCCTGGCAGAGGATGGCGAAAAGGGGCTTGTACCGGCGCCCGTCCGACTCGGTACGGACCGGGAAACCGAGGTCGACCCAAATGCTGTCCAAGTGCCCGTCGCCGTCGTTGTCCACGTCCCACGGGCCGTTGAGCACGGGGCTCTCTTGCAGCCAATACGTGTTGTAGATCTGGCCCATGTCGCTGTCGTACTTGGGATCGAAGATGCTGGTGGGCACGGGCGAGCCGCTGCTGGTGTCCATGGTGTACCCGTCGGCCCACAGCTTCCACTGGGCGTTGCTGCCCGAGAAGTTGCCGTGTACGTCGGGAAGCGGCCGGAAGGAGATCCGGCGCTTCAGCGCGATGATCGCGTCGCGAACCGGCTTCTCGGGGTTCGTCGTAGCATCGATGATCGGCAGCGCGGGATTGATCGGATTGGCCTGCGCCGCCAGGACCGGCTGGAGCATGGCCCGCCACGCGTTCTCCTGCGACAGCCCGACCACCGGCACCAACCATTCGTTGACCACGCGGTGGTACCAGTAGTTCACCAGCGCGGGCCGGTGAAACGAGGGGATCCGGATCTCGCCCGAAGCGGCCGCGGTGGCATACGGTAGGGTAGCGGCCAGCGCCATGTTCTGGTAGTCGGGCGCGTCGTAGTCCTCGTTGGCATGGCCCGGCCCGTGAAGGCCTTCCGTCGCCGTGTTCGAAGGGTCCCCGGTACGGTTGGGGAGCAGGGCGTACGGTATGCCGCCGTTGGCTAGCAGCGCCTCATAGAGCGAAGCCACTTCTGTTCCGCCGGGGCTGGGCCGCACGATCAGCGGGTCATGCGCACCCGAATTCGTGAGTGGAACGCTTGGGTCCGTGATCACGATCGGCAGGGGCGCGTCTAGGTTCCCGGACACGTCGTTGTAGCCGAAGCCGCTGCCGCTGAACGGCGTGCCGTTGATGATGTAGCCCCAACTCGTTCCCGGGTGGTTCTGGAGATACGCGACGAACTCGGAGCTGGATACGCCTTCAAAGGGAAGGATGTGGAGCAGATTATTGGCGCTATCGTAACCGACGACCCTCGTACTTTTTCCCGCGGCAAGCCCTTCCTTCATGGTCAAAACACAACCGATATATCGGTATGCGCTGCCAAGTGGCCTGTGGAGAGTCGTCGCCGTAGGCGGAGTCGTTGAGTAATCGTGATGGGTATCGCGGTGCGCAGGCGTAAACGCAATGATCTGGCCGGAGGCTAGCGGGACGACCGCCGTGACGACGGGATTCCCGCCTGCGTCGAGGATCGGGTTACCGTCTTGGTCGTAGAGCTGTACACCATGCCCCACGTCGGGGTAAGTCGTTCGGCTCCCGTACTGATCCTCCAGCAGGCTGTGCTGCCGGAGGCAGGACATCGGGCTCCGCGACCCGCGGGCGACCTCCAGAAACGCATGGTGGAGCTGCTCTTGCGGATCGATCGCGTACTCTTCGCTCCGCTGGAAACTGGTGGACACGCGCCTGCTATGGCCGGTAATCACCACGAAGGCGAGCACGACCACTCCGAACATGGCCAACAGGGCCAGAAGGATCAGCAGCACCACGCCGCGTCGGTCCTTGCGATGCTTTCGCGCGTTCATGATGAACGACCTCGCTACCCAAATTTGATTTGCCCTATTCCGTATTCCTTGCCCGAAACCCCTGCCGCAACAGCGAAGTAGCAGGCACACGCCGTGTGCCGTCTGCCCGGCCGCCGGTGCGCCGCCGAGTCGCTTCGACCGGTCGTCCGTCCTGCCGCAACATCTCGTCGGCGGACGGCACACGGCGTGTGCCTGCTACTTCCATCGCACGCCGCGACCGCTTGCCGCCAATCAGTAGAGCTTCATGTCGGTGCTGAAGACCCCGACGACGCCTTTGAACAGTGCGCCCAGGGCTTCGTTCGAGCTGCCGCCGCTCACGTTGACGCCCCAATTCGCCACGTTCCAGTCCGGGCCGGCCAGAGTGACCTCCCGGTAGGGCGGGTCCAAAACGCCGTCGGCGTCGGAGTCCTCGCCCGCGTCCAACGTCCCGTTGCCGTTTGTGTCCTCAATGACGATCTCGCCCGTGGCCACGATCCGGTACCATTTGTGGACGCCCACGGGGATGCTCACGGGATAGGTAGCGTCATTAAAGTCGTCGTAGTAATAGCACGTGCGTTGGTAACCGCCGCTAACCAGGATCCACTCGTTCTCCTTGACGTCGAGGTATTGCGGCCTGCCCCGGTCGCCTGCAAGCACGTACAGGCGGACGTCGCCGCCTCCCATGGCCGTCCCGCTGGTGAAAAACTCCACGCGGACCTGCCGCTCGCCGGGCGTCTCTCCCGCCATCAGTTGACCCGCCGCGTACTGGTGCGGGGCGCTCATGTCGCGCTTGTAGAACACAGCCACGGAGACCGTGTACACCGGTGAGTTCTCGGGATAGCTGTACGGCAAGGTGGTGGGAGGAACGGCAGAGGGATCAGTCTTAATAAAATCAATGTGCTCCGGCAACGGCGTCACCGTGACCAGCCAGGAGTAGTCGCCCTTGAAGTCGGACTGGAGCGGCTGCACATAGTTGGCGGCGTGATTGATCTTAACCAGCCTTTGCTCGGGCCGCTCAGACTCGTCGGGTGGGACCGGGAAAAGGAGGTCGTCGTGCCACTTGAAGACCGACCGGGCGAGGTACTGGTTCAGGCCGACGCCACGCCACGTGACCCGCTGCATCCGCGTCCACCGCGTTTGCACGGGAAGGCCGGCCACCACGCGCGTCCCGGGATTGCTCGGGTTGTAGGGAAAATCGGCGAAATGCGAAGAGCTTGCCCCCGATACCTTGGTGGTCTCCGCGATGTACAACGGGTCGACGGCGTACGACTCGCCAAACTCGTACCCGCGTCGCGCGTCGAAGTACGTTGGGTTCGTGGGGGGCACCGGCTTCGTCGTCCCGATGGTGGTCCAACTGGCGCCGTTGTACCCCTGCCACTCGGCTGGGTTCAGCGCGCCGCGGACTTTGATATCGTGCAGCGCGGCCTGGCCGCAGGCGGAGCCGCGGTCGGCCTTGGCCGCCTGGATCATCTGGTGCCGGGCCACCGGGAGCACGGCCGCCACGCCCAACAGCCCGATCGAAAGGACGAAGACCGAAATCAGCACCTCCAGCAGGCTGATGCCCCGCCGAGCCCGACGCCGGCCGGCGCAACCCCGGCGCCCGAAGCCGAAAGCGCCTCGAATCGAGTCTCTCACGTCACCGTCCTCCTTTGCTGATCTGTGCCTGCCGGGCGAGCCGACGCGAGTCGTAGAGCGTCGCCGGCACCGACAGGTTCGTCACCGAGTTGTAATTGTCTTTCAGTTCGCCGTCGGCGGGGTCCACGTAGTAGGTTGAGGGCTCCGCCACCGTGACCAGCCCGGTCTGGGGATTGAGCGCCAGCCAGAGGTTCGTCGCATCCTGCCAGTTAGCCAAGCCATCGTCCGTCGGCGACCCCATCCCGGGCTGGTGCGGGATTCGCTCCCACTTGCCCACCATGAGCTGGATTGGCTCGACCGGGTGCGCGATACGCCATCTCCAACCGATCACGTTTCCCGACGCGTCGTAATCAAGGTTGTAGTAGTGAACCGAGTCGACCGACCCGTTGGGCGAGAACATCACGATTACCGGCCACGACCTCGGGTCGCCCGTCGGCAAGGGGACCGGGAGCGGCAGCGGATTCACCGGCGGATTGTCCGGCGCACTCGGGTCGACCAACTGGAACGGCAGTTGCCGATCTAACCCCGAGGCGTTCAGGTCGATCACCGCCCCGCGTGACAACTGCAAGGGCGCCCCGGCCGACGCGACCGGCTGGCGGAGGATCTGGAAGGGGACCGGGCCCCCGGACGGCCACGGGATAGCGGCAACGCCTACCGAGTCCAGCCGGATCGTAAGATAATGGGAGTCGATCCACCCGTCCGTGTCCCCGTCCGTGCCGGCGCTAAACTGAATGTATTGCGTGACCGGGTCGATGGGGAAGTCGAGATCCGGCCCGGAAGGCTCCGGGTAGTCGATGATCGTGTACCAGGGTCCCTGGTTGTTCAACTGGATCGAGTCGCCGCGGCGGATCAGGCCGTCGGCCAACTCCGAGGGGAAGCGAATGTGAAGGACGCGAACGCTCGGATCGAGGGGCGGCGGGAAAGGCGGCCAGAACGGCCAGACGACCGCCCCCATCACGTCGCCCGAGTAGGGCGGCGGGACCTCGGCTTGGCGCAGGATCACGCACGCGTCGGGCTGGCGCTCGAGCCGTTCGAGCATCACGCCGCAGGGCCGGCCGCTCTCGATCGCCCGGCTCCGCGCCCGGCTGAAGTAGACGTTGATCGCCCGGGCCGCCTCGCGAATGCGGCGACCCTCGGTGAGCGGGCGCATCGCGGGGATGGTGATCGTGGCGAGGATCAGCATGACGCCGACCACCACGAGCAATTCCACCAGCGTCACGCCGCGGCGAGCCGGACTTGTTCCGTCCCCTCGTGTCTGGTTCCCAAGCTCCAGCTTGGGAACCCCAGGCTGGGGAACTCTACTTCGCCGCCTCAGAAGCCGGAGCTTGCGTGAACTGCGTCCCCAAGCTGGAGCTTGGGAACGAGAAGGCGTGCCGCGGCGAGCCGGATGGCGACGACGGAGATCGGACATGACTATTCCGCCTCGAGACGGTGGTTGTGGATGTTGTCGTAATGGTCCAGCGTGTTAGGCGTTCGCTTGGGGCCGTGCATCGGGTCGCTCGGATCGTCAGGCGGGTCCATGGCGGTCACCGACTCGTTCCAGCTATTCACCGGAATGCCCGCCTCGTTCAGGTCCGGCCCCGGCCCAAACTCGAACGGGTTTCCCAACGGCGCGAAACTGTAGCCCCCCTCAAAATTCACGTCGTAAACCCCATCCGGCCCCGCGGAGTAGATGAAGGGAACAAGGCGGTACGCGTAAGACATCGGATACGCAGTGGAGTGGACGTTGCGATAATCGTACGGGTCGTGGTCTTCAATCACCGCTTCCTGCAACGCCGCCAGGTCCTGGATGTAGACGCCCGGATCGGTGGGGTCCTCGAAAAACACCTGGGCTTGAAGGTCCGATTCGGTGAGCCCCGGGGCCCAACGGAGAAACAAGATCGGGTTGCCCCAGGCGTCGTGAAACTCCGGCAGCGTGTCGCCGTCGGCGTCGCCGATCTCGGAATCATTGAACTGGTCGCGGGCGTCGGCCCCGCCGGCCATGGTCACGATCATGTATAGGCACTCGGCCGAGCTATAGCGGTTTAGCCGCTCCTGCGACTGGTTGCGGTATGTCCCGACCGGGTACGTGGCCTCACACTTGAGCTTCGCTTGGGCGTAGCGTCGCCAGTAGGCGCGGGATAACGCCGGACGGTTGATCGGTGCGACGGGCCCGCTCAAGACATCCGACCACCGCTCCGGCATTTCCAGGCGCATGATGTCACGAATGGCCAGCAACCGCGCTTGAGCCGCGGGTAACGGGTCTATCCCAATGGTGTTGATCGCCAGGCGGCGCGTGCGGTACGACTCGTACTGCTCCATCACGATTGTGTGGAGCTTGGTGATGGTCGAGCGGGTCTTGACGTGCCGGGCCGACTCGCGCGCGGCCTGGACCGCACCCAGCATGACCCCGGCGAGGATGCCGATGATCGTCACGGTGACCAGAAGCTCGACCAACGTGAAGCCACGCGCGGCCCGCGTGCCCGACGCGGCCAGTCGGGGCACCGCGAGCGTTTTCCGGCCTGGGGCGTGCCCGTTCATTCGATCTCGTCCTCCAGCGTGGCGCCGTCACAGAAATTGGTGAGGTTGTTGAAGTCGTAATCGGAGAAATTGACGGCCGACTTGGTCACGCGGTTGCGGGCCAAGCCGCCCGATGGGTCGTCGGGCGGGATTCTGGGGGGACCCGTGCCGAATTGCCCGTCGAGCCCCGCCGCAATGATCTGGTATCCGTCGTACTTTCTCCAGTAGGGCGGGTTTTGCGGGTCGCGGTAGGCCACGCAAATGTTGTCCAGGTTTCCGTCCACGACGGCGTGGAAATAGGCATAGGGAACCGGCGTGCCGCTGGGGTCCGATTCCGCGCTATAATGCCAGTTCGCGCCCCGCCGGCGTGCCCTGAAATAGACGTAAGGCGCTTCGACTTTATCGGGGAGGTACCGCAAATAGCGAAACGTCGGCGCCGACGTGTCATCCCAGGGAATGCTGTAGTGCGTCTCACTGACCACGATCCGCTCGGCCTCGAAGTCGAACAGCGGCTCGTTGCGGGGGGTGCCGGACTTGAAGGGCATCTCGGGGTCGGAATGGAAGCCGGCCGGGATCCACTGGCCCCCGGCCGCGTAGCTCTCCGGCAGCCCGCCGAGCCAGAACACCAGCGCCGAGGCGGGGTCGAACAACCTCGGGTCGATCACCCCGCCGTACCGGTAGTAGACGTCGTTGGCGAATTCATCGAAGGTGTCACCATCCCCGCCCGCGATGCTCGGCAGCCCGGCGGGGTTGGGGGACGCCGACGCGTTGCGGATTTTCCCCGGCACGTACCGCGGGAACGCCGTGCGCAGGTGGCGGATGATCGCGTTGCGGGCGTCCTGCTGGCGGGCGATGTACGTCGGGTCGGTCCCGAGCTCCGCGACGATATTGACGTCGATGAACGTCGGCGGAAGCTCGCCGTGCTCGCTCTTGTAGTTCTGCAGGGCCATGTCGAGCTGGTCGATCTCGGCGTTCACGACGGCGTTGCGGACGGCTCTCCGGGCCGGGCCGAGCGCCGCGGCGGTGAGCCCGACGAGGATCCCGATGATCACGATCACCACAAGCATTTCGACCAGGGTGAAGGCCCTGCGAACGGCCTTGAGATTGGCGGGCATGTCCATAGAGTGTCCCCCTCAGGCCATCGAGCGGCCTGTCTTGGAGTCAAAAAACCTTGCCCTTGATTAGGTTAA
>CAZDHR010000010.1:0-43053 GCA_964505295.1 uncultured Planctomycetaceae bacterium
GAGGGCCAGCTCGACTACCCCACCTACCTCAAGCGCCTCGCCGCCCTGCCCGGCGACGTGCCCCTGATGATCGAGCACATGAAGGGCGCCGAGGAATACGACAAGTCGCGGGAGTATCTGTTCGATTTGGGCAAGAAGATCGGCGTGAGCTTCGGGTGATGTCTTACCACCACGAGGCTGTTTTTCTATTTCACGATCGCAGAGGGGAGATTCGGACTCTGCGGGTTGACCGTGATCGATTCACGCGACGGCGAGATGACGAGGTCCATGTCCTCCATGGGTACGGCCCCCATGAGGACCGTGCCGCCGATCACCAGGGCGCCGGTGAAACACGTTCGGTTCTCGAACCGGATCTGCACGGGCCCCACGTAGGGGACCACGTGGGGAGACTCATCCGCCGTGGTGACCTCCCGCTTGTCGATCTCCTCCAGCTCCAATTGAACTACGACATGCTCCGGCACGCAGAGGGTCACTGCCCCGGTATCCACCAGCGCTTGGACCGTGATCGGCTTGAGCGAAGGCTTCTTGGGATTGGAGAGCTCGATGTTGGCATGGACGAGACCCATCAAGATCTCCTTCGTCTCGGCGTATGGTCCATTTGTGTCCGACCGAAAGCGGGGGGCGCCCCCCGCGCCCACATCCTCAGTATCCGCCGCTCCCGGGGGCCGCGTCAAGCCCGTCAGCGGCTCGGGCTGCACCACGCTTTCTGCTCGCCCAAATCCCGGCCGACTCGCCACGCTTTGCCAAACGCCGCCACGCTCAGCTCAACGCGGTCCGCTCCGACCTCGAACCCTTCCGGAAGCGCGCCGGAGACCTGCGGCCGCTCGGTCCCTCGGTAGGGAACGACCAGCGTCACGAACGCCGCCGGGGCGGATTGCTTGTGAGCATAGCAGAACGCCTTGCGGGGCTCGCGGTGGCCGTACTTGCGGCCCCACCAGCCTTCCTCTTCTTGCATCGTGACGGGCGATTGCGAATCGGCCCAGACGAGCACGTTGGCGTCGTCAAAGGCGGTCGTGGCCCAGTGCTCTTGGGCATTGATTTGGGCGTCGCCCGGGGCGAGCTGGAAGTGGAGCTCGAGCGCGCCGGGGGCGTCCCCGATCGCTTCGTCGAGCAGCACGAAGAACGTCTTGTCGACGAACCAGATCGTGCGCCGGTGCGTGAGGCGGTCGTACGACGGGTTCTCGACGACGACCGCGTCGAACTCCGGCGACGTGTGCCAGAGGAGCTGCCGGCCGGCGATCTTCGTGTCCTTGCCGTCCAGGGTGAGCGTCTGGTGGACGCGGGTCCGCCGGTGCCACGCCCGGCCTTCCGGGTCGTGGCCGTAGGTGTAATAGCCCGAGTCGGGCATCAGCCAGCGCCCGAAGGCCGAGAGCTCGAAGGTGCCGTTGTCGGGCTGGTCGTGTCCGCTGATGCCCCGCGGCGGGCAGTGCAGCGCCAGGTAGATCTGCTCCGGGCCCCAAGCGTCTCGCAGCACGTACGTGACCGCGTCGGTGAACGCGTAGCTGGTCTCGTCGGGCAGGGCGCTCCGGTCGAGCTTCGCCCGGGCGGCGTACTTCGGATCGCCGAGCAGCTCCGTGGCCTCCACGAGCGTGCGGTAAAGCGGCCAGCGGCTGCGGCTGCGGGACGTGTTGACCGAGCGGGAGGCGTCGCCGAACATCGGCCCGGCCAGGTCGGGCGTGGCGATGGCGAACAGGTAGTCGTACATCGCGCGAATGCGATCGCGGTAGTCGTCGCTCACGGCGACCCCCATCGACTCCGCCCGCCGCATGATGTCGACCGCGTCGCGCAGCACGGCCCGGTTGTAGCCGAACGACCATTCCCGCTGCACGCCGTCGGGCGTGGTCTGGGCCAAAAAGTTCTCCCGCGTCCGCTGGACCGCCAGCTCCATCCAGCGCCGGGCGTCGCGGAACTCGGGGAACGTGGAGACTACGGTCACGAACCCCCGCTGCTCGAAGACCGCCTTGTTGTGCACCGCGTTCATGGGGAGCTTCTCGGTCTTCACCTGATGGTCGTAGAGGCTGGCCAGCAGCACGGCGAGGAACTCGGGCGTAAACGCGTCGGCGTGGACAAGCGTGGGAAACACGTTGGCGAGGTTTTCTGCCCGGATGCCCGTTTGAATGTCGAGCCAGGCGAAGCCGCGCCACCGCGTGTAGACCGGATGGGCCTTTTGGCGTTTTTCCAGCGGGTGCTTGGCGATCCAGTCGGAGGTGAGCTCGACGAAGGCCTGGGCGTACTTCTCGTCCCGCGTTTTCCGGTACGCGTCGGCCAGGGGAGGTGCCCAGTAGAACCGATAGACGGCGGCCACCCATTCGATGTCGCCCCGCGGGTCCCACTCCCAGTCGATCTCGGGCCCGTAGTCGGCCGGCTCGTAGGGGCCCCACTGGAAAACGTGCCGCGTGAGGCGGTCCGCGACCGGGAAGTCGCCCCCGGCGGCCTTCGGGGTGGCGTTCGGGAGCGGATACTTGTTGCGGTAGTAGTCCAGGAGCGCCTCGAGCGCCCCGATCCGGTCGGCCGCCTCGGCTTTGGCTCGCACCGCTTCCAGTCCCGGCATGCCGAGGTCGAGCTTTTCGAGCACGTCGTCGGGGCTCAGCGAGCGGAGATCCTGTTCGGCCGCCGGAGCGTTTGCCGATGCCAGGGCGACGCACGACACGAGCAGCCCCACGGTGAAGTAGCGTTGGAGAGTCATTGGTCGAATCCTTGTTTCAAACCATGGTCATTTTCCACGTGTCATCCGACGGAACACCGTCCGTGGGCTTTGATCATACCTCGGAATCCTGAACCGCGGACCCCGCAGTCTCAGCCCCTACTTGGGCGGCCAATCCAGGTGCTTCTCGCTGTGTGCTGGTGAATCGGATCAGGCGGCGGCCTGCCGAATCCCATGGCCTCCGCTTGTTCTGAGAAAAGGCTCGCAAGGGCTTCGATGGGCGCCGCTCGCGAGCCTGGCTGTCTTGACGTGCGGTTGTGCCGTCTTTCGCCGCTCGCCTTGGGTTGCGGCGTGGTTGTTTTTTGTGCGCAACGCCGGTCCGCGCTGAGGCGGGGTGGCGGTTGGCGGGACTGCTCAGATTTCGGACCACTCGCCGGGGATGGGGGCGGGGTAGCGGCCGTCGGCGTCGGGTTGGACGGGGGCGGGGCTGTCGTAGTCGAGGTCGTCGACGTAGTCGCAGAACAGGAAGTCGGAGGCGAGCATCTGGTCCCAGGTGATCACCTGGCCCGAATGGACGGCGGCCCGACCCATGACGGCCACCAGGTTCGCCAGGCAGGCGCGACGGGTTTCGTTGTGGGGGCGGTCGTTGCGGATGGCGTCGATGAGCACGTTCCACTCGGCTTGCCAGGGCGTGCAGGGCTCCTCGTCGGCGGCCCAATCGATATTCTCCTTGGCGGTCCGCTGGTCCTTATAGGTATGGACCGTGGGGGCGTGGATGTTGCCGGAGAACTGGGCGGCCCGCTTGGTGCCGTGGACGTAGGTGGCGAAATCGTTGTGGCACTTCGTGATGTTGCGGTTGGAGACCAGCGCCGTCGTGCCGTCGGCGAAGGTGTATTCCATGGAATAGGCGTGGTGGTTCTGGCCGCAGTCGTTCGCGTGGGGGACGCGTCCGCCCAGGCCGTGCGCCGAGACGGGCCAGGCGTCTTTGAGCCAGCAGCACTCGTCGATCTGGTGGATCAACAGCTCGATCATCAGGCCGGAAGAGGACCACAACAGATGGATCTTCCCGGCGCCGACCTGGTAGAGGAGTTCCTTGTCGTCGGGTTTTCGCGGGGGCAGGCCGCGCCCGCCGCCCATCCGAGCCGCCCGGATGAGATGAATTTCGCCCAGCTCGCCGTCGCGGATTTTCTGGATTAGAGCCTGGCGCGCGACGCTGTGGCGGCACATCACGCCGGCGGCGATCTTGAGGTTCTTCTTCTCGGCCCTCTCGCCGGCGCGGATCATTCGCTTCAGCCCGCCCGGATCGGGCGCGAATGATTTCTCCATGAAGACGTTGACGCCCTTCTCGACGGCGTAGTCGAGGTGGGTTGGTCGGGGGTAGGCGCGGGTGGTCAGCAGGGCCACGTCGCCGGGTCGGAGGCAGTCGATCGCCTTGCGGTAGGCGTCGAAGCCGACGAACTGCCGCTCGGGCGGGACGTCGACCTGGTCGGGGAACTCCTTGCTCAGGGCCTTGTGGGAGCGGGCCAGTTTTTCCTCGAACACGTCGGCCATGGCGATGAGCTTGACCGGCCCGCTGTTGGGAACCGAAAGCGCGTTGCCCACCGCTCCGTTGCCTCGGGGACCGCAGCCGATCTGGGCCAGCCGGATCGTGTTGTCCTCGGCGGCGTGGACCGGCGGAACGGCCATCGAGGCAATCGCGGCCCCGGCGGCCGCCTTCCCGCCCAGCGCGACGAACTCCCGGCGCGAGGGCTTGCGAGACGAGGTGGGTGACGACTGGACTTCTCGCTCCATGGCGATTCTCCCTTGTGCTTGTGAACGTGAGTCTTGCATCGGTTGATTTCGGCACGGCCGGTGGAAAGGGGGCGAGTAAGCGGGAGGTCCGCTTGCACGGGCCCCGAGCCGTCGAGCCCTTTCCGCGGATGCGCCGCAGTCAACAGGTCCGGCGCGGACACCTTCCGGTTCCGGCCGTGTCCCCATTCTTCTTGCCGAGGTGGGCGCGTGTCAATGGTTTGTTGTCCCCCGCACGCGGAACGATCTGCCCGGATCGTCCGTACACCGTTTGTAGTGACCGCACTGGTGCGGTTGGAGGCCGCTTCGGAGCGCTTGGACCCGATGAATCGGGTCACTACCTCTCGCCACAAGCCCTTGTCAGTATCCGGGTTAGAGGGGATATTCACGACGGGCGTGGTTATGACACCAAGGGCAGGGTTCGGAAAAGCGAGATGTAGGGGGTTTGGCGGGCCCCGGAGGGGAGTTTGTCCAGAAAGGTCGAACATTTGCTTGCAAGAATTGAGGATCGGGAAAAAAATGGGGTTAGGACTCGGGTCCGGCAGAGAAAGCACCACCTCTGCTCGACCTGCCCCGGCCAGGTCCTTTGTTGACGTTGGCATCGTCAATGATCGGTGGATCGAACCCGAAAGGCCGGGTTCCCGTTAGTCGCCCTCCGCTGATTAACTGATCATGCAGGCGTCAACAAGGACACTGGAAGGCCTGCCTGCCACGTGACTTGGCCCAAGTCCCCCCCCGCGAGGGAGAGCTGCGAGTGATCCCGATTGTATGCTAGCACGAAACGGTTCTTGACGTATTCCGCGTTAGCCTTGGGTTGTGACACTAACCCGAAGCGCAAGCGAGGAAAATGGCTGTTGTCCTCGCTTGCGCTTCGGGTTGGTGTGTCGTCTCAAACGATACGCCAGTCAGCCGGAAAACCGTTTGGTGCTAATCCCTGGGTCTTACCCGACGGCAGTCGCCGATTCCTCTCGCGCCGGCACAAGGCGGGCGGGGAAGCGTGGGCCGGTCAACAAACGCTGAAGTCGTCTTCTCTCTGCCAACGAACCCAACGGGAGACGCGTTTTGGAAACGAAAGCCGCAGCCATGTCCTCTCCTGAAGTCAACGACCCAGGTCCCACCCCTTCGGGCCGCCCCGACCGTGAGGTCCGCTACGAGCATTCGCGGAACATCGCTCCGCTGCTATCGCGGTTGCAGGCCTCGCTCTTGGTCTCCACGTATCAGGCTGGCAAGCTCGTGGTGGTGGGGGCACGGCAGGACACGCTCTCGCTGGCGTTTCACAACTTCGAGCGACCGATGGGCGTGGCCGCCAAGCCGGGGTCGATCGCGGTGGCCGGGCGCAACCAGGTCTGGTTTCTGCGGAACAAACCGGACATCGCCCCGCGGCTCGAACCCGCCGGCACGTTCGACGCGTGCTTCCTCACGCAGTCGTCGCAAATGACGGGCGAGATCCAGGCCCATGAGATGGGCTGGTCGGGCGATGAACTTTGGGTGGTCAACACGTTGTTCTCCTGCCTGTGCACGCTGCATCCCAACTACAGCTTTGTACCCCGCTGGCAGCCCCCGTTCATCTCCGGCCTGGCGCCGGAGGATCGCTGTCACCTGAACGGTCTGGCCATGGTCGACGGGAAGCCGAAGTACGTGACGGCCATGTCCGAGACCGATACGGCCGCCGGCTGGCGGCCCAACAAGGTGAAGACCGGTTGCCTGATCGACGTGGACAGCAGCCGGACGGTAGCCCGGGGGTTTGCCATGCCGCATTCCCCCAGGATATATCGAGGAAAGGTCTGGCTGCTGGATTCGGGGAGGGGGCAATTGGTGCGGGTGGACCCGGCCGACGGGAGCGTGGAGACCGTGGCCCAGGTTCCCGGCTACACGCGTGGATTGGCGTTTTACAACCAGCTCGCGTTCATCGGCCTGTCGAGGATCCGTGAGACTTCGACCTTTGGAGGCGTGCCGATCGCGGAGGACCGCGAGAAACTGAAGTGCGGCGTGGCGGTCGTGGACATGGAGACGGGCCGCACGGTGGCGACGCTGGAGTTCAAGTCGGGGGTGGAGGAGATCTTCGACGTGGCCGTGGTGCCGGGCGCGCGGAGCGTGGCGATGCGCGGCCCGTTTTCGGCCGTCGACGGGGAGCCGACGATTTGGGCCGTCCCCCAGCCCGGTCGCCCGCTGCCGAAGCTCCGTGGAGCCCCGTGAACATGATCATCCCGCACCGTCGCGCGACCCCGCTGCGGGCCGCGCGACGTTGGACGCGAACGACACGAACCACTGCGAACGATCCGAATGGCGGAAGACTGCCGGAAGCCTGCTGCGAATACAACTTGAGCGGCTCCCACCTAAGGTGCTTACGAGGAGAGAGAAGAGATGAGGTCATCGTCGCTGCGTAGTCGCCGGGGAAGTCCTTCGAGAAAGCGCCGCAGAGGGGGCAAGTCCCGGCGGCGATTGGGTACGGCTTCGCTGAGTCTGGAGCCGCTCGAGCAGCGCACACTGCTCTCCCTAAGCCCCGCGATGCTGGCCGACATCCAGACGGGCACCGGCGCGTCGTCTCCCACCGAGTTCGTCGAGGTGGGCGAAACGACGTTCTTCGTGGCCTACCAGGGCAATTACGGCACGGAGCTCTGGAAGACCGACGGCACCGTCTCCGGCACGATGATCGTCAAGGACATCTATCCGGGCAGCGAGTTCTACCAAGGCTATATCGACGACGTCTGGTTCTCGGGCTACCGCTACTTCTCGTCGTCCCCTCAAGGCCTGACGAACGTCAACGGAGTGCTCTACTTCACGGCCGACGACGGCGCCAACGGCCGCGAGCTCTGGAAGAGCGACGGCACGGAAGACGGCACCGTGATGGTCAAGGACATCGACGACGGCTCCACCTACGACGAGCAGTCGCTGACCGACGTTCCCAACGCGTCGGACCCGCAGCAGTTGACCAACGTGAACGGCACGCTCTATTTCACAGCCGACGACGGCGTGGGCGGCCGCGAGCTCTGGACCAGCGACGGCACGGAAGACGGCACCGTGATGGTCAAGGATATCGACTCCGAGTCCACGGACAGCGTTCCCAACGCGTCCGATCCGCAAGAGCTGACCGCGGTCGGCGGCACGCTCTACTTCACGGCCGACGACGGCGTGGGCGGCCGCGAGTTGTGGAAGAGCGACGGCACGCCGGGCGGCACGGAGATGGTCGCGGACATCTTCCCCGACTCCACGGACAGCGTTCCCAACGCCTCCGACCCGCAGCACCTGACCGCGGTCGGCGGCACGCTCTACTTCACGGCCGACGACGGCACCAACGGCCGGGAGCTCTGGGTGAGCGACGGCACGGAAGCCGGCACGGAGATGGTCAAGGACATCTACTCCGGCTCGACCTACGACGCCACCTCGTACAGCTACGTCCCCAACTTCTCCGATCCGCAGAAGCTGACCAGCGTCGACGGCACGCTCTTCTTCACCGCGTACACCGAGGACGAGGGCCGGGAGCTTTGGACCAGCGACGGCACGCCGGGCGGCACGGCCCTCGTCAAGGACATCATCCCGGGCACCAGCACCGACTACACCTACGGCGAGTTTCCCAACTCGTCGTCCCCGGACGGCCTGACCGACGTGAACGGCACGCTGTTCTTCTCCGCCTATGGCGAAGACCACGGCCGAGAGCTGTGGAAGAGCGACGGCACGGGAACCGGCACGGTCCTCGTGAAGGACGTATTTGGCGGCACGTATACTGATTCGTATGGGTACGACTACCCTAACTCTTCCGATCCGCAGAACCTGACCAACGCCGACGGCACGCTCTACTTCACGGCCGACGACGGCAGCAACGGCCGCGAGCTGTGGAAGAGCGACGGGACGCCGGGCGGCACCGAGCTGGTCGAGGATATTTACGCCGGGGCCACCGACGGCGTCCCCAACTCGTCCGATCCGCAGAGCCTGGCCTACGTAAACGGCCGGCTCTACTTCGCGGCCGCCGACGCCCCCCACGGCGAGGAGCTCTGGGTCCTTCCCGTCACGGCCGAAGCGATCGAGGCCGAAGCGCACCTGTCGATCTTCATCGACGGCGAGCAGGTCGATATTCCCGTCGACGTCGGCGTCGACTCGGAAGGCAACATCTCGACGATCTACACCATCGACGCCGCCGGCACGCTGAAGATCTCGCCCGTCGGCGACGACCCGATCCTCGATCCGGTGACCCTCGGCCACTTCTTCGACACCTGGCGCACGAACGCGGGGTTGGCGGGGAACAATGGGGACGCGGTGTTCAACGAAGGAGAGCTTCTCGGCAACACGACCGACGCCGACCACATGATCCAGGTGTTCGTGGACGGGCAGGCGAACCGCCAGTTCGACGAGTACGGCATCCGGGACGGCGACGAGATCGTGATCGTCTACACCTCGAACGAGGTCGTCTCGCTGAACACGAACGTGGGGTCGATCCTGATCGAGCTGTTCCCGGACGACACCCCACTGACCGTTGCGAACTTCCTCAACTACGTCAACGACGGCGACTACGTCAACACGTTCTTCCATCGCTCCATGCCTGGCTTCGTCATCCAGACCGGCGGATTCACCACGCCCACGCTTACCTTCGAGGATGTCGATAAGCTCGACGAAGTGCCGGAGGATTCGCCCGTTCCGAACGAATTCAGCCTTTCCAATGTCCGCGGCACCGTGGCGATGGCCAAGCTCGGGGGGGATCCCAATAGCGCCACCAGCCAGTTCTTCGTCAATCTCGTCGACAATTCGTCGAACCTCGATGGCCAGAACGGCGGCTTCACGGTTTTTGCCCGCGTTCTCGACATGACCGTTTCCGACGTGATTGCTGGGTTGGACACCGAGAATCTGGAGCCCACCAACCCGAACACGCCGTACGACGTGGTTCCCTTCACCCCAAGCAACGAGTTGGTCGTGATCCAGTCGATCGGCGGCGAGGGGGATCTGTCGGGCACGTCGTTCGAGGACGAGGACCGCGACGGCGAGCAGGACGCCGGGGAGGACGGTCTGTCGGGCGTCACCGTGTTTGTCGACGCCAACGACAACGGCGTGCTCGACGAGGGAGAGGTCTCGACGGTCACCGATTCCGAGGGCGACTGGCAGTTGCGCCTGCCCGCCGGCACGTACGTGATCCGCCAGGAGCCGACGGGGAACCTTTACCCGAAGACGCCGGACGGCACGGGCACTCATAGCATCACCGTCCAGATCGGCGGCGAGATCGACGGGTTGGACTTTGCGAACGTCGACAACGCCCCGCCGGTAGCGGTGGCCGATGAATACGACGTCGACGAGGACACGACGCTCACCAAGAGCTCCGTCGCCGGAGTGCTCTCCAACGACACCGACGACGAAGGCGACGATCTCGATGCGGTTCTCGTCAGCGACGTCGAGCACGGCACGTTGACGCTGAATGCGGACGGCTCCTTCACCTATACGCCGGACGCCGACTTCCATGGCGCCGACGGCTTTACCTACCGGGCGCAGGACTCGTACAGCCAGTCATTGACCGTCACGGTGGAGATCACGGTCAACCCGGTGGACGACGCGCCGACCGCCGTCGACGACGGGTTCACGCTCCCCGAGGGCAACCAGTCTCACGAGCTCGACGTTCTGGACAACGACACCGACGCGGACGGCCAGACGCTGGCGATCACCGACGTCACGCAGGGCTCGGAGGGCGGCACCGTGACCCACGATGGATCGACCATCACGTACACGCCGCTGGCCGGGTTCTCCGGCACGGAGACGTTCACCTACACGATCGAGGACCCCGACGAGTTGACCGACGAGGCCACGGTGACCGTCACCGTCGACGACGAGGCGAACCAGACGCCGGGCAGCATCTCCGGCTACGTCTACTGGGACTGCAACGACGACGGCCAGCGCGACGACGGCGAGTTCGGCGTCTACGGGGTGCTGGTGACGCTGACGGGCGAAGACGACGACGGCAATTCGGTCAGCGAGACCTTGCTCACCTCGGCCGACGGGTCCTACTCCTTCGACGACCTGGCCCCCGGCACGTACGAGGTCGCCGAGCAGCAGCCCGCGGCGCTGGTCGACGGCCAAGACACGATCGGCACGTCGGGCGGCGACGACACGGTTGACGACGTCTTCAGCGAGATCGTGCTCAGCGCGAACGAGCACTCCACGGAGAACAACTTCGGCGAGTTGGGGTTGCGCCCCGAGTTTGTCACCCTGGGCATGTTCCTCGCCTCGACGCCGCCGGTCGAGGACTACTTCCCCGAGCTGATGGCGGAGGCCGAGGAGCTGGCCGGCAACACCGACCTGGCCGACCAGATCCGCGACGGCATCGGCGAGAACGGCGAGAACGACGCCCCGTCGGCCGCCGCCGACTCGTACAGCACCGATGAGGACGAAGCCCTCACCGTCGACGCGCCGGGCGTGCTCGCCAACGACTCCGATCCGGACGGCGATTCGCTGACCGCATCGATCCAGGGCTACCCGTCGCACGGCACCGTCGGCCTCAACGCCAGCGGTTCATTCGTCTATACGCCGGACGAGGACTACCACGGCACCGACAGCTTTACGTACACGGTGAACGACGGCTCGCTCGATTCGAGCCCGGCCACGGTCACGATCACCGTCAATGCGGTCAACGACGCGCCCGAGGCGGTCGACGACGCCTATCCGTTGCCGTCGGGCGGCGGGCTCGACATCGACGCCGACGCCGGCGTGCTGGCCAACGACAGCGACGCGGACGGCGACATCCTGACCGCCTCACTCGTGACCACGACGCCCAACGGAACCCTGGAACTCGACCCGGAGGGGTCGTTCACCTACACGCCGAACGCCGCGTTCCACGGCGAGGACACGTTCACCTACCGCGCCTACGACGGCACCGATTACTCGGCCGAGACGACCGTGACGATCACGGTCAACGACGTGCCGCAGGCCGAAGACGACGACTACACCGTGGATGAGGACGTTACTCTCACGATAGGCGAGGCCGAAGGTGTGCTCGAGAACGACACGGACGCCGACGGAGACACGCTTTCCGTCACGGTGGTCACCCACCCCGCCAACGGCCAGTTGACCTACGACGCCAACGGCTCCTTCGAGTACAAGCCCAATCTCAACTTCCACGGCGACGACTACTTCACCTACAAGGCCAGCGACGGCTACGCCGACTCGAACACGGCCACGGTGACGATCACCGTCAACCCGGTGAACGACGCCCCGGTGGCCAGCGACGACGACTACACGGCCGAAGAGAACGTGACGCTCGTCGTCGATTCCGCGTCCGGCGTTCTCAGCAATGACTCGGACGTCGAGGGCAGCGACTTGAGTCCGGTGATCCTCGACCATCCCGACCACGGCTCCGTGAGCCCGTTCGGGCCTGGCGGCTCGTTCAGCTACACGCCCGAGGCCGACTTCACCGGCACCGACACGTTCACCTACACCGTCAGCGACGGAGAGCTCGAATCCAACGTGGCCACGGTGACGATCACCGTGGTCGCGGCCGACGTTCCCACGACCATCGACGATGAGTACGACGTTGAGGGGGGGGAGACGCTCACCGTCACGGTGGACGAGGGCCTCGTGGCCAACGACCTCAACGTCGAGGACACGTTCGACGTCGTGGTGGTCGACGACGTCGACCACGGGACACTCGTGCCGGCCGACGACGGCTCCTTCACCTACACGCCCACCCAGAGCTTCACCGGCACCGACACCTTCACCTACAAGCTCACCGACGGCACCGACGAGTCGAACGTGGCCACGGTCACGATCACGGTCACCGGCGACCTGCCGGGCAACGACGCCCCCGTGGCCGAGGACGACGAGTACACCGTCACCGAAGACACCGTGCTCGACGTGAATGACGCGGACGGCATTCTCAACAACGACGTCGACGTCGACGGAAGCCCCGCCACGCCGCTTACCAGCCTGGTGATCACCGAGATCAACTACAACCCGGATGACGCCACCGACGACGAGAAGCTGGTCGATCCCGACTTCGACAACAACGACTTCGAGTTCATCGAGCTGGAGAACGTCAGCGACGACACGATCGACCTGACCGGCGTCCAGTTCACCCAAGGGATCGCGTTCGCCTTCACCGACGGCGCCGTCCTCGAGCTCGGGGCGGGCGAGACCGTCCTGGTCGTCCGCAATCTGGACGCGTTCGAGGCCCGGTACGGCACGGAGCCAAACGTGGCGGGCGAGTTCACCGGCATGTTGAGCAACGACGGCGAGCAGATCGTGCTGGAGGACGCGGACGGCAACGCGATCCACGATTTCACCTACGACGACGAGGGCGACTGGCCCACCGCGGCCGACGGCGGGGGCAGCACGCTGGAAGTGGTCGACGTGGAGGCCGACTACAACGAGCCGACCAACTGGGCCGCCAGCGCGGAAGATGGCGGCACGCCCGGCACGGGCACCGGCGACACGGTCGAAGTGCCCGACCTGCTCGCGATCACCGTGGTCGCCGGGCCCACCCACGGCGCGCTCGACATGCACGCGGACGGCTCGTTCGTCTACACGCCCGAGGAAGGCTTCGAGGGCGTCGACACGTTCACCTACACCATCAGCGACGGCGATCAGGAGTCGGACCTCGCCACGGTGACGATCACCGTCGAGGGCGTCAACGACGCTCCGGTCGGCCAAGACGACGAGTACGATGTCCTCGAGGAGCAGGCCCTCGAGGTGGACGCCGCGGGCGGCGTGCTCTCGAACGACTCCGACGACGACGGAAGCCCGGCTTCGGCGCTCACCAGCCTGGTGATCACCGAGATCAACTACCATCCGTATGACGTCACGGAGGAAGAGCAGCAGAGCGATCCCGATCTGGACCGAGACGACTTCGAGTTCATCGAGCTGGAGAACGTCGGCGACGAGACCATCGACCTGACCGGCGTCCAGTTCACCCAAGGGATCACGTTCGACTTCACCGGCAGCGCCGTCACCGAGCTTGCCCCCGGCGAAACCGTCCTCCTGGTGGCCGACCAGGAGGCCTTCGAGCTGCGGTACGAGGCCGGGCTGAACGTGGCGGGTGAGTTCGGCTCCGACCAGCTCAGCAACAACGGCGAGACGATCGTGCTGGTGGATGCGGCCGCCAGGACGATTCACGAGTTTACCTACGACGACGGCGGCGCCTGGCCTTCCAAGGCCGACGGAAAGGGCAGCACGCTGGAAGTGCTCAACGTGGAGGGCGACTACAACGACCCGGCCAACTGGCAAGCCAGCGAGAACGACGGCGGCACGCCCGGCACGGGCACCGGCCTGACCATCGACGTGCCCGACGTGCTCGCGGCCGAGGTCGTCGACCTGCCCCAGAACGGCGAGCTGACGAGCTTCAGCGACGACGGCTCCTTCACCTACACGCCCAACGTCGACTTCAGCGGCATCGACACGTTCACCTACCGGGCCAACGACGGCGGGGCGGAGTCGGAGTTGATCACGGTGACGATCTACGTCGAGTCGGTCAACGACGCCCCCGAAGCGTTGGCGGATGATTACGAAATCGACGAAGACGACACGCTCGCCCCCGACGCGGCCGGCGGCGTGCTCTCGAACGACTCCGACCTCGACGGCAGTCCGGCCACCCCGCTCACCAGCCTCGTCATCACCGAGGTCAACTACAACCCGTACGATCCGACCGACGACGAGCGGGCCCTCGACTTGACCCTTACCAGCGGCGATTTCCAGTTCATCGAGCTGGAGAACGTGGGCGATGAGACGATCAACCTGACCGGCGTCCAGTTCACCGCGGGCGTCACGTTCAACTTCACCGGCAGCGCCGTCACCGAGCTTGCCCCGCGTGCCACCGTGCTCGTGGTGAGCAACTTGTCGGCGTTCGAGATCCGTTATGGCGACGGGCTGAACGTGGCCGGCCAGTTCACCGGCGCGCTCGACAACGGCGGCGAGACGATCCGCCTGGCCGATGCCGCTGACGCCACGATCCAGGAGTTCACCTACGACGACGGCGGCGATTGGCCTTCCGAGGCGGACGGCGAGGGCGCCACGCTCGAAGTGCTCGACGTGGAGGCCGACTACAACGACCCGACCAACTGGCAAGCCAGCGAGAACGATGGCGGCACGCCCGGCACGGGCACCGGCCAGACCGTCGACGTGCCCGCCGATCGCACGGCCGTGTTGGTGGCCGGGCCCACCCACGCCGCCGACTTCCAGCTCGACCCCGACGGCTCCTTCACCTACACGCCCGTGGTGGACTACTACGGGCCCGACGAGTTCACCTACATGGCCGACGACGGCGCCCTGCTGTCCGAGGTAACAACCGTCACGATCAACGTCCGGTCCGTCAACGACGCCCCGACCACGGGCGACCCGCAATCGTACGAGGTCGACGAAGACACGTTGCTCGACATTGGGGTGGCCGAGGGTCTGTTAGCCAACGCCTCCGACGTGGACGGCAGTCTCGACACCCCGCTGACGAGCCTGGTGATCACCGAGATCCACTACCACCCGACCGACGACGGTACTTACACCAGCGACGACTTCGAGTTCATCGAGCTCCAGAACATCGGCGACCTGCCGATCGACCTGACCGGCGTCCAGCTCACGCTGGGGATCACGTTCGACTTCACCGGCAGCGCGGTCACCGAGTTGGCGCCGGATGAGACCGTCCTCGTGGTGGCCAACTCGACGGCGTTCGAGGCGCGCTACGGCACCGGGCTGAACGTCGCGGGCCAGTTCACCGACGACCTGGACGACGACGGCGAGCAGATCACGCTCAAAGACGCCGCCGGCGAAACGATCCTCGACTTCACCTACGACCACGAGGCCCCCTGGCCCACCGAGCCCGACGGCGCCGGCAACTCGCTCGAAGTGATCGACGTGATGGGCGACTACAACGACGGGGCCAACTGGGCAGCCAGCGCCCAGGCCAACGGCACGCCCGGCGACGCCCCCGCGAGCACCGTCGACTTGAACAAGATCGTGGCGGTGCCGGGCACCGACCCCGAGCACGGCACGTTGAACCTCAACGACGACGGCTCCTTCACCTACATGCCCGAGCAGGACTTCTTCGGCACCGACACGTTCAAGTACCGAGCCAGCGACGGCTCGGCCAAGTCGGAGCTGGTGACCGTGACCATCACGGTCAACCCGATCAACGACGCCCCGGTGGCCAACGACGACAACTACAGCACGGAACAGGACACCCAGCTTGTGGTGCCCGCCGACGGCGTGCTGGAGAACGACGTCGACGTCGACGGCACCCCCTCCACTCCGCTCAACAGCCTCGTCGTCACCGAGATCAACTACCACCCCCACGCCCCCACGGCCGACGAGCTGGCGGTCGACGCGGCGCTCGCGAACCTCGACTTCCAGTTCATCGAGCTGGAGAACGTCGGCGACCAGACGATCGACCTCTCCGACGTCTACTTCGCCCAGGGCGTCGACTTCACCTTCGCCGCCGGAACGGAGCTGGCCCCGGGCGACACCGTGCTGGTCGTGAGCGACGCCGACGCGTTCGCCATCCGCTACCCCGCGGGCGCCAACGTCGCGGGCGAGTTCTTCACGGGCGAGCTGGACGTGGACGGCGAGATGATCGAGCTGAAGGACGCGGCGGACAACACGATCCAGGAGTTCACCTACGACGACGAGGGCGTCTGGCCCACCGAGGCCGACGGCGGTGGAAAGACCCTCGAAGTCGTCGACGTCACCGGCGACTACGACGACCCGGCCAACTGGCAGGCCAGCGACGACGACGGCGGCACGCCCGGTACGGGCACCGGCACCACCGTGGCCGTCGACTACCTGATGGCGCTTCTGGTGGACGGGCCCGACAACGGCACCCTGGACTTCAACGCCGACGGCTCCTTCACCTACACGCCGGACGCCGGCTTCACCGGCACCGACAGCTTCACCTACAAGGCGAGCGACAGCGTGGATGAATCGGACACGGCGACCGTGACGATCGAGATCACCCCGCCCGCGCCGTGAGCCGCCGGGTCGCTAGCCCGACTCGTGTTGCGCGGAATGGAGCAAGCCGCGGAAGCCTGACGGGGTGAGAAGGTGACGGGGTGACAAAGGTGGCAACAGGCATTCACCCCTTCACCGTGTCACCCCCTCGCCCCGTCACCTTCACCGTCCCGCGCCTGCCCGCTCAGAATCGGTAATCCAGCCCGAAGTTCAGGCCCTGGGCCCAGAAGTCGGTGGTGACCCAGGAGAACGCGGGACGCTCGCTCTCCTCGTCGGCGCCCGTGACGGGGGGTGGGATGACATCCAAGTCGATCTGATCGCCGGGCCGGGCCACCTTGCTCCAGTAGATGAACGTGTAGCCGACCGTGGCTCGCAGATTGCAGGTGACGTCGTAGCCCAGCGTCACCCCCAATTCCGGAATCACCGCGAAATGATCCCGCTCGTAGCTTCCGATGTTGCTCTGCCGGGCCAGAAGCCCTCCCTGACTGGTAACCGGGTCGACCGTGGGAACCGTGGTGGTCGTCTGTCCGTGGATCGCCACCTGCGAGTGCGTGCTCCCCAGCCCCAGCTTCATCAGCATCTCCAGCGACCAGCGGCAGAGGTGCTCTTCGAAGACCAGGCCCAACTCGGCCCCGTGAAACTCGTTGCTCGCGTCGAACCGATCGAACAGCTCGATCTCCGTTCCGGCCACGATGCCCTGCTGGTTCCGCGAAACGGTCGATTCCTCGATCAGCAGGCCGTCCTCCAGCCGGGCGAACTGATAGCCGAGGAGGAAGTCGAGCCGGCCCGCGCACTGCTGGTAGAGGACTCGCCGGAACAGGACCTCCGCTTCCTCGAACGACGTCGTCAAGTCCACGAGGATCGATCCGTCTACGATCGTCCGCTCGTCGGCGTCCTCAAACGCAATCAGCCGTGCATCCTGCTCGCCGTCCTGAATATTGAAGAACGGGCGAGCAAGAATCGGGTCTCCCTCGCTCGATGCCTCATACCCATCCGACTCGTCGCCCAGAAACAGGTAGGTCGCCTGCAAGCCGAACTGGCACGGGCGGAACCAATAGCCCAAGGTGAAACGGCCGCCGGAGCGCGTGTCCGAGCCGTAGGTCTCGTCGCCGAACAGGATGGTCGTGTCCTGCCCGAGCACGCCGGCCACGTCTCGGTCGGTGCCGGCAGGGCTGGTCGTGACCAACGGGGGAACGTCCGCGCCCTGCGTCCACCACAGCAGATAGTCCCCGCGAAACCACAAGCGGTCCTTCCAGGCGGACCAAACCGGAAGAACGCACCCGTTTTGACCGAAGCCGCACCAGTAGTCGCCGGGCCAATAGCTCGTGCCCATGGCATTGTCGCAGCACCCCGCGCCGCACTCACAGCCGCCCATCGGGTCGCCCAAGGCGTAGGCCGCCTCGGGATCGGAGTAGCCGACTCCGGGCGGGTATGCCAGGTCGGGCGCCGCCTCGACGTACACCGGTTGGCCACCGCCGGCCAACTCGCTGTGGTGTGCCACCTGCACGACCTCCGTGCCACCGTCGGATCGATCGCTCTTGGCCACCGACGGAGCCGAGGAACTCTCCGCTTGATCGTTCGGACGATCCGCCGAGGCGGCCTCGGACGCGGGCCGGGCAACGGGTAGCGAGTGGATCGCTTGGACCGCACTCTCTTGCGGCTGCGGCCGGCGCGGCGACCACCGCAGGCTACTCTGCGCGCCAGCGGGCGCCGCGACGGTCGCCAGCAAAAGGATGGGCAGCCACGTCGGAATCCCCGTGGACACAGTAGACACCGGGCTGCACGTTGGGCGAGGCAAGGAGAGAGCTTCTGGCTTCATCGATTCGACTCAGTGGCATGTGCGCCCCCCTGCGCAGCATGATCGTGGGCCTTCCGGCCGTGTGCAGTGGCTATGTTCGGCCACGACCTGCGGAAACCTTAAATCTTCTTCAACCAGAATCGCCGATCTGTTTTTCCCAGTCCCACAAACCGGTTGTCCATGCCCCGGCAAACGCCAAGCCGAAGATGGCGACTCGGTAAACATTCGTCCAACCCGTCAGAGCGAACTCCCCTGGTTCCCAAGCTGGAGCTTGGGAACCAGGGTACGGGAAGTCTGTTGTCCATGCCCCCCCCAAGCGGCAAGCCGAACATGGCGACCCAGCTCGTAACGCCCTGTGGCGCAACGACTTCCAGCCAGGCCGTCAGCCACCGGCGTTCAGCGCGTCGCCCTCCCGGCCCACGGTTTCCCGATACTCGGTGTCTCGTTCTCAGGATTCGCTTTCGGCCCGGCGCGTAGGAGGCCGAATGGTGAAGCGAGGTCGGATTCTCCCCGTCCTGGTCTTGCGGCTAACGGGTGAGCGCAGCCTCTACGCAGCCCCCGTGCTCCAGCTTTACCTCGCAGGTGGGGTTTACGATGAGGCCACCAACTCCTGGGTGATGGCACCGCCTGGGTCTTCCGGCGGGAGACCATTTCGGCTCTGGGCTGTCGGAAACGTCAGCGGCCCGAGCGCGAAAGGGGTGTCCAAACCGCCGGAAGCGGCTTCAGACCGCATGAATGCGGTCGCCACAAACGGCGTAGGATGAATAGTCCGGGCAGGACCCCGCTGCATGGGAGCGACCGGACAAGAGCTGTCTCGCGGGACCGGATAGCGCCTACGGTCAACACGAGCTTGCCGCCTGGGGTTGCTCGGCCGGTTGTGCGGTGTTCCTCCGATAGAGCACCTCGAAGCTGGTCGCGCCGACGGTCAACCGATCGCCCGGCATCAGGTGAGCCAAGTGGACCGACTCGCCGTTGACGAACGTGCCGTGTCGGGAGCCGATGTCCCGGACCACCAGGGTTCCGTCCACCTGATCGATCTCACAGTGGCGGCGGCTGGCCCAGCGATCGTCGATCCGGACCTCGGCGTCGGCACCTCGGCCGATCATTGCCGGGAAGCGTTTCACGACGATCCTGCGTTTCGGCGTCCACGGACTCTGAGTCACGAGCTTGACTCTCATCGCCGTCCTCGTGGAGGTCCCCCGTCGGACCGCGTGGACAACAGCGGTTCCGGGGAGGACTACGCGGTGGGGGAAGTAAAGGAGGGTGCCGTAGGCTAGGCAAAGGAGGGAATGACTTCCGTCTGATTGATGACCTGCCTTACCCCTTTGAGCTCAGCAACCGCCTCCTGGGCGAGCTGCTTCTGGTAGTAGCTGGGCAAACGGCCTCGCAGGAACAGCACGCCGCCTTCGCACTCACAGGACACGTTTCTGACGGTCACGTAAGGGCTTCGCTCGAGGCACTGTTGGGCCAGCGTCGCTACGTGGGAGGAAGGGAAACGGCAGGTTCGATCCATCTTCAAAGACATCCAGACTCACTCGCTCGGTAACTCGGTCTCGTCTCGGCTCAACGTAGGGACCCCTCCTCAGCCGCCATGATTGGCCGTCCGAAGGGGGTGTCGAAAACCAGGAGGGATAGCTGCCCACCCACGGCAAGGAAGGCTGCCCCGGCCGATCTCGCAAGCAGCTCAAACCCGACAGTGTCATCGATTCGGCTGCGTTTGTCAACAGTCCGTCAAGCCAAGTTCGCAGTTTTTCTTGGGATGGGGCAGAATCTGCCGGCGTGCCTCCCACATCGTCTACGGCCAGTTCGGCCACGACGGCAACGCCGAGAAGGGCAAGAAGCAGGCCGTGTTTCGGCCCAAGCTGCCCCGAGCGGGGCGCTACGAGGTCCGCGTGGCCTATGCGGCGAACCCCAATCGGGCCACGAACGTGCCCGTCACCATCGTCACCGTCGACGGGACCACCAAGCTCACGCTCGACCAGCGAAAACCGCCCCGGGACGGCCCATTCGCCTCGCTGGGCATCCATCGCTTTGCGGCGGGCGACCAGGGCTCGGTGGTCATCTCCAACGAGGGCACCGACGGGTACGTGGTCGTCGACGCCGTGCAGTTCCTGCCGGCGGAGTGACCGCGTGGCGAGCAACTTTTTGGCCCGAACCCGGCGAGTACAAGCTGCGTCTTGAGTGCGTCGGCCGGCACTCGCCGCACGAGGTAGAATCCGCTCGCGGAGACGCCAAGGCGAAAAGTCAGTAAGGCGAGAGCCCTTCTTGGGAAACGCCAGGGAACCCCGCGGCCGACACAACGGAGCCAACCGTGACTCAGCCGCAACACGCTCTCCACCGCCCCGAATTCCCGCGATCAAACGCCTACGATCCCGATTGGGTGATGGACGGCCAGATGGGGCCCAACGCCCTGTGGCTCGTCGAGTGGCTCACCGAGCGCATGGACCTGAAGCCGGGCATGCGGGTGCTCGACCTGGGCTGCGGCAAGGCGCTGACCAGCGTGTTCCTCGCCCGGGAGTTCGGCGTCGATGTCTGGGCGGTTGACCTCTGGACGCCCCCCGACGACAACTGGGAGCGGATTCGGGCCGCGGGCGTGGAAGATCGCGTCTTCCCCATCCAGGCCGAGGCCCACGCCCTGCCGCTGGCCAAGGAGTTCTTCGACGCCGTCCTCAGCGTCGACACCTACCAGTACTTCGGCACCGACGAGCTCTACCTGAGCTACCTCACCCGCTTCGTGCGCCCGCAAGGGCAGCTCGGCGTCGTCGTGCCCGGGCTGATGCAGCCGATCGACGGCGGCGTGCCGGAGCATTTGACGCGAGAGCAGTCGAACGGCGCGACCTTCTGGGAGGCCGACTGCATCTCGTTCATCACGGCCGACCGCTGGCGCGGGCTCTGGGAGCGGTCCAGCCGCGTCGACGTGGCTCTCGTCGACACGTTCCCCGACGGCTGGAAGCTGTGGCGCGACTTCGAGATCGCCGTGGAGAGGGCGGGCAAGAACCGCTTCCCGTCGGTCGCCGAGACGCTCGACGCCGACGCGGGCCGCTACCTCGGGTTCGTCCGCGTGGTAGCCACCCGGCGCGACGAGGCCAGCGCCCTCAACCTCTACGAGCCGTCGCTATTGGCGCGATTGGAAGGCGACGGGTAGCACCGCCGGCTGGATGGCATTGGGGCCCGCGCAGAAATTGCCTGTGCAAGCTCTCGTTAGGCTGGCACGTCGCTCAAGCGGAGCGAAAGGCGGGTTTCGCGAAGTCACCACGCCCTTCGTTCTTCAGGGCGTGCCACCCGACGGCTCGCTACAGTTGACGTTGCACATCACACAACGCCTTGCACACAACTCAACCGGCTCTCCTGGTGGGGGGATTGCTTGCAATCGTCGCAGCCGTTGCTAGACTCGAACTCGGGCCATTCGATGCCGAATTCCTTGGAAGCTTCTTGAGTCGTAACCGATTGTCCCCATTTTGGGTCCTCATTTCGGACAAGATGTGCATCTCGGGCGGACCTCACATGGAGAACAATCTCGGCCTAACAGTACATCATCGAGTATACCGGTATACGCCGAAGAAGATCTGGCCTTCCAAAGGAAGGGCGTTCCGTCTGAAGAGTGGTGACCAGATCGCCCTCAGTGGATCCACGCCGAGGCAGCGATCCTGCCGCAGATCGGCGCCATTCCGGTTCCGACAAAGGCCAGTAGGGATCATTCCCAAGCGATGAGTTCCCCGTCGCGCGTGACGAGGAACAAGCGATTGCCGGCGGCGGACAAGCCGTCGAAACGGGGCGGGCTGGGGATTTGGGTCTGCGATATCCGTGCGCCCGTGGTGGGGTCGATCGCCAGCAGCACGCCGCCTTGGCGACCCTCCAAAGCGCCGAGCGGATCGTCCGGGTCCAAGACGTCCGGCGGCCCGGCGGCGAAAAGCGTGTCGCCCGTCAACACCATGGCTTCGATGCGGACCGGCAGGTACTGTTGCCACTCGGTCGGCGTGCCGCGGGTGAACCCGGATCCCTTGTCGACCTCGACCGTGAAGTTGTCGTACCGATTCGTGATGAAGTGATCGTCGTACTCGTACGGCTTCATCAACGTGTCGGGCAACCATTTGATCGGCTCCGGCGCGTCGGAATCGCCGACGAGGAACGGCCGCGTCGTGTTCTTGTCGCAGAAGAGGAGGTAGCCGGTCGTCTCGGGGTAGAACAGCGGGCTGTGGATGTTCCGCTCGACGAACCATTTCGTGGCCCAGGTCCTCTCCGAGTCGAACACCAGCAAGTTGCCCGACTTGGGGGCCATCAGCAGGAAGTAGAAGCCGGGCCAGCGATTGCCGTAAGTCCAGAACAGACGGTTGAAGCCGCTATCGTCGAGCATGCCGCCGGTGGCCATGAGATGGTCTTCCCCGAGGTAGCGGTCGCCGTAGCGGGTGTTCCAGCGAGTCTCGATGCGGTTCAGCTCCGCGTCGAACATCTCCTGCATACAGAAGACGTGCTGGCCGTCGGTGGTGAGGACGTCGACGTTCGACCCGTCCATCGCAAAGTGGTCGCCGATGTCCTTGGAGAGATCGGGCCGCGCCTGTTCGACGTGCGCGTAGTGGACCACGTTGCCGGACCGCGGCTCGAGGGCATAGAAATGGGCCCCGCCGTCGATGAGCGTCGAGCGCCCCGCCGCAACGTACGCCAACGAGTTCAACACCAGCACAGTTCCGTGCACGGGCCAGGATGATTCGACGTGTCCAAACGCCATGATCCGCCGGTCGCTCGGCGCGGCCAGGAAGCGCCAAGCCAGCTCGCCGCTCGCCGCGTCGAGACAGTAGACGTTGCCGTCGTTCGCGCCGAACAGCAAGAGGCCCGCGTGGTACGTGGGCGGCGAATCGATGCGCCCGCCGGCGGTGAACTTCCACCGTGGCTCGCCGGTGGCCGCATCGAGGGCATGAACCGTGTGGCGATCGACCGCGGCGACGAAGACCTTGCCTGCCGCAACGGTCGGCTGCGTCAGCTTGCCCCCCAGCGCGACTTCCCATTGCTTGTCGAACCGGCGCGAGACATCGGCCTCCCGGTTCGCTCCGCTCCGTTTCGCGTCGGCACGGTAGCTCGGCCAATCGGCCGGAGCGCCGGCCGTGACGAGCGGGCTCCCGTAGGCGGGGCCTCGCACGAGACGCTCCGGGGCCCGGGGGTCGAGCGCGCCGGTGGTGTCGTCGCCGCTGGTCGCCACCAGGCCGTTCATCTTCGCCCCGATATAGCAGAAACACTGGTCGGGCGGCGTGTAGAGCAGCCCGTTACACGGCAAGACGCCGTAGCGGCACGACCCGCGGAGCCAGTCCTGGCGCATGTGGTCGTCGCCTTCCAGATCGAGGAACTCGGCGCCGCGCTTGGGGTAGATGATGAACCGGTCGGTTGCCTTGCTTCGATAGCAGCGGAGATGATGGCCGGGCGACATGGCGTTGGCCACGTCGATGGTGCGGCGGAGCTCGCCGGTTCGGAAATCGTAGCCGAACAGTCGGGCGCCCGCCTGGCGTGAGAGGGTCGGCCAGTGCTCCTCGCGCCGGTCGAGGATTCCGATCGTTTGCTCGACGCGCCAGACGAGATCGCCGATGACGAACAGATCGCGGCCCGTATTGGGGCCTTTCCAAAGGTGGGTTCCGTCGGCCAGCGCGAAGGCGTGGGTGCCGCTCTTTCCGGTGGTCAGCACCACGTCCTTGTGGATCACGACGATTCCGCTGCGCGGGCACTCGGCTTCCCAGCGCAGTGCACCGCCTTGCTGATCGTAGCAGATCAGCTTCGGGCCGCGGAGGAAGACGACCGCGCCCTGCGCGGCGGCGAGGCTCAGTGCATTCATGTTGCGGACGTCTTGCGACCATCGGATTTGGCCGGTCGCGGCGTCCAACGCCATCAGTTTTGTGGAGACGTCGCGACCGCGACGCTTCGCTTCGTCGGCCCCGGAAAGCCGGACCCGTGCGAAAACCGTGTTGTTGGCGACGACGATTTCCCGCGTGCCTTCGGTGCCTTCGCACTGCGTGAGCACCTCGCCGGTTGCGGCGTCGAGGATGCTCAACGGCGCGTCGTGGAAGCCGAGCGTCGCGTAGACGCGGTCGCCCACGGCAACCAGGCGCCGCGGCACTTCGGCCGGAAATCGGCCGCGTTGGCCGCGAAGCGTGCGCCAATCGGCCTCCCGGATCTCCGGTTTCCACTGCTGCCAACCCCACGGCTTCAGCGGCCGTTTCCAGAGGAGTGCCCCATTGAACGCGTCCCGGGCGATCAGCACCCACCGGGCGGGAAAGCGCGGATCGGTCACGCCGATCGGCCCTTCGTCGAGGATGTAGAACAGACGCCCGCCGGCCGAGACCATCGCCGGCAGACTCGAATCGATCTCGTGACTGCGGCAGAACTTCGGCCCGGCGATCCACTGCAACGCCTTGGCAGGCACGACCCGACGATCGGCCGCTACGGCGTTCCCCGCGGCACTGTGCAGGAAATGGGTCCAGTCGTCGATCTCTTCGGGCCAGGGCTTCTTGACTATCTCCGCCGATTGGCCTACTCCCGAGCACAACACGCCGCCGGGGGCCAGGACGCGCAGGATCTCTTCCCGCGATACGTCCACGCGGTCGCGATCCGCGCTGCCGTCGTGCAACACGATCAGGTTGACCAGGTTGTCGGCATAGGGCAGCGTTGGGCCGTCGAGCCGGTCGACGGTGATCTTGCCGTACAGTCCCCTGGCTTCAAGCCGCTTCCTCGCGCCGGCGACCCGTTGCGGATCGGCGTCGAGGGTTTCGAGCGTGACGGCGTCCGGGGCGCCCAGCTTGGCGGTGAAGTCGGCGTCGACAAGACCCAGCTCGACGACCAATCCGCCCTGAACGCCCGATTTCTCGTAGATCACGGCGACCGGATCGGCCTCGGCGCGGGCCGGTTGAGGTGCCGCCGAGACGGCCAGGCAAGCCAGCAGACAAACCAGCGCCTGTCGCGATCGTCGGGAAAACATGATTCTCGTTTGCATGGTGTCACCTACTGATAACCGGAACGGATCGTACTCTGTGTTCTATTCTTCTTGGTCAATTTCGATTGCACTCAGTATAGCGGGCAGCTTGCTGTCTGCCGACGGGAGGAGGCCGATGGTGATCGTATCCGCCGCGCTGACCCGCTCGATTTCTCTGGCCAACGCCGTTCTACATCCGCCGGCCTCCGAGACAACGTCCAGCCCTTGGATTACGGTCTTGCCTTGGATCTCGACGTCAAACACCCGATCGCCGGGTCTCACCTCGTCCAGCTCGGCGAAGTGCAGCCGGACGGTGTAGCTTCGGGAGGAGGGCGCGGGCGGGCGCTCGAACACCAGATCGGCTTCGCCCCCGGTCACGAACCAGCGCCGCCAGGAACGGAACTTGTAGAACGTCCTCTCCGGTCCGATGCCTGTTCGGTTGAAGCTTTCGAGAAAGATCTGGAGTCCCTCGCGCGCGGTCGCCGGAATCGCGATCTCCGCCGACCAGGCCTGGGGAGTCGTGTGCACCGCCGTCTGCCACGGCTGCTCGGCCGGCTTGATCGTCATCGCGCGGCCGCCCTGCCCGGTGAATCGCGCGCCGGACGCCGAGAGGAACAGGTAGGCGAATGGGTCGGCGCCTGTAAGAAACCGGACCTTCAGACTGTCGTCCTGCCAGGCGGGCGCGCCGTCTCCCTTCGTGTTCATCGTCCAGGGAACCGGCTTCCCATCCTGGCGTGACGCTTCCCGCCGGAAGCCGAGGTAGACGTTCTCCGCATCGTGACGCAGCCACGCCCGGATCCGGGAATCGACGCGCCGGGAGTCATCCACGAAGCGAACCGGCTCGGCCCCATCCCAGCAGGCATCGTCCAGCTTGCCGTCAATTCGCGGTGTCTCGTGCGCCTCGAGGACCACGGCCGGGCGGGTCAGGTCGAGATCGAGGGTCGCCGCCCGCAACCCCTCGACACCCGAGCTATACAGCCAGGGGCGGTCGGTGCCGGCAATCGAGATCTCGTCGGCGTTTTGGCGGTAATACTCGGCCTCGGCGCAGGTATCGAAAGGCACCTTGAGGGCCTGGGGGGAGAAGGGCCGTGGGAAACCCAGCCAGAGCTTCCCGGCCCGATCGCGTTTGTCTCCGACGGCGCCGAAATTGAACGACAGGGTTTTCAGGCGCGAGCCCTGCTTCGGCGGCTCGCAGGTGTACACACCCCATTCCTCGTGGCGTGCATCGGGCACCAGCGCAAGCGAGGTCTGAAAGCTGTAGGCGCAAGAGCAACTGCTGGAACCTTCCGGCATCAGCACGATTCCGCCGGCCGGGAGCGTGTTGATCCAGCAGCCGGGCCGGATCTGGCCGAGCCAGTGCATTCCCGTCTGGGTAGCCATGTCGTAGATGCCCAGCGACCCGGACCGCAGGAACATCAGTGCCGGGCAGGCGGAGTAGGTGCCGCAACCGCCGTTTCCTACGCCGAAGGGCAGCAGGTCCTCGCCGCTGAGCGGAGAGGGAAGGTGCTTCTCTTCGCCCGTCTTCAAGTCAAAGGCCCGCGGCGGCGCGAGGATCTGCCCGTCGACGATCATCGGCGGCACCACGTAGAAATCCCGCAGCGCCAGTGCCCAGCGATAGTGGTCGACTCCTGCGCCGTAGGTATCGTAGAGCTCGAACGGGAGATGATTCGACCATCGCAGCTTGCCCGACTCGGCGTCGTAGACCGTGTACCCGGTGCCGGCCGCCACCAGGCAGTTGTCCGCCAAGAGCAGCTCCCAGCGGTCGTCGATCGGCTTGCTCCAGACGACGGCACCGGTATCGACGTCCAGGGCCTTGACGGTCGTCGGCCCGATTGTTCCTCGCTCGTTTTGCTGATCGAGCAGGTAAACGCGTTGGTCGTCGGCCACGATCGACTTGGGGGTGACGGCGTGCTCGGAGTCGTACGTCCAGAGCGTGTTGCCGTCTTTCTTGCTGAGGGCGAAGAGATACTCGCCGCGCGGCGCGGCGATCGGCCAGTTGGCCAGCGACTTGCGGACCTGTGCTGCACCGACCGTGCCGAGCACGGCGCGGTCGGTCACGGCGAGGTAGTTCCATTCCACTTCGTTGAAGACGAGCCTCAGCCTCCGGTCCTTGGGGGGCGTCTCCGGGGCCGGTTCCGCCGGGAGATCGATTTCCGCGGGCGGGCGGTACGTCTGCAAGGTCCTGCCGGTCTCGCCGTCGAGTTGGAGACAGCGGAGGCCGTGGGGCACGTAGACACACCGGTCGTCGGCCACCACGCTCGCGCCGCGATCGTGGCCGGGAAAACGGCCGACGTCCTTCAGTTCGCGTGACCACATCTCCCGGCCGTTGTAGGCGTCGACCCCGATAACGCAGTGCTGCCCCGCCACGAACAGGCGTCCGTTGGCGTACACGGGGATGGGGGGGTATCGGTGCCGGTCGACCATTCGCGCGGGCCCCGGGCCGCCGAACCAAAGAGTCTCGAGCGGCAGCCGGACCAGCTTGTCGCGGCTGGCCGAGGTCCGCCCGGCGTTGGCAAAAGGATGACTCCACGAGCCGGCGCCCGGCAGGGGGCCCCGCGTCATCCGGACCAGATCGCCGTCGACCACGACCTCGTCGCTGTCGGACCCTCGCGTCGCCAGCCATCGACGGGCTTCCTCGGTCCTATCCCCCGCCAAGACGGCCAGCACGCCGCCGCACGGCCGGAGACGTCGGTACACCTGCCGTGCGTCCCACGAGGAAGGCTCGGCCACGACGATGAGATTGGCGAAGTACGGAGCGTAGGGCAAATGGGCCCGATCGCCGCGGTGGATCACGATCCGCACCCCGTAGTAGCCGAGTCGATCGTACCGGCGGCGGGCCGGCGCGATCGTCTCTTCGTCCTCTTCGAGCACGATCACCTCGAGGTCCGATTGCCGAGCCAGACCCAACGGCAGCTCCGGGTCGTCCAGCCCCAGCACCAGGCAGTATCCCGACCGGATGCCGCACCGGTCGAGGATCGCTTGGGCGACGTCGCTCGGTCTTGGCGGCTCGCGATCTTCCTCCGCTTGGCCCGCATTCACTACGGGCGGTTGAGCGACTTCTTCTTGGCCAAAGCAGTAGATTCGGCCCGTGGACGTACCGACCAGCAGGCGACCGGAAGCGACGGCCAGGGCTCGTGCCTGGCCTTCGACGGGAGCCTTCCACCGCTGGTCGCCCGTCTCGGCGCCCAGCACTCGCACGACGTCGTTGCCTCCCGCGATCAGCACGTCTCCGCTCTTGACGAGCTCGTAGGTGCGTCCGGTGGGAGTTCGCCATGTTGCCTGTTTCTCGATCCCCATCGGCGACACGCCCGCGCCTTCGTGGCCGAGGGTGTGAGGCGCCGGGATGCTGGCGCCCTTGGGGAGCTTCTCGAAATCGACCGCCATCACCTGCCCGCTCCCTTCTCCGGAGTAACCGCCTGCGGTCAGGTAGAGCGTGTCGTCTGAAAGCAGCGCCCGGTAGACGTCGTCCAGGGCGAACACGGCCTGACCGGTGTGCAGGTCCCATGCCATCAGCCCTTCGGGCCTCAGGCGGCTGTCTTCTCCCAGCGACGCCTCCGGCAGCCCCGTCGACCGGCGGCGGGCACCGAAGAAGAGGCCCTCGGCCGCCATCGTCCACGCCGAGCCGGGCCGGTGGTGTTTGCCCCAGGCAATCCTCCACGGCAGGAGCCGGCCCGACTGCGCATCGAACCGGGCGGGCATGGCCCGGCCGGTGGGCACCAGCAGCACGCCGTCGTCCAACGCCAGGTATCCCTGCGGCGATACTCCGGAGATTCCTTCGTAGTTGTTGTGCGGAAGAAGCATGTACTGGAGATTGGCCGTGTCGTTCTTCCAGATCACCGACCCGTCGTCGGCCCGAAGCGCGTAGACGTAGACGCCGTCGGGCCCCCACATTCCGGCGGTGAAATAGGCCGTCTGGCCGTCGACGAGAACGCCGGAACGCGCCGGCCAGCGGGAGATCATCTGCTCGTTTCCGAGCAATCGTTCATCGCGAGGTCCGCCGCGGAACCGCCAAATCAGTTTTCCACGAGAGCGGTTCAAGCAATACAAGCAGCCGTCGTCACTGGCGACGAACACACGGCCGGCCGCCACGCAGGGAGCGAACCGCACGGGGCCTTCCGTGAAAAAGCTCCACAGCTCCCTGCCGCTGTCCAGGTCGAGTGCAACCACCTTGTGGTCTGCCGACGAGCCGTAGAAGACGCGCCCGCCGGCCGACGTCACCTGATAGGCGTAGTCGAACGCCATTCGGTGGACCTCCTTGCCCGGCTCCGGCCAAGCCGGACGAGGGGGATGGGCCGGCACGTGAGTCCACTGGAGAAAGAGGGGTGTCTTCAAGGCCTGCGTCCCACACCCGCTGCGGGCAAGGTCGCCACGATACGTCGGCCAGGTCGCGTCCGCGTTGGCCGCCTGCGACACGCGGCGCTCGGCCAATTGGGCTTCTGCATCCCGGGTGCGGAGCACCGCCGTCGCAACGGCAACCGCCGCAATGCACGGGACCAGCAGTCGGCGCCAGACCGTGCCGTCGATCATTCCGACCGTCCGGAAGTTGACGTCGTCCGGTTTCGTTGCGGATCTCATGGGTTCGCGTCTCTTCCTTGTCTAGGAGGCGTTCGAGAAGTTATTGATATTTGCATTGCCAATCATCACCCGACGGGGACCGCGTTTGCTCAAGCGTCTTGTTTTCCAGCGCGATGCGCAACGCCGGGATGGTGTTGCGCCTGCTCACCGAGACGGATGCCCGCCACACGTCGCCCTCCGCTGGGCGGGGCGTTGGATCGACGCGGGACCTGCTTCGTCAGCCGACCATTGTACCTGGGGCCCCCCTGTTCCGCGAATCCGGGTGGCGAATGGCCCTCCGGCAGCTCTCGGAGCAGGCACGGGATGGCTACCGACCGGGCCGAGGCCCGAGAGCAGCCTACTTGCCAAGCGCCTTGCGTGTTTGCAGAATAGCGAGAATGGAGTTTCTGTTGCGGGCCGGCCCAAAGCGGCCGGATCGAGCATGCTCGGCCGGCGAGGCGGCCTGAGAGATCGTTTGCGGAAAGGGAGAGAAAATGAACAAGATCTGCCCGGTCCTCGTTGCGGTGCTGGTGGCCGCGGCTGCGTCGGCCGCCGAGAAGGGCCCGGTCCGTGCCGGCCGCGATGCCCATGGGCAGTCGCAGCGGCCCAACATCATTTTCCTGCTCTCCGACGACCAGCGCGACAACACCTTCGGGGCGATGGGCCATCCGTTTGTCAAGACCCCGAACGTCGACCGGCTGCTCGATCAGTCGGTGCGGTTCAACAACACGTACATCGCCGAGCCCACCTGTTCCCCCAGCCGCGTGGCCTTGCTCACCGGGGTGCACGAGCGGGTCAACGGCATCGGTTTCACGTCTTCGTACCAATTGACGGAGTCGCAGTGGCAGCGGACTTATCCCGCCTTGCTGCGAAAGGCCGGCTACCATACGGGGTTCATCGGCAAGTTCGGGGTCGAGTACTACACGTTCAAGGGCCGCGCCGGCCGGGAATTCGATTTCTGGGGCGCCCACGACGGGTGGACGCGGTTCTTCCCCAAGGATTTCAAGAGCCGCAGTTGCACGCCGTATCACGACGCGAAGGAGGACGTGATCACGTTCATCATGGGCGAGCGCATGGGGGAGTTCTTCGAGGGCCTGCCGGAAGACAAGCCTTTCTGCCTGTCGGTCAGCTTCAACGTCCCCCACGGCTCCCAGACGACCAGCATGTATCCCGACTACCCGGATTGGCACGATATGACCCGGCCGGCCAACGAGAACCCGAAGCTCCAGGGCAGCCCCTTCTACGACACGCTGTACCGGGACGTCGGCATCCGTATCCCGGAGGAAACGGCCACCGATCCCTACCGGTTCATCCCTCAGTTCATCATGGACCAGGACAAAGGGCGGCGCACGCAGACGTACACGTATGATTACACCCGGCCTACCTGCCTGGAGCATCACGTCCGCTATTACCAGACGATCACGGGGCTCGACCACGTGATCGGCCGCATGCTGGCCGATCTCGACCGCCGGCACTTGGCAAGAGACACCGTGATCATCTTCGCCAGCGACCACGGGTTGCTGATGGGCGAGTACGGCATGGGCGGCAAGGCGCTGTTGTACGACCTGGCCTCGAAGATTCCCTGCTTCGTCTTCGATCCCCACGTGCCGGCCGATCGCCGGGGCCGCCGGCTCGACGAGCTGGCCTCGAGCCTGGACATTACGAAGACCATCCTCGACTACGCGGGCGTTGCGGCCCCCGACTTCATGGCGGGCGAGAGCCTGCGCCCGCTGGTGGAGGGAAAGGACGTGCCGTGGCGCGACGAGCTGTTCCTGGAGAATCTCTACACGGGCCGCGACACGCCCTTCCAGGAAGGCGTCCGATCCGGCAAGTGGAAGTACATCCGGATGTACGACGGCAAGACGGGCTACGACGAATCGGACGTCGATTTTTCGAGCCGGAAGCCCGATTTCGAGATGCTCTTCGACCTGGAAGCCGATCCCGGAGAGAGAGACAATCTGGTCGAGTCGCCCGACCACGGCGACGTCCTGGCAACGCTCCGCGCCAAGTGCGCGGCGCATTCCCAATTGCTCAACGAGCAGCGCGAGAGGTACAAGAAGACGGTCGAGGTTCAGAAGCGTTAAGGCGGTGCAGAAGAACAGCGTGATCGAATTGGCAACTGGGTGGCGCGTCCCTCAATCGCAGCGAAGGGCGTGTTTCCTCGGGGCCTACGCCCATCACGTCGTTCTGCGCGTGCCACGCCGTTGACCAGGCTATTCTGTTGACCAAGGAGCATGACGATGCAACTTTTCCCCCGGCTCACCACCGGCCGTCCAACCCGTGTCTCGCTGGCCTTGAGTGTTCTTTTGGCTCTCGTGTGCGGGGCCGTCGCCCTGGCGGGAGAAGGCCCATCGCTTCGCGCCGGCGCCGCAGCGGTCGACATTACGCCGCAGGAGTTCCCGTTGAACATGCCGGGCGGGTTCAGCAAGAACATGGCCGATGGGGCGCACGATCCGCTGCACTCGCGTGCCCTGGTGCTCGACGACGGCGTCACCCTGCTGGCCCTGGTCGTGGTGGACAACATAGGCATAACCCGGGAAACGGCCGATGAGGCCCGGGTGATCGCCGCCGAGCGTTGCGGGATTGCTCCGGAGAACGTCCTTGTGGCCGCGACCCACACCCACAGCGCGCCGCGCGCGGCCGGGGCTTACGGCAAGCGCGTGATCGAGGGCGTGGCCGAGTCGATCGTGCAGGCGCACGCGGCCCTCCGCCCCGCGGCGGTCGGTCACGGGGCGCACCCTCTGCCCGACGAAGTGTGGAACCGCCGCTGGTACCTCAAGCCCGGCAAGATGCCGCTGAATCCGTTCGGCGAGATGGATCAAGTGAAGATGAATCCATCGAGGAGTCCCGAGGTTCTCGATCGGCCCGCCGGTCCCACGGACCCCGACGTCACGATTCTCTCCGTTCAGGAGGCGAAGGGGCGCAAGCCGATCGCGCTGGTGGCCAGCTACTCGCTGCACTACGTCGGCGCCACGCCCAAGGCGATGGTGTCGGCCGATTACTTCGGCGAGTTCGCGCGGTTGATGCCCTTCCGTCTGCGCGCGGGCGATGAGTTCGTCGCCATGATGGCCAACGGCACCTCGGGCGACATCAACAACATCCCGTTCACGGTCACCCGGCCGCCGCGCGAGCCTTTCGAGCAGATCCGCATCGTCGCCCGGAAGGCGGCCGACGCCGCGTGGCACGCGCACGCCGGCATCGACGCGCACCGTTCGGACGTGCGCCTCGGCACGATCCAGCGCGAGATCACCTTGCGCCGGCGGCGCCCTACGGCGGAGCAGATCGAGCGGGCCAAGGCCGTGCTGGCCATCAAGGACGAGGCGGAGCTCGCCAAGCTGCCGCGTCTGGCCGCCAACTACGCCTCACGCACCCTTTCGCTGGCCAAGGCCGAGGAGACGCTGAGCGTGCTGCTCCAGGTCGTGCGGGTCGGCGATCTGGCGATCTGCGCGATTCCGTTCGAGACCTTCTGCGAGATCGGGCTCGACCTGAAGCGGCGCAGCCCCTTCGCGCGGACCGTGGTCCTCGGCATCGCCAACGGCTACGAGGGCTACCTGCCGACGCCCGAGCAGCACGAACTCGGCGGCTACGAGACCTGGCTCGGCACGAACCGGGTGCAGAAAGACGCCTCGGTGATCATCACCGATCACTTGCTCGAGATGCTCGGGGAGCTGGCGAAGGAGCAGTAAGAGACGCGCCGGATTGATCGAACCGGGTCGGCCGGTCGGCCTCAACGCCCCATCCAGCCGCCGTCCACGGTGACGATGGTGCCATGCAGGTAGCTCGCGGCGTCGGAGGCCAGGAACACGACCACGCCCTTGAAGTCGTCCGGCTCGCCCCAGCGCCCGGCCGGAATGCGGGCGAGAATCGCAGGGCCGCGCTCCGGATCGGCGCGAAGCGCGGCCGTGTTGTCCGTAGCGATGTATCCGGGGGCGATCGCATTGACGTTCACGCCATGCCGGGCCCACTCGTTGGCCAGTGCCATCGTGAGCTGGCCGATGCCCCCCTTGCTGGCCGCGTAGCCGGGCACGGTGATCCCGCCCTGGAACGTCAGCAGCGAGGCCGTGAAGATGATCTTGCCGCTGCCGCGGGCGACCATGTCCTTGCCGAATTCCCGGCTGAGCACGAACTGGGCACTCAAGTTGACTTCCACGACCTGATCCCAGTACTCGTCCGGGTGCTCGGCCGCCGGCTTGCGGAGGATCGTGCCCGCATTGTTCACCAGCACGTCGATCCGCTCGGTATCGGATTTGACCCGTTCGATGAAGGAGTACAGGGCCTGCCGGTCGGCGAAGTCGCACTGGTAGGCTTTGAACGACCGGCCCAAGGCGGTCACGTCTTTCTCCACGTCGCTACCCGACGGATCGAGCGAAGCGGATACGCCGACGACGTCTGCGCCCGCCTCGGCCAGGCCGACGGCCATCGACTTGCCGATCCCTCGGTTGCATCCGGTGACCAGTGCCGTCTTTCCCGCTAGGCTGAATTGTTCGTGTATGCTCATGGTTGGCTCCAGGCTGCTGCCGACAGCGTATCAAGGATCAGCCGAAGCACAACTCCCGCACCCCCCCTACGGAGGGTTTGCTTCCGGCTGTTTCGACGGCGCGCATCTTGTACGGTAGTCTGTTCAGTCCGATAACGCCTGCCGACGGCCGTCGGCGGGTGCTGGCGGTGGCTTCATGGCAAGCGTCGACCGTCGTAACCGCGCCCTTCCCAAGCACTTGCGCTGTGGGGTTCTCTCCCGTGACGCCGCCTCGGGCTGGACGCAAGCCGCGAAAGTGGTAGGATGAGGGGTCAGCGTCGCGTCGGGTAGGTCGGCCCGCTCGCCCGTCTCGTAACAGGAGCCGTCTATGGGAAAAGAGAAAGCGTTAGAGGTCGAGGGTGTGGTGACCGAAGCCCTGGCCAACACCCGCTTCCGCGTCAAGCTGGAGAGTGGGCATGCGATCATCGCGCACGTGGCCGGGCGCATGCGCAAGCACTTCATCCGCATCGTGCCGGGCGACAAAGTCCGCGTCGAGCTCTCCCCCTACGATCTGACCAAAGGCCGAATCACCTACCGGGAACGGTAGGATCCCGCCGGGCTCTCTCGGTCGAACCGACCCACCTCCGCCGGAGCGGTCCGCCCCCATTTCCTCCACGCGCCTCTCTTCCGAGCGCTCTCTTGAGCCTCGCACCGCGGTGTGGTAGTCGTATAGCGGTACGTCAACCCCTCGTACACACCGTGATCGGAATCGTCTAACCGCAAGCCGCAGGCGTGCGCGTCGTAGTGAGAAGGTGACAAGCGGAAAAAGCGAGAAAGAGAGGTGCTTCATGACGGACGGGAACGCAAATTCGGGCCCTGCCCGCTGCGCATGCCGCGTGCGCCGCGCAGAAACGCGGAAGTCGCTGTTCGGCCACTCCCTCGTCGCGGTTCTCGTCCTGGGCATGGCCGTCGTCGCCGGCGCCCAGGACACGGCCGTGCTAAAAGTGAAGGGCCGTGGCGCGGAGGGGAAGCCCGCGTATGACGGCGGCGGGGTCGTCAAGTTCCTCGACGCCCGGGTCGCCGCGCAGATCGTCCACCTGCAAGCCGAGGCGGAGGAAGGGCCACGCGAGATCGCCCTTCCGCTGGAGATCCGCTACGACGTGCTCGAGCCGGCCCCCATCCTGCTCACGTCCCGGATGGGCACCGAGTATTGGCGTCTGTACGACTTCCAGGCGGAGACCATGTCGGCCTTGTACGCCGACCAGAAGATCGATCTGGCCAAGCCCGGCGAGCACACCGCCGCGGCCACCCGCGCATGGTTCGGTCCCCGCTACGGACCGCTGCCGGCCCGTGGCCTGGTCGGCATCCGCGGCCACTACTACTTCCTCATCGACCGCCCCGACGGGAAATGGATCGACGTGACCGAGCCGCCCTCCTTCTTCGATCAGGCAGACGTCGGGCGCAACCTCACCTTCACACTCGCCGACCTTTCCAATTCCAATTTCTCGCTGGAGATTCGCGAGATCCAGTCGACGTGGGAGCCGGGCGGGCCGCTGCGACTGAAGCTTACCGTGACCGACGCGCAGGGCGGCGTCTTCCCTGTCGTCAACGTCCCCCTGACCGTGACGGCCGGCGACTGGCGCACGGAGCTTGCCACCGAGTGGGGCCCCTTGAGCGAGCCGACCGGATGGCTCCGTGGCAAGCTCCCCGACCCCGTGCCCCGGCAAATCGCCGTCCAGGGAAACGTCACGTTCTACATCTCCAAAAACCTTCAAGGGCGAGACGTTGCCGTCACCTTCAAGCAAGGCGACGGCCGCACGAGCGCCGAACAGCTCCAGATTGCCCAGCAGGGCTACCGGCTCCCCCGGAACCCGGAAGGCGCGATCCGCGAGACCCGCGCCGTCTGGGTCTCGACGAGCGACATCGCCACCGCTGAGGGGATCGACAAGGTGGTCGAGCGCTGCACGCAAGCGCGGCTCAACGTGCTCATCCCCGATATCCTCGTGCGCAACGGTTTTTTCGCGAAGAGCGACCTGATGCCGCTTTCCGGCCAGGTCGAGGAGGGCCTCGATCCACTCGGCCGGCTGATTGAAAAGGCCCATGCGGCGGGCCTCGAGGTGCATCCCTGGTTCTGCGTAACGTACCGCGACCGGCACTTCCGCGAGTGGTTCCGGAAGACGCGCGGGGCCGACGTCACCATGGTCGATAAGGACGGGAAGCCCATCTCGCTCGGGGCCGACGTCCACCGGCCCGAGTACCGCGACTTCATCGTCGACCTGATGGTCGGCGTCGCCCGTGATTACCCCGTCGACGGCATCCATCTCGACTACATCCGCACGATGGGCCAGTGCTACTGTGCGAAGTGCCGGGCGGAGTTCGCCGAGCAGTTCGGGGGTCCGCTCCCCGAGGCGAGCGAAGAGGACTGGATCCGGTGGCAGCGCCAGGCGATCGGCGAGATCGTCCGCCGCACCGCCGAGGGCGTGCGACGCGTCCGACCCGGGGCGAGCATGTCGGCCGCCGTCTTCTCCAGCATGCACGGCGGCGCGGTCCAGGGCCAGGACCCCGCCGGCTGGGCCCGCCAGGGCTGGATCGACCTCATCCTGCCCATGGACTACCAGATGCAAACGCTCCAGGTCCGCTCCAACGAGCGGCAGTTCCTCGACGCCCTCGACGAGGACGACAAGCTGATCACCGGCCTCTCGCTCTACATGCGCTCCGGCAGCGACGTCATGTCGCGCCCGCCCGAGCTCGTGCGCGAGCAGATCGAGCTCGTCCGCCGCCTGGGCATCCACGGCTACTGCCTGTTCGCCTTCGGTCACCTCAGCGACGACCAGCTCCAAATGATCCGGGAACAGCTCAACACGGAGCCGGCCGTGCCGTATTTCCGGTAGAGAGAACGGCCGAGAAACGGGCAGAAAGCCTCTCGCAAAGACGCGAAGACGCAAAGAAAGAGGACCGAGGGAAATCGTAGAGGGCCGCTCTCTCCCACGGTCCACCGCGGCCAGACTTCCTTGCCTTCCCTTCTGTCCCCTTCGCGCCTTGGCGCCTTGGCGAGATTTTTCCTTTTCCCTTGCAGCAGTTCCGTACGCGGCCCCAAAGCTCCTTCACCAGACGCCCGGCACGAGCCGGCAGCGTACCCGTTCGGCGTACTCCCGGTAGCCGTCCAGCTCTTCGTGGAGCAAGCGGTCCTCGAACACGGTGCGGACGACGACCAACGCCACCACGATCCCGGCGGGAATCAGCGACCAGAGCGAGCCTAGAATGGCCGGCTTCCCTTGCCAGCGGATCAGCATCAGATTGGGCACGCCCAGGTAGAAGGCCCCCTCGGCGGGCGTCATGCGGGACGGCCCGGGCAGGCCCCAGCCCTCATCGTCCGCCCCCGCGACGCAGGTGAAGATCCACAGCCGGTCGCGCACGGTCGACCGGCCCGGGGCCTGCGCCGGCTCGCCGGCTGCAACCGGCCCCACGCGGCCGCCTACGGCCAGGCCGATGGCTCCGGCCGTCGCGGTCAGGAAGCGACGTCGCGACGCGCGCGACGGGGATTGCTCGTCGGTCATGGCGGTCTCCTTCTGACGAAGTGCCTTGCGGATCGGACCCGCGTATTCTAAAACGGAGCCGGTCGCTTTGGCAGACCTGGACCCATCCGTCTTGACACGAAGGTCCGCGTAATGCTCTTTCGAAGCCCAGGGGTTGCAACCCCTGGGCTTGGACGGGGTTCGTCCGCTGTGCAGATCTTAACGAGGACCCCCAGCATGATCCACCGTTCCGCGCCCGCTATCCTGGCCGCTTGTCTCTTCACGGTTCTTCCCGGCCGATCCATGGAGGCGGATTGTGCGGAGCCGAGCGTGCTTTCCCGTGAGACCGCCGCCCGCGTGCCCCAGGCTTCCGGGCACGCGCCTTCCTCGACCGAATCGGCCGGGCCCACGCGTGCCCTGGGCCTGTTCAAGCCGGGCGAGCCCGTCCCGCTCGAAGCCGGCTTCCGCGACCCGCCGCCCATCTCCCGCGTGCAGTGCTGGTGGCAGTGCCACGGCAGTGCCTTCACCAAGGAGGAGATCACCCGGCAGCTCGAAGCGTTCCGGGCCGCGGGGTTCGGCGGCGTGACGATCAAGGACACGCTCCCCATGCCCCGCGACGCCCAAACCGCGCACCTCCGCGACATCCCCTTTATGAGCCCCGAGTGGCTCGACATGTTCGCCCACGCCGTCGCCGAGTGCGGCTGGCTCGGCCTGATCTGCCGCAGCCGCCTGGGGAGCGGATGGAACGCCGGCGGGCCGTGGGTGCGGCCGGAAACGTCATCGCAAGTGCTCTCGTGGGCCGAGTCGGAGCCGATCCGCGGCCCCAGCGTGTACCGCGGCCGAATCCCCATTTCGCCCCAAAGGCAACCGACCTTGGACGCCCTGCGGAGCGACGAGGCGTTCGTGCTGGCCGTTCGCCCCCACGGCGACGAAGGCCCCCGCGTGCTCGATCTGACCGCCACGGTCACCGACGACCGAACCATCGACTGGAGCGTGCCCCAAGGCTCCTGGACGCTCTTCTCCTTCTTCAGTGCGCCGTCGGGGGCGGAGGTGATGTCGGCTAGTCCGTCGGGCGGGGGTCTGCATCACGATCATCTCAGCCCCGAGGGCACCGATCTCCAGCTCCGCATGGTGGCCGAGCCGATGCTCGCCCGGCTCGGCACGTTCCAAAACACGGCCTTCGACGGCTTCAACTGCGACAGTTGGGAGCTGGGCAAGCCGACCTGGACGCCCGGGTTTCGCCGGGCGTTCCGCTCCCGGCGCGGCTACGACCCCGTGCCGCACCTCCCCACGCTGGTGCTCGTCGAGGACGACCGCTTTCACGCCGCGCGCATGGCCCCGGCCCTCAACGAAACCGAGCGGCGGTTCCTCCACGATCTGCGGACGACGGTGAGCGAACTGATCATCGAAACACACTACGAGCGCGTCACCCGGTGGTGCCACGAGCACGGCGTGGCGTTCGAGGCGGAGTCGGGCGGCGGCCCGAGCCACGGCCTGCCCAAGGATCTGCTCCAGGCGCTCGGCGCGGTCGACGTTCCCATGGGCGAGTTCTGGATGGGCGGGCGGAGCTACGTCAAGATCGCGTCGTCGGCCGCCCATGCCTACGGCAAGCGTCTCGTCGGCCTCGAATCGTTCACCGAGACCGCCAACCACTTCGCCATCTCGCCCGCGCGCATGAAGGCCCGGGCCGACGAAGCCTTCCTCCTCGGCGGCAACTACCTCACGATGGCCGTCTCCGAGTATTCGCCCCGCGAAGCCGGTCGCCCGGGCTGGGTCCACAACGCCGGCCCGCACCTCAACTTCTCGCAAACCTGGTGGCCGATGGCCCGGCCGTTCTTCGACTACCTCGCCCGGTGCTCGTTCCTCCTCCAGTCGGGCGAGAACGTGGCCCACGCGGCCGTCTACTACACGTTCCGCACCGCCGAGGGCGAGCTCTGGGCCGCCCCCAAGGACGACGACCTGGGCAAGCGGTCGAAGCACTTCGCCTTCGACTACGTGGGCGACGATCTGGTGCAAAATCACATGCACGCCCGCGACGGCCGAATCGCGCTCGACTCCGGGGCCACGTATCAAGTCCTCTACGTGATCCCCACCCCGCCCGGCACCATGCCGCTCGCCACGCTTTCGAAGATCCGCGACCTGGTGCGCGACGGGGCGACCGTGGTTTGGGCCGGCGAGCCGCCCAAGCGGTGCCCCGGCCTGACCGACTACCCCGCGTGCGACGCCCAGCTCCGCACGATCGCCGACGCCCTCTGGCGAAGCGGCCGACTGATCACCACCCCCCAGCACGACTACGCCCGGCTCGTGCCGATCCTCGAGTCGAGCCAAAGCCCGCCCGCCTGGAAGCTCCCCGGCAACGAGCCGTTGCGGTTCGTCCATCGCCGCACGCCCGAGGCCGACCTCTTCTTCGTCGTCAATCGGGCGACGTGGCCGGTCGACGTGCCGGTCGTGTTTCGCATCCGCGACCGCGCCTGCGAGCTGTGGGACCCGGACACGGGCTGCATCGAGCCGGGCGCGTGCCGCCCGGTCGACGACGGCGTCGAGCTGCCGATCCGCCTTGCGCCGGAGGCGTCGGTGTTCGTCGTCTTCCGCGGAGCCCGCGGCCCCGTTGCCGAATCGCCCCGCCGTGAAATGCGTCCCGGTGAGCTCCCGGAATCGTTTAGCCGCCGACGGCACGTCGGCGCCCCCCCGGATCCGCTCACCCTCGAAGGCCCCTGGGAGATCGAGTTCCCCGAAGGTCACGGCGCCCCGCCGAAGTTGAGTTTGGATCAACTGAAATCGTGGACCGAGGTGGACGACCCGGGCGTGCGCCACTTCAGCGGTATCGCCACCTACCGGGCGTCGTTCGATTGCCCGGTCGAAGTGCTCGACCGCGGCGGGGCCGTCACGCTCGACCTGGGCGAAGTCCGCGAAGTGGCCGAGGTGCGGTTGAACGGCAAGCTCCTCGGCGTCCGCTGGCACCCGCCCTATCGGCTCGACGTTTCCGGTGCGATCCGCCCCGGCGAGAACCGGCTCGAAGTCCGCGTCGCCAACCTGTGGCACAACCGCATCGTCGGCGACGCCGCGCTGCCCGAAGCCCGGCGCGTCACCCGCATGGTCCCCAAGACCCACTACGACCGACTCCGCAAAAAACCCCTGGTCCCGTCCGGCCTCCTGGGCCCGGTGCGGGTCTCGTTCAACCCAACAGACGCCAGCGTTTCCCTCAACGCAGCCAACAGGCCCCCTCTCCCTCTGGGAGAGGGTCGGGGTGAGGGCGGTGGGCAGTAACTTCACACCCATCTTCTCCCAGACGGAAAACGACCTCTCGACGCGCTGACAAACAACTCGATTCACTTCGCACTTGGAGATCAAGAATGCGGTTTCCCGCGATCCGACCAGAGCCTTCCTCGCTCGCCAGGGCGGCCCTGTGCCTGCTCGCGTGCTCCTTTTCATCGACCGCCGCGGCCGACGACGCCCCGATCGACTTCGCGGCCATCCGGTCGCCGATCCTCTTTCGCGGCGACGCCGGGACGGCCTACCGCGACCCGGCGGCGATCTACCACGAGGGGGTCTTCCACCTCTACTTCACCGTCTGCCGCATGGAGCCGGAGGGCGCCTTCTGGTACCTCGGCTACAGCCGCAGCACCGACCTCCGCGCGTGGAGCGAGCCCGAGCTGCTCACGCCCCGCGATCGCCGCCTCAACTTCTCCTCGCCCGGCAACGTCATCCGCTTCGGCGGCCGATGGGTGCTTTGCCTCCAGACGTACCCCACCCCCGACAACGAGACGTTCGGCACCCGCGACTCGCGGATCTGGATCATGCGGAGCGACGACCTCCGCCACTGGAGTGAGCCCGAGCTGCTCCGCGTCAAAGGCCCCGACGTCCCCCGGGCGGAGATGGGCCGGATGATCGACCCGTATCTGTTCGAGGACAAAGACGTACCCGGTCGCTGGTGGTGCTTCTACAAGCAGAACGGCGTCAGCATGTCCTGGTCGCGCGACCTCGAGACGTGGACCTACGTCGGCCGCCGTCCGGCGGGCGAGAACGCCTGCGTGCTCGTCGACGGCGACGAGTACGTCCTCATCCACAGCCCGAAAAACGGTATCGGCATCAAGCGCTCCCGCGACCTCGACGAGTGGCGCGACGAGGGCCCGCCGCTCACCCTAGGGCAATCCACCTGGCCCTGGTCCCAAGGCCGGCTCACCGCCGCGGCGGTCCTCGACCTCCGCCAAGACCCCCGCGTCGGCCGCTACCTCATGTTCTTCCACGGCTCCACCCGCCCCGGCCTCCAAGCCCACGCCGCCCACGGCCGCGCCTCCCTCGCCCTGGCCTGGAGCGACGACCTCAAGACGTGGTCGTGGCCGTGAATCGGGGCCTCGGTCGCCGGGGATCGGGGGCGCTATTCGGCGGAAGGGACGTGGCGGGCGGCCAAGTACATGGCCGTGTAGATCTTCGGATCGAGGAGGACGCCGGCGTCTTCCAGGGCAAACGTCTCGGCAATCAACTCTTCAAAAGGGTACTGCGCGTGTTCGAGAAATTCGAGGGCCTTGCGGAGGTCCTCCGGCGCGTAGTTGTGTACGCCCTGGATCGAGAGGACCTTGCGAACGACGGTCTCGGCGGAGACGGACAACGGGCGCGCGGGAAAGACCGCGCCGACCCACACGTAGCGACCGCCGATCCGCAGCAGGTCGATGCCGGCCTTCATGGCCGCCGGGGCGCCGCTCAGGTCGAGGGCCACGTCGACGCCGCGCCCCGACGTGGCCTGCTCGACGGCGGCGCGGAGCGCGGAGCCGTCGTCATCCGCATGCGCGGTGCGCGTGGCGCCGAAACGGTCGGCTCGCGCCAGGCGGTCGGCCACCGTGTCGCACACCATCACCTCGCGCGCGCCCTCCAAGCCGGCCATCGCCGCGGCGGTCAGCCCGAGCATGCCGGCTCCCTGGATGAGCACGACGCGACCGGCACACGGGCCGGCGTATCGCACGGCGGCCGCGACCGTGGCCGTGGCACAATTGGCCGGACAGGCGACGGCGTCGGACAGCTCGGAAGGCACGCGGCAAATGGCCGTCCCGGGGGCGAGGTGGCAGTAGTCGGCCAGCCCGCCGCTGAGCGGATGCCGATCGGAAATCGGCTCGTGCCCGTACTTGAACAACCGCTCGCACTTCTGCGGCAGGCCGTCGCGGCAGAAGAAGCAGCTTCCGCAACGGGCGGCCACCGACCAGGTGATCCGATCGCCGATCGCCAGCGGGTACCGTCGCAGCTCCAGCGGCCGCCCCGTCCCGTGAAACACCATCACGCGTGCAGTCTCGGCCATGCTCGATCCCGGCTCGCTATTTCCGTAGCAGGCACATGCCGTGTGGGCTGCTAAAACGGACGGGGAAGAGGCCCGTGGATCTGCGGGAAACGCGCGCGGTTTCTATTCCCCTAAACCGCGGAGGGGCCACGCAAGCCGGTCGGCTTTAGCCGACC
>CAZDHR010000011.1:0-32454 GCA_964505295.1 uncultured Planctomycetaceae bacterium
GTCAGCCACGATCGCTACTTCGTCGATCAGGTCGCCGATCACTTGCTTGTGATCGACCCGCCCGGCCGACTGCAAGTCGTCGAAGGCAACTACGCCACGTACCAGCATCTGGTTGGTCGCGGGCTCGCCGGCGCGCCGGGCGCGTTGCGCGGCGACGAAGCGGCCGGCGGATCGGATCGGGCGAGCCAGAGGGTCAAGACCGCCAGCGGGCCGGCGTGCAGTTCCAAAGCGACGGGCGAAACGGACCCCGCACGCACGCGCAGGAAACGCCGTTTTCCCTATCGAAAGGTCGACGACCTGGAACGCGAGATCTTCAAGCGGGAGACGCGGGTCGAGCAGCTCTACGCGGCCCTGGCCGATCCCGAAACCCTTCGCGACGGCGAACAGGTCCGGGAGCTCAAGGCCGAGATTGCCGACCAACAACGGGCGCTCGAAGCGCTCTATGAGCACTGGGAAGAGGCCACGGAACTGAACTGGTAAGCCACACGCGCGAGACAGGCCGCGTTCGGACGCAGCTCCGCGCCCTTCCATCCGCCACAAGCGTTGCATCCGGCAGCGCCACCCGAGGCATCTCTACGGCCGGGAGGACCCACACGTCAGCGGGGCACGGTGGCGTGAAATATACTTTCATTGAAATGTACTTTCATGGCGCCCTATCTCCGCGCGCCCGCGATCCGCCGGGCGTTGCCGCGAGAGACTGCGCCGATCGCGTCGGGTAACGCAGGTCCCACGTCCGGATCGCCGGTCTTCGATGGTCGAGGGTCCTGCAAGCCTGGAGACGATCCGTTGCCAAGGCGATACGTGGAGCCGCGGCTGTGGTCTGGTACATCTTTCTCGTCGCCGTCATGAACGTGGCCGTGGGCTTCGCGGTGGCCGTCTGCGCGGGGCGGCGCTACCGTGCGCTGTGCGTGGCGGCCGTGGAAGCGGCCGTGCCCGGCGTCGTATTCGCGGCGCCGGGCTCCGAATCACGGATGCCCGCCTCTCCCACGTCGGGCTTCGAGAACGATTCGCCCCGGGAAGAAGAGCCTCGACGGCCTGCGGACGGCATCGACAAGCCGGCGGACGATTCGCCTGACGAGGCCAACGAAGGTGCACCCGCGCCCGGCGGCACGTCGACCGACAAGAAGGCCCCGGCCGGTGTCGCGCCGGACGAGGAGCGCGCGATGAGCCCGGGCGAGGCATGCGTCGAGCAGTTCCGCAGCGAGGTGGACAAATACCATCACGAGCTAACCGGTTTGGACAACGCGTTTCGTGCTTGTGTGGACAAACCGGAGGCGGGCGAGGTCCAGTCGCGGGTGGATTCGCTTCAGGAAGCCAACGAGGAGTACCTCGCGTCACGCGGGGAGGCCCACCAGGCCTTCCAGGAGCTGCACGCGGAACGGGAGGAATTCAGCGCCGTCTGCGACGAGCTCGAGGCGGTCCTCCGCGGGCAAGACACGCTGGTCGAAGACACCCAAAGCGTGATCGAAGGCTTGGACTACGAGGGCGACCTGACCGAAGGCTGCCGGCAGATGATCCAGCAAACCAGCAAGCTGCTGCACGCGAACCACGAGCTGCGCGACACGCTCGAGGTGGCGTCGGTGGCCGTCGCCCGACACGATGGGCAACTGGAATCGATCGACGAAGTGAAGCGGAACGACCCGCTTACGGAGCTATCCACCCGGGCGCGGCTGGATGCCTGTCTGGCCGACTGGTGGGCGAAGGACCCTCACGGGGCACGGCAACTGCACGCGGCGATGATCGACGTGGACGAATTCGGGCGGTTGAACGAACGCTACGGCCAGGAGGTGGGCGACCGCATCCTCCGCGCGATCGCCCAACTGCTTTCCGCCGAGAGTCGCAACCACTTGTTGATCGCGCGCTTCGCCGGGCAGCGGTTCCTGCTCCTCTTTCCCGACGTGGATATCCGCTTCGCCACCAACCTGGTCGAGCGAATTCGACAGACGATCGAGATGACGCAAATCGAGTACCGGGAGGAGAAGATTCGCGTGACGGTGAGTTGTGCGGTCACCGAAGTCGCGCGTGAGGACGGCCCGGAGAAGGTGTACGCCCGAGCCGAAGTCACGCTTCGTGAAGCCAAGCGATACGGCCGCAACCGCACGTTCGTCCACGAAGAGAGATACCCGACGCCGGTCGTCCCCCCCAACTTCACGCTGAAGGAAAAGTCCATCACCATCTGAACGGGATTTCGTGCTCCCTCAGCCTGAGCAGCACGGACAAGGTCCAGCCCCCAATGAGTCAACCCTTGCCGCAAGACGCCACCGACACCAGCGCCGCGGCCGCCGGCGGCGACCGACGCGATCCGCACAACCGGCAGCAGGCGGTGGTGGCCATCGGACGTCGCGCCGTCGCCGCCCCCGACCTGTCGATCCTCATGCAGGACGCCGCCTCCCTGATCGCGGAGGCACTCGACGCAGAATTCAGCGGCGTGGCGGAGCTGACTCCCGACGGTTCCAAAATCATCCATTCACTCAGGCTCAACGGGCCGGACGCGGTAGACGCGCGACCCTTGCTCCGCGAGTCGGGGCTGGACGGAACCGACTCCCTGGCCGGGTATGCCCTGGACGTCGCCTTTCCAGTCGCCGTCGTCGAACTGTCTCAAGACACCCGCTTCTGCGACCCCTTCCTCCAAAGGCACGGGATTCGCAGCGCCATCGCGATTCCATTGAAGCTCCACGGGCAGGCGTTTGGGGCCTTGCTGGCTTGCAGCCGTCAGGTCCAGCAGCACGACACCGAAGACGTGCTGTTCGTGGAGACCGTGGCCCATTTGATTACGACCACCGCGGCTCGCGTTCGCATGGAAAAAGACTTCGCGGCAGAGCGTCGACTTGCGGCCGAGGTGTGGCAGACGGTCGGGGCCATCGTCCTCGTGCTCGATCCGGAGGGACGGATCGTGCGTGCCAACCGGGCCTGCGAACAGTTGACGGGTTTTCCCTCCGATGAGATTGAAGGCCGGTCGATCTGGGACGTCTTTCCCGTACCCGACGAAGCCGACTTGTTCCAGACCGTCTTCAAGAGACTGCACAAGGGCGTCTCGGCGATGGAGCACGAGAGTCGGCTCCTGACCAAGCACGGCGAACGGCGGGAGATCTGCTGGTCCTACTCCGTCGTGCGCAGTGCCGACCGATCGATCGAGTCGGTCGTGGCCACCGGGACCGACGTGACCGCGGAACGACAAGCCGAGCGGAAAGCCGCCAAGGCGGAGCAGATAGCCGCCCAGGCGCGCTCGGCTTCCGCCTCGAAGCAGGAAGAAAAGGACACGCCTTCGGCCCGCGGGGCGCCGCCGGATCAGCCTCCTGCCGAAGCCGCTGCCTTGCCGGGTCCGATCAACAGCGAACGCCGCCGCCGTGCTCGCCTTTCCTATCCGTACCGCCAACGGATCGCTCCCATCGTCGACGGGAGGCTGCCCGACGACGACGAGTTCACCGAAATCCAGTGCAACGACATCGCCGCCGGGGGCTTCTCGTTCATCTCGCCCAAGCCGCCCCAATCCGAAATGCTCGTGGTGGCCCTGGGAACCCCGCCCAACCTGTCCTATTTGACCGCTCAGGTGGCGCACGTCACGCGGCTCCAACGCGAGGGCCGGCGCATGTACCTGGTCGGGTGCAGCTATGTCGGCCGTGTCGCCTATTGAATCGCCCGGCAATCCGCCCGGGCCGTTCTCCGGGCGCGACCCCGCGATACCCCCCCCTGGTGGGTGGGCAACGACTGGTGAATCGAGATCCGGCCGACTATAATGGGATGGGGTTTTGGGAAGGGCGCCCGTCGGCAGGGCCGTCGCGAGCAACGGTTCCTTTGGCCGTTGGTGATCGTGGGGTCTCGCGCCGCTGCGCCAGCGAAGCCTCCGCGGGAGGTGCTTTTGCCCGATGTCCCGGCCAAGAACCTTTTGGAGGACAAGCCGTGTCCAACTTCGAAGGCGAAGAACGCGAGTTTGACGAGCTGGATCTGCCCGCGGAGGACTCGGCGCTGCCCGACCCGGCGGACGAGACGATCGAGTTCGAAGGGGGCGGCGAGATGCTGGAGCTCGGGGACGATGTCCTCGAATCTGCCGAAATTGGCCCGGAGTCCGAGGCGCCCGTCGAGCCGGTCGAGCCCGACGAAGGCGGCGCCTTTGCCGACATGGAGATGGCGGCGCCGGCCGATGAATTCGCCGCCGAGACGGCCGGAGAATTCGCCGCCGAGCCGGAAGAGGAAGAGCCGGAAGAGGAAGTCGAGAAGCGGCCCGGCCTCCTTCAGAGATTGACCGAGACCAGCCCTTACGTGGTGCTGCTGGGGATCTCGTTCCTGGCCATTCTGATCGGCATTTTCTGCTGGTTCATGGAACTGAAGAGCTACGATTTCCAGATCAAGCCCGCGCAGACGAGCATGGCCCCCGCCGTCGAATCCGGCCCCCCCAGCACCACGGCCACGGTCTGACCGACAGCGGCGACTTGTGGGCCGTGGGCAGGACGAACTCCGTGACGGCCGAGGCGGCGATCCGCGGCGCGTGGTCGGCCTTGATGCGAATCACGCCCTCGATCGGCGCCTCCGGCTCCAGGTCGTCGACGTCGACGGCCCGAATCTCGTAGCGGACCGGGGCGACGACGCTCGCCAGGGGCGTGTCGTCGGGCCGGAGCGCCCAGCGTTCGGAGTCGCCCGCGCCTTGGTGCGGCGACGCGACGCGCCCCTCGTCGCGCTCCATTTCGCGCGCTTGGCCGTCGATCACGAGCGTGGCCCTATCGAGCCGCTTGTCGGACGCAATCCGCACCCGGACGCGCGAGCCCTCGATCACCGAGATCTGCCTCAGCCCGGTGCGCGTTTGCGTCGATGCGTCGCCCGCGGCGCAACTCGGCGGCGTACGCCTCGACCGTCAGGAGCACCTGATCGTCGCCCTGGTAGCGGCGGCGATCGGTCCGCACCACGAACCGCTTCTGCGTGCCCAGGGCGTGCCGCAACGCCAACCGATGGATCAATTGCCCCCAGAGCTGGCGGTAGTATTGCTCGCCAAACCGGCGCCGCAGGCGCCACGTCTCGTTGAACCCGAGATACACGACCTCGCCCCGGCCGTAGTTCCCCACGGCCACCAGCGGCTGGCGCGTCTTCCCGTCGACGCACGCGTCGGTCGGGTGCTCGGCCAGGGCCGTGGCCAACGGGTGGAGTCGCTCCACCGGCTGATACCAGGAGAGCGGCCCGAGATTGTCCCACGCCTTCTCGTTCTCTCGCGCGTTCCGGCCAAGTCGCATGAAGTCGTACTGGTCGGCGTCGGCCGTGCGGCGGAGCCGGAAGGGCTCGCGGTGTCGCACCCGCCCATTCGGGTCGACCTTCACCGGCAGAAGATCGCCCAGGAGCGTCTGGGCCAACTGCCCCGGGCCGAATCGAGGACCGGCCATCACCACGAGCCCGCCGCCGAAATCGCCCACGAACTCCTCCGTCATGCGGCAGAACCGCGGGCTCAAGGCCGAGGCGGGCATATCGCCCAGCACGATCACGTCGTGGGCGAAGAACTCGCTGCGGGCCGGGCTCAGGGTGGTCAGGAACAGCTCGTTCGTTTTGCGCACTTTCGGATCGGCCGACCGCAGGAACGTGCGAAAGCCCCGCATCCCCACCAGCTTGTCGCGGTGGAACACCTCCTTGATGAACCGCCATTCCCACGTCGGCTCGTACTCGACGAACAACAGCCGGATGAAATCGTCGCGCACCGTGGTCTCCCGCGAGGCGCGATTGTTCTCCTCGACCACTTCCCCCGCAAGTGGCTCGACCTCGGCGGTGAAGACCCACCGGCCCGTCTGTTCCGGGACGTAGGGGATCTCGAACGTCTCCGTCGGGTGGTTCAGGGTCACGGGCCGCTCGGCCAGAAGCACGCCCTCGGCCGCCGCGGACGATCCGCTCACCGGCCGGGCGTGGAACTTGACCTCCACGGTCTGGCCGGCAAAGCCGTCCTGGCGCAACGTGGCCACGAGCGACGAGCGTTCGTCCTTTTTCATCACCGGTGGGACCTGGAGATCGACGGCGGCCACCGGGCCCACGCCCACCGTATGGATTTTCACCCCCAGGCGCCCGGCTTCCTCCAGGGCGGGCGGGCCGGAGTTCTGGTTGAAGTCGCTGAAGATCACCACGCCGGCCAGGTTGCTCGTGGCATGGCGTCGCGCCAGATCGCCCAGCGCCGCGCCCAGGGCGGTGACTTCGCCCTCCGTGGTGAGATGTTCGGCCAGGTGGGTGCGGTCGAGCCGACCGTCGCCGCCGCCGGCCGCCGGGTCGATCGCCCGGACGCCGTCGGGCCGGTCGAACAAGAACGCCCGCAGGCGGAACTCGTCCCCGAGCCGCTCCATCAGGTTGTCGTCCTGCTTGCGGAGCAGGGCCTTGACGTAATCAACCCGCCGGGACGGCTTCGAGGCCTCGCCGGCGGAGGATGGCTTCCGGGGGAAGGATGGGCTCTTCGCGGATTCGAGCGCCAGCCCCACCGCCTCCGGCGGGACCTCCAGGCCGCTGTCCACCGCGCTGCGCAAGGCCAGGGCCTGCATCACCGCCAGGCTCAGGTCGTGACCGCGCGACTGGCGCCGGGCCACGAGCGCAGACCGCCTCCACGAGCAAAACCGCGCTGAGCATCTGAACGGCGAAGACGGTCGGCTTCATCCGGGGTTCTCTGCGGGAAGTCGGTGAACGTCGGCGGGCGGCGTGAGGATCCGTGCCTCGGCGGCGGGCTGTTCCGGCCACCGCCCATTCTGGCAGGACCGGCCGCGCTTGTCGAGCCGCCCGCCCGGCGGGATCGCTGAATCCGACTCGGCTGAACCGCCGCTTGACGCCTGGCGGCAAATCGCCGACCATGACCATGGCAGAACTTCCTGCTTGGCATTCATCGTTCCCACGCTTTGCGTGGGAACGCACCAGTTGGGCGCTTCGCGTCCGTCAAACACACAGCGGCCCTTGCCCCAACCCCCGATGACCACGCACATCACCCCCCCGACGCGTCGATCGTCGAAAGGCGAAGTGGTGACTTGCGCAATGCTCGTCACGATGGCCCTATCGCTCACCGGCTTCGCGGCCCAGCGACTCCCCGTGCCCGAGGCCGACGCGCTGGAGCGGGCCGTGGCGAAGCTTCGCGACGTGTACGAGAAGGATTTCGCCAGCGCACGTCGCGCGCCCCAGCGATTGGCCCTGGGCCGCAAGCTGCTCGACGAAGCGACTGCGACCGACGACGACCCGGTCGCCCGTTTCGCGTTGCTCTGCGAGGCCCGCGATCTGGGCGTCGAGCTGGCCCGCCCGGAGCTGATCCTCGCGTCGATCGACGAGCTGGCCGAGCGCTACCAGATCGACGCGCTCGAAATGAAAGCCGAGCGGCTCAAGGAGGCCGCCGCCGCGGCGCGGACGACCACGGCGCGTCGGGCCATCGCCGAGGCGTGCCTGGCGCTCGTCGACGACGCCGTCGTCTGCGACCGATTCGCAGTGGCCATGCAGCACGCGCGCACGGCGTACGACGCGGCCGACGGAGCCGGTGCCAAAAAGCTCCGCGACGAGATCGTCGTTCGCGGCCGAGCGGTCCTCGCGCTTGAAAAGGAGTTTCAGCGCGTCGAAGAGGCCCAGAAAACCCTGGCCGACAACCCGGACGACCCGGAGGCCAACCTGATCCGCGGCCGGTACCTCGCGCTCGTCAAGCGCGACTGGGACCACGGCCTCCCCATGCTTGCCAAGGCCGGCGACCCCGAGTGGCAGGCGCTGGCCCAAAAGGATCTGGCCGGTCCGAGCGACCCACAGACACAGCTCGAGCTGGGCGACGCCTGGTGGGAAATGGCCCACGCCAGAAGCGAGTTGGCCCGGGGCAGCCTGCTTGCCCGGGCGCGCCGCTGGTACCAGGCCGCCGTGCCCCGGCTCTCCGGCGAGCCCAAGACCCGGGCCATCGCCCGACTGGCCGAGATCAAGGGCTACGGCACCGGCACGGCGCCGTTGGGTCCGCCTGTCGAGCCGGCCGCTTCCGCGCCGCCCCCGTCCCCCGGACTGCCCTCGGGCGAGTGGAACGAGCTTCTGACGCGGATCGACGTCGAGAAGCACGGCGCGTCGCCCGCGTGGCGGCTCCGGGGCACCGAGCTCGATGTCGAGCCGGCGGGCCCGGCCGCCCGGCTGACGATCCCCGTCTTACCCGAAGGGGCTTATGACTTGCAGATCGAGTTCACCCGTACCGACGGATTCGGCCTGTTAGGGGTGATTCTTCCCGTCGGTCCGCGTCAGTGCCTCTTGGCCCTGGGCTACGGCGGCACGGCGAGCGGGCTGGACACGGTCGACGGCCGCCGGGCCGACGACAACACGACGACCTTCCTCGGCGCGTTGAACAACAACCGCCGCTACACGCTCGAAGTGACCGTGCGCCTCGACGACGACCGGGCCGCCGTCACGGCCACCCTCGACGGCCGACCGCTCCTCTTCTACCGCGGCCCGGTCCGCTCCCTCGGCCTCCACGCCGACTGGCGCATCCCCCGCCGCGACTGCCTGGGGCTTGCGGCCCAATCGCCGGCCGTCTTCCACACCGTCCGGCTCAAGCCCGTCTCGGCCACGGCGAAGCTGATCGAGTAGAGTGGTCCTTCGCGCCGACGTACTTCGTAAGTCGAGCCGACGCGCCCCAACGGGGCGCCTGCGGCATCGGGCAGTCGGTGTCGAAGCGGAAGGAGGCGATCAGCCAAGTCGAATCGTGCCTCGCTCCCCATGGGACAAGAGGGCCTACCGCATCTCCTGGATCGCCCGGAGCACGTCCTTGCGGCTCACCTGGCCTACCAGGCGACCTTTGTCGAGGACCGGCAGGCGGCGGAACGGCGCGTGCAGGAAAAGACTGGCGATCTCCACAATGCCCGTGTCGGGACCGACGGTCTTCAGCTCCGTGGACATCAGGTCCTTGACCTTCGCCGTGGGCATGTTGTAGTACTCGGCGTCCAGGAGGGTCTTCAGGCAATCCCGCTCCGAGAGCATCCCCACGAGCCGCCCCGACTCGTCCACCACCGGCATCCCCGAGATCTAGTGCTTCAGCAAGAGAGCGATCGCATCATACGCGTCCGTGTCCGGGCGCACGGTGACCAGCTCACTGACCATGCAGTCCGCCGCCTTGATGGCCCATGGCATCTTCTCACCCCGATTGCTGCCGATCGAATGCCGCACGGGCGATCCCCACGCCGAGGTGGCGCTCGGCCGGGGGAAACCCCCTCCACCATCCTATCGTAGCAAGCGTCGGACGGGCGGCAAGATCGACAGCACGCTTCGGAGACCGTCGAGGACCCGTCGCCTGAGCGTGAGAGGACCAAGGGGAGGCGGGGGCGCCGGGCCGTAGAGCAACTCCGCACGCACCGCCGCGTTGGGGGTCCGCTCGAGCAGGCCCTGCTTGAAGTGCTGGAATTTGTGCACCGAATGCCCTCGGGCCCAAACGAACGTGCTGTACACCGTCGCCGCCGAGAGCTTCCCCTCCTCCACCAACTCGAGGGCCCGATCGATGAACCCATCCTCTTCCTCGTAGGTGGTGTGGAGGCCGGCTTTGATCTTGTCCGCGTCCAACTCCGTGGTCGCGGCGTGCGCCGCGGCGGTCGTCAGCACCACGAGCGCCGCGAAGGAAATCAGTCGGGTCAAGGCGTGCCGGGGCATCGACTTCTGCCTCCATCCGAAGGGGCGGAACGACGGGACCAGGGGAAAGGAAGAATTGGCCGAGGGCTTGTATCCGAATTGCCCGACCGACGCAAGGCCAGTGGAGCCGAGAAAAGGTGACACCAAATGTGGGTAGTCCACGTATTCTGCCAGGCGCGATCTTCTCCATCTTCCCCAAATTTGGTGGCTGTCACCTTTTTTTCAACTGCTCTTGAGCGGGCCGGACATTTTCGCTACAAGCCTGCGGTCTACCTTTCTCCATGCTTTTCGCAGTTCTCGCCCCACGTCACTGGGCCGTTTCGGCCGGGAGGGCATTTCGATGCGTGCGCGTTTGGCCGCTCTTGTTTCGTTGTTGCCTCTGTTGGCTCTGCCGGCGTACGGCGAGCAGAAGTTTCCCTACACGGCCTACGTCAACGCCGACGACGTGTACGTTCGGAGCGGGCCCGGCAGGGACTACTACCCGACCAGCAAGCTCCGCACCGGCGACCCGGTCGAGGTCTACCGGCACGACCCCGGCGGATGGTACGCGATCCGCCCTATCGAGGGGAGCTTCGCCTGGGTCTCCGGCCGATTCCTGGAGGTGGACGAGGACGGCCTGGCCACCGTGACCGGCGACCGGGTGGCAGCCCGCGTGGGAAGCGACTTCAGCGACATCCGCGACGTCATTCAGGTCCGGCTCCACCGGGGGGAGATCGTCGAGGTCCTGGACACCAAAGAGCTGGGCGGCGAAACCGGATCGGGCACGTGGTACAAGATCGCCCCCCCCTCCGGCAGTTTTCGCTGGGTCTTCGGCAAGTTCGTGGACGCCAACTACCATCAAAGCGGAGTACGGAAGACGGCTTCCGACTACAGCCCCCTGGTCGAAGCGGCGCGGCCCTCGACCGAGCACGTCGCTCGAACCCCGGCCGTCTCGGGCCAACCGAGAACGACGGCCCCGGCTGAGACAGCAGGCCGTTGTGCCGACCCCTCGGCCGCCAGCATGCAAACCGCCGAATACGAGTCGGATTCGACGCGCGCGCGCCAGTTCTCGTCCGAACCGGCCCCGGGAGATCCTTCCAGCCCGGCCGCCACCAGGAGCGGTCGGATCGCGTCCGAGGCGCCGGTCCGCTACACGAACAAGTTCGTCGATCCGGCCCGCGCCCCGGAGGGCACCGCGACGATGCGGCGTCTTTCGCCCGAGGAGTTCCAGGCCGAGTTGGAAGAAATCGACGTGGAGTTGTCGGTGATGCTTGCCGAGGAGCCGACCGTGTGGAAGCTCGACAAGCTGGTCCTCCGTGCCCAATCGCTCATGGCCGAGGCCGAGACCGCCGTCGAGCGGGGCCGGGTGCGGCTTCTGGCCAACAAGATCGCCCAATCGGAGGACATCAAGCGCCGCTACGACGCGGTGGGCACGGCGCGCACGGTCGCGGAGCGGCAGAACCGGCAGTTGTCCGATCTGGCCGAAGCGCGCGACCGCGCCCGGCCGCCGCTTGCCTCGTCGGGCCGATTCGACGGGGATGGGCGGCTGGTGCGCGTGGTGCCGCCCAAACTGGGCACCCCTCGCTATGCCCTGGTCGACCGGAACGGCGACCTCCGCTGCTACGTGACCCCGGCGCCGGGCATCAACCTGAACTACTACGTGGGCCGCCAGATCGGCATCAACGGCATCCGCGGCTACCTCACCGACAACCGGGCCCAGCACGTCACGGCCAAGCACGTTAGCCTGCTCGACGCCAAGGTGAGAAGGTAAACGACAGCCGTCGTTGTCACCCCGTCACCCCCTCACCCCATCACCCCGTCACCGGTGCCCATTGCGGAACATCGAACTGAAGGCCCGGCTCACGGATTGGGACGCGGCGCGAGAGGTCGCCGAGGCGGTGGCCACCAAGCGATCGGCCACGCAGCATCAGGTCGACACGTACTTCCCTTGCCGCCAGGGGCGACTGAAGCTCCGTCAGATCAACGGGCTGTCGGCCCAGTTGGTCTGGTACGCGCGGGCCGACGAGCCGGGGCCGAGGCCGAGCGACTACGTGCTGGTGCCGGTTTCCCATCCCGAGACGCTCAAGGCGGCCCTGACCGCCGCGTTGGGGGTGCGTTGCGTGGTCGAGAAGAGGCGCGAGATCTTCTTGTACCACAACGTGCGGATCCACCTCGACGAGGTCGAGGGCCTGGGACACTTCCTGGAGTTCGAGGCCGTGATCGGACCCGAGGACGACGAAGCGACCGGACACCGCCGGCTGGAAGAGCTGGCCCGGCGATTCTCGGTGGCCGTCGGGCAGATGCTGTCCGGGTCCTATGCCGACATGATCTCGTGAGGTCGCGCGGGCCAGGCCTTGCCCCTCTTGGTGGCGATTGTTGCCACCCCTCAGATGTGTGGGCGGCCCGCGTGCGTGTCTTGCCGCATGGGCGTCTGTCTCGATGCACCTAAAGCGCTATTTATCACAAACTTGTGACCTATGCGTGGTCGGGGGAGATTGCTGCCGCCCGGCCGGCTGCTAGACTGAAGAGGCTTGGGGCCGGCCACGACCGCGCTGCCAAGTGCGCAAGTGACTCCGCTTCAACCAGATAGGGTAAGCAAAGCCATGAGCGATACCGCCAAACTGCACCTTGGGGACAAAGTCTTTGAGTTACCGATCCGGGTCGGCAGCGAAGGGAATCGGGCGATCGACATCTCCAAATTGTGGGCCCAGACCGGCCACATCACCCTCGATGACGGGTACGCCAACACCGGCTCCACGACCAGCGAGATTACCTACGTGGACGGCGAGAACGGCGCGCTTCGTTATCGGGGGTACCCGGTCGAGGTGCTCGCCGAGCGGTGTGACTTCACCGAGACGGCCTACCTGCTGATCTACGGCGATTTGCCGTCGGCCGAGCAGTTGGAGGAGTTTCGGGCCAACGTCCGCATCCACACGCTTCTGCACGAGGGGATGAAGACGATTTTTGCCGGGGCTCCGCGAGACGCTCACCCCATGGCCATCCTCAGTTCGGTCGTCGGCGCGCTGGCGGTCTACTGCGACGATTCCCTCGACCCCCGCGACCCGGAACAGCGGGAATTGGCGATCTACCGCATGATGGGCAAGATGCCCGCCATTGCGGCGTTCAGCCACAAGCAGTCGATCGGCGAGCCGTTCATCTATCCGGAAAACCGGCTGACGTACTGCCAGAACTTCCTCCAGATGATGTTCGCCGTGCCCAGCGAGCGATACGAGATGGACCCGGCGTTCGTCGACGCGTTGAACCTGGTGTTGATCATCCACGCGGATCACGGGCAGAACTGCAGCACCTCGGCGGTCCGCATGGTCGGCTCCAGCACGGTGAATCTGTTCTCCAGCATCTCGGCCGGCATCTACGCGCTCTGGGGGGCCCTGCACGGCGGGGCAAACGAAGCGTGCATCAACATGCTGGAGATGATTCTCGAGGACAACCGCGATCTGGGCAAGTACATCGATAGGGCAAGAGACCCCAACGACGAGTTCCGGCTGATGGGGTTCGGCCACCGGATCTACAAGAACTACGATCCCCGGGCGAAGATCATCAAGGAGGTCTGCCACCGGCTGCTGGAGAAGCACGCACAAGAAGACCCGCTGTTCGAGCTCGCCCAGGAGCTGGAAGAAGTCGCCTTGAGCGATCCGTACTTCGTCGAGCGAAAGCTCTATCCCAACGTCGACTTCTACTCGGGGATCATCTATCGCCTGATGGGCATCCCGAAGAACATGTACACGGTGCTCTTCGCCCTGGGCCGCCTGCCCGGCTGGATTGCCCATTGGCGCGAGATGCACCTCTCGCCCAGCATGCGGATCCACCGCCCCCGCCAGCTCTACACCGGTTACAACGAGCGGGAGTTCGTGCCGCTGATCAAGCGGTGAGCGTCTCGGGTGTCGTGCCATCACACGCCAGCCCGGCAGGACGGGAACTCGTGCCTCGGGGCTCTGTCATGGGGATCGTCTCGTGCCCCGGCTCTGCCCGCCCACGCGAGGTGGAGTCTCCTGCGCGAAATGCCCATCTTGCCTAACCGCCCTTGATTACCTTGTCCGCGGGTGCCGCAACTTCCCGTGGCGCTCGGCGCCGGTTCGCGCCGATGATGGAAGGTGAATCGGTTTGTCGCGGAGTTCCGGTCGCCGGGGATCCGCACCCCGGCTTGCCTGCAAAGCCCGCAGCACAGGCTTCCGGCCTGTGGAATTGAGGGTATTGGCAAAAATTAGGTATGCAGGCAAGATGCCTAGGCTGCATTGCCGCCGCACGGCTCGTCCGTGCAAGTCGGACTATTTTCGGATCCAGGGGGGTATGATGCGGGAATCTCGCTGTGGAGTAGTGTGCTCGCTCACCGTGTTGACGGTGGTGGCGGTTACGTCACTTTCGAGAGCAGAGTCCATCGCTGAGTTGGCGGCCAGTCGCGTGATTGCGCCCGCCCGCCAAGACCCGGCCGAGAAGGCACCGGTGGTCTCCAGTGTGGCATTGAACCCGGCGGGGGAGCTACTGGCCACCGTGGGGGACGATCATCTGGTCTGGCTTTGGGACGCCCGGGGCGGCCAGTTGCTCCGCCGGCTGGCGGCCCACAGCGACTGGGTCGAGAGCGCGGAGTTCAGCCCCGATGGCAGCATCCTGGCCACGGCGGGGCGTGACGGGCGGATTGCGCTCTGGTCCCCCGAGTCCGAGCGGCCATTTCGCACGTTGCCCGAGCAGCCGGACGGCGTCTGCGCGTTGGCCTTCACCCCGGACGGTCGCCTGTTGGCGGCGGCCGGCCATGGCGATGCGGTGTGGTTGTACGACGGGCGGACCGGGGAGGCGCAAGGAGTGCTCGACGCGCCGTGTCGCGACCTCCGCGCGCTGGCCTGCTCGCCCGACAGTACCCGGCTGGCCGCGGCCGGACGCACCGGCTGCATCCGGATCTGGGACCTCTCGACCGGTCGGCCGGCGCACGACCTTGGGCAGCATCGGCGACGCGTGCGAGCGCTGGCCTATTCGGCCGACGGCACGCGGCTTGCGTCGGGCGGGGATGAGCGGAGCATCTTGGTTTGGGACACGGCCACGGGAAGCCTGGTCGACACCCTGCCGCGGCGTCCGGGCGCAGTCTTGTCGTTGGCGTTCTGTGGGTCGAAGAAACTGGCCGCCGGCTCGAGTGACAACCTGATCCGCGTGTGGGATCTCGATACACGGGCCGAAGCGCTTCGCCTGGTCGGTCACACCGGGTCGGTCACCGCGCTGGTTTGGGACGCGCAGGCCTGTGAGCTCGTTTCCGGGAGCTTCGACACGACCGTCCGGTTCTGGCCGCTGGGAGAGAGCAAGTTCAAGACCGCGTCCCGGCGATAGTCCGTTCGATCTTTGGCCCGCCAGGGCATTTGAGTGGCTTGGAGTGACCGCATTCATGCGGTCCGAGAAGCAGGAAGCAAGGAAGACTTCCACCCGATGAATCGGGTCACGACGAACGTTTCAAGAATATACTCAGCAAAGCAAGGGTAGCGGCGCTTGGGCGACTCGCACGGCGGAGCCTTGGCCCGGGCGACGGATCGCATTTCGTACACGGAGGTATCTCGTGGGCTGGTTTGGCAAAACGTTCAAGCGGCACCGCCGTGGTCGCCGCCCGTCGTCGTCTTCTCGCGTTTCCGCGCCGGCGCCCCGGAGACGGTCGCGAATCTGTCGGTTCGAAGAGGTGGAGCCGCGTCAACTCCTTAGCGCCGCGCCGATTGAGGTAGGAGCGGTCTACTTCGAGGAGGCGACCAGCCAGGACGAGACCGGCGACGTCATCGAGATCACCTGGACCGGCGGCGCGCCCGGCACCCAACTGACCGAACTGACGATCGACACCGACAAGTTCGGCGACGGTCTGACCATCGGCGACGTTTTTTTCGACACCGAATCGGGCGGCGACGGCGTGTTCGGCTCGTTCGGACTGTCGATTGACCAGGCCGGCGGCATCGATTCGGTCCAGGCCACGTTGGTCGACGGCGGAAGCACACTGCGGATTACCTTCACCGGCTTCGATCCCGGCGAGAAGCTTTGCCTTAGCGTCGACGTCGACGAAAAGGGCTACACCAGCGCCAGCGCGGTGGCCGAAGGAAACGAGTTCGAAGGCTCGATCCTGTCTGCCACATTCACCGCCCCGCACTACTACGAGGCTACCGGCAGCGATATCTTCCTCGACTATTACGACGGCAACCTGAGCGGCACCGGCTTGGATCTGCCGCCCGACGACTACATGCCGCCCAGCGACGAGCCCCGACCCGTCCATACGGCCGGCGCGGTCTTCTCCCTGGAGCAGACGCCGCTGCCGATCCGCATCGCCGGGACCGTGTTCGAGGACCTCGACCTGGACAACCAGCAGGACGCGGGCGAGCCCGGACTGGACGGCGTCACGTTGGAGCTGTACCAGTGGGAGGACGGTGCGTACGCGGCCACCGGCCAGACGACGGCGACCGACGCGCAGGGCGACTATCGCTTCGACGGGCTACTGCCCGGGACGTACCAAGTCGTCGAGTTGCAGCCGGAGCCGTACCTCAGCGTGGGCGCTAGCGCCGGCACGGTCGACGGCGAGACCCGCGGCACGGTCGTCTCGCCCAACGTGATCGGCCAGATCGAGCTTCTCGGCGGCGACGACAGCGTCGACAACGACTTCGCCGAGACCCAGCCGGTCACTCTCAGCGGACACGTCTACCACGATGCCGACAACGATGGGGTGATGGACTCGGGCGAGGCGGGCATCGCCGACGTCCTCGTGCGCGTGACCGACCGCTCCAGTCCGTCCGGCCCCAGCTCCTCGCTCGACGCCATCGAGGTCCTCACCGACTCGGACGGCTACTGGGAAGTCACCGGCCTCTATCCGGGCGAGTTCTGGGTGGAAGAAGTGCAGCCCGACGGATACGTCGACGGGCTCGACGCGGCCGGCAGCGCCGGCGGCACGGCCCACAACCCCGGCGATCGCATCGACGGGTTCGAGCTCGCGGGTGGACAGTCGGGCCGGAACTACGACTTCGGCGAGCTGCTACCCAGCAGCATCAGCGGTCGCGTCATCGCCGACGCCAACGGCAACTGCACGTACGACTCCGGCGATTCACTCCTGGCCAACGTGACCGTGTACCTGCTCGGCGCCTCCGGGAAACGCATCGCCGGCACCACCACCGACGCCCAGGGCGAATACGCCTTCACGGATCTGGCGCCCGGCGTCTACGGCGTCGAGGAGATTCAGCCGGAAGACTACTACGACGGATCGGACCACGTCGGCTCGGAAGGCGGCACGCTCGCGCCGCCCGATTCGATCGTCGCCGTCACGCTCGTCTCCGGCACCGACGCGATCCGGTACGACTTCTGCGAGCTGGAGCCGGCCAGCCTCTCCGGCTTCGTCTACGTCGACGAAAACCAGAACGGCGTGCGCAACGCGGGCGAGGCGCCCATCGCCGGGGTCGAGCTGGAGTTACTCGACAAGCACGGTACACCGACCGGCATCACGACCACTACCGATGCCTCGGGCTTCTACCGGTTCGACGACCTCCAGCCGCAAACCACCTACGGAGTGGCCGAGGTCCAGCCCGGCGGTTACTACGACGGGCTCGACGCGGCCGGCACGGCCGGCGGCACGGCTGAGAACCCCGGCGACAAGATCACCGGCGCCCTGCTCGCGGCCGGCGTCGAGGCCGAACAGTACAACTTCGGCGAGCTTCGGCCGGCCAGCATCAGCGGGCGCGTGCACGCCGAGCTGAACGGGGATTGCATCCCCGACTCGGGCGAGCCGCTGTTGGCGGGCGTGACGATCTACCTCCTCGACATGTACGGCAATCAGATCGACGTCACCACGACCGACGAGAACGGCCAGTACATCTTCCGCAATCTGGAGCCGGGCACGTACGGAGTCGAGGAGGTGCAGCCGTCCGGCTATTTCGACGGCCGCGACCACGTCGGTTCGGCCGGCGGCACGCTGGACGGCAACGATCGGATCATCGGCGCGAAGCTGATCTCGGGGACGGACGCCGTCGACTACAACTTCTGCGAGCTCGTGCCGGCGAGCATCTCCGGCTACGTCTTCCAGGACGGCGCGACCATCGAAGTGGGCCCGTTCAGCGAGACGCCCGACCCGGCCGACGTCCGCGACGGCGTGCGCACACCGGACGACACGCCGATTGCCGGCGTGGTGCTGCGACTGGGCGACGCCACCGGCCAGCCGATCCTCGACGCGGACGGCCAGCCGCGAATCGCCGTCACCAACGCCCGCGGGTTCTACCAGTTCACCAACCTCGAGCCGGGATACTACACGATTTTCGAGGTCCATCCCGACGGCTACGTCGACGCCATCGACACCCCCGGCTCCGTAGGCGGCACTGCGGTCAACCCCCACGAGACGGTCAACCCGACGATCCTGGGCCAACTGACGGTCGACCCGAACGACGACGCGATCATCGGCATCCGGCTTGCGGCGGGCGATCGGGCCGTGTCGTACAACTTCAGCGAAGTCGTGGTGGTCGAGCTGCCGTATATTACCCCGCCTCCGCCTACTCCGGACCCGACTCCCGAGCCGACCCCGGCCGTGCCTGCCGTACCGGTCTCCATCAAGCCGGCGGCCCCGCGGTACGTCCCCTCGCCCGACTTGACCCTTTCGCCGATGTATGGAGGTGGCGGGCTCGTGATGTCCGCCTTCACGTGGCACCTGAGCGTGGTCAACGCGGGGCGGCCCCGCCAGGACGATGACGACCAGAGAACCGCGGTCCGGGACGGCGTCGAGTACAGCGCCGCTTCCTGGACCGACACGAAGATGGACCGATCCGAGTGGGTCCTCACCGATGAGGACAACCGGCCGACCATCCAGTTCCAGTTCGGCACCGAAGGCGGCATCCCCCTGACCGGCGATTGGGACGGCGATGGGGTGACCGAAGTGGCCGTCTTCCTCGACGGCATCTGGTTCATCGACCTGAACGGCAACGGCGTCTGGGACGAGGGCGACCTGTGGATCAAGCTCGGCGCCGAGGGCGACCTGCCCGTCGCCGGCGACTGGGACGGCGACGGCAAGACCGACGTCGGCATCTTCGGCCCGGCCTGGAAGGGCGACCCCCGGGCCATCGCGGCCGAGCCGGGGCTCCCCGACGCCGATAACCAGCAACTTGGCCGCCCCAAGAACCTCCCGCCCGAGCCCCACGAAGCCACCGTCGGCTTCCGCACCATGCGACGCACCGTTCAAGGCGAGCTCCGCGCCGACTTGATCGATCACGTCTTCCAGTACGGCTCGGCCGGCGACGTCCCCATCGCCGGCGACTGGAACGGCGACGGCGTGAGCAACATCGGGCTGTTCCGCGCGGGCACGTGGTTCCTCGACGCCGACGGCAACGGCGAGTGGAGCCTCGACGACGTCTACATCGAAGACTTCGGCGCCCCGGGCGATACGCCCGTCGTCGGCGACTTCAACGGCGACGGCGTCGACGACCTCGGCGTCTACGGGTCCGGCGTCTGGCACCTCGACACCGACGGCGATCGCGCGCTGACCGCCTCCGACAAGGTCTTCGAGCTGGGCACCGCGTCCGACAAGCCGATCGTCGGCGACTTCAACGGCGACGGCGTCGACCAGATCGGCATCTACCGCGAGGCCGCCGCCCCGCCCGACCAGCAAGCCGTCCGTTCCATCGCAGACCCCACCGGCGACGTGGCCGGCAACTAGCGAAGCTCCGCCTCGCCAAGCTCACCCCGCAGCATCGCGATGAGTGCCGGGCGCGGCCCCGGCTCGGTGGGAAGCTCCACCCCGACGACGGACAAAGCGTCTCGGACTCGCTGGGGCTCCGGATGCTCGGCGCGCAGGCTCACCAGCACGGGTCCCGGCGCCGCGGTCGCAGCCGGATGTGGGCTGGCCCCCCAGTCGATGAAGGAGATGTTCGACGCGGCCGAGCGGCACGGGCGTCTGCTGGTCGAGGCGTTCATGTACCGCTGCCACCCGGCCGTCGAGGAGCTGATCCAAACGGTTCGCCGCGGCGCAATCGGCCAACTGAAGCTGATCCGCACCCACTTCACCTTCAACCGACCCGAGCCGGCCGACGACATCCGCTACCAGCCCGGCCTGGCCGGCGGATCGCTGATGGACATCGGCTGCTACTGCGTCAACCTCGCCCGGGCGCTGGCCGGGACGGAGCCGACGGCGATGCACGCGGTGATACGCCCTGGTTCAGCGACGGCACGTTCACGCGGGTCCGAGGCGACGATCGCGAGACGATCCGCGCCGAAGCCTCGAAGGCCCCCTACGCCCTCGAGGCCGAGGCGTTCGCCGCCGCCGCGTACGGCGAGGCCAAGCCCTGGATCTCCCAGGCCGATACGCTGGGCAACGTCCGCGTGCTGGCCGAGCTGCGACGACAGGTCGGCCTGCCCTTCTGACCGACGGTCGCCGTCGGTACCCTTCCGTCCCATCCATTCATACGATCCATCCATTCCCGACCCGTTCACGGAGAACCGCGAGCCGATCATGAGCGATGCTTCCGCCAACGCCCCGTTCGAGCGCCCCAACGTCCTCTGGATCTGTACCGACCAGCAGCGCTACGACACGATCCGGGCGCTGGGCAACGGCCGGATCAACACCCCGAACCTCGACCGGCTTGTGGAAGACGGCGTCACGCTCACCCGTGCGTTCTCCCAGAGCCCGGTCTGCACGCCCAGCCGCGCGGCGTTTCTCACCGGGCGCTACCCGCGGACGACCGGCTGCCGGCAGAACGGCCAGGCGATCCCGGCTCGCGAGCGATTGATCACGCGGACGCTGGCCGACGTGGGGTACACCTGCGGGCTGTCGGGGAAGCTGCACCTGTCGTCGTGTGCCGGCGGTCGCGTCGAGCAGCGGATCGACGACGGCTACGCGGAGTTCCACTGGTCGCACCACCCGCAGCCCGACTGGCCGGAGAATGCCTACACCCAGTGGCTCGCGTCGCGGGGCCGGTCGTGGGACGATCTGACCACGGGGCCGGCGACGCCGTACGTCAAGCACGGCATCCCGGCCGAGTACCACCAGACGACCTGGTGCGCCGAGAGGGCCGTCGAGTTCATCCGCGCGAACCGCGACCGGCCGTGGCTGTTCAGCCTCAACTGCTTCGACCCGCACCACCCGTTCGATCCGCCGGCCGACTACCTCGCGCGCTACCGACCGGAAGACATGCCGCTCCCCAAGTTCCGACCGGGCGAGCTGGCCAACAAGCCGGATTACCAGAAGCTCGACCACGAATGGGCCCCCAACGAGCCGGGCTACTTCCACGTGGGCGCGATGACCGACGACGACCGGCGCCAGGTGACCGCCGCCTACTACGCGATGGTCGAGCTGATCGACGCGCAGGTCGGCCGGATGCTGGGGGCCTTGTACGACGAGGCGGTCCGCGTGCCGCTGGTGGTTTCCTGGCCGGGTCGCTTTCGGGCCGGGCTCCGGGCCGATGCCCTGGTGGAGTTGGTCGATCTGGCCCCCACGCTGTTGGAGGCCGCGGGGCTCGACGTGCCCGCGGCGATGCAGGGCCGGTCCTTGTTGCCCATTCTCACGGGCGAGGCCGATCCGTCGTCCCACCGCGACGCGGTCTACTCGGAGTATTACAACGCGTGGACCCACAAGCACAGTTACGGCACCATGCTGCGGACCCGGCACGAGAAGATCGTCGTCTATCACGGCATCGACCAGGGCGAACTCTACGACCTGGACGAGGACCCCGACGAGTTCGACAACCTCTGGGACCGGCCGGACCGCGCGGCGATGAAGATGCGGCTGTTGAAGCAGGCGTTCGACGCGAGCGTCCACACGATGGACCCGATGCCGCCGCGCTTGGGGGCGTTCTAGTTTCGACGGACGGAAACGAGACGAACCCGCAGAGCGGCTTGCGGCTTCGCCTCACCATCGCTACAGTATCTTGCGAAGGCGCGAGATCGGGCGAAGCCGCAAGCGGCTCCAAAATGGCTGCGCGCTCGACTCAGGAAACGATCTTCGTGAGCATGCCGGGAGCCTCCCATGTCCTTTACGCTCTGCCTGAACACGAGCACGATCAAGCCGCAGCCGATGCTGGAGAAGATCCGCCCCCGATCGCGTCATGCTCGGCGACGGCCCCGTCGACCTGAACGCTGAGGTCCGGCCGACGGCGAGGACAAATGAGCGAAGGGAGACGTACCGTGGTCTTGGGGCCTCCGTGGCAGCCAGAGGAACACGATTCGACGCAGACGCCGCCGGCCGGCGAGCTGCTGCGCATCGTGCGCGAGGCCGCGACCCGACTGGTCGACGACCTCGAGCGGGCCGAAGCGCTGAGCGGCGGTTGGTCGGACGAGCCGCTCGCCGTGGCGCTGGTCGACGCCGCCTTGTCGCCGTGTCTTTCGCGCCTGGCCGAAACGCAGCTCTGGGGCGAGGCGAATCGGCTCCCTTCGGGCGAACTGTGGAGGATCGCCGGGTCGCTCTTGGAGGTGGGCGTGCTTCAACACGCGGCCCGGTTCAAGCCGCGGGGCTACGCGGGCGACTTCGAGATGCTCGCCCGGATCTGCGAGGGGTACCGTTGCGAGCATCCGTTGGGGAGGGCGTTCGACACCTTCTTTCTGAGCCAGGCGGCCCCGCAGGCGGTCCGGTCAAGGACGGAGCAGACGGCCGCGGCGATCGTCGCAGACTGTCTCGGACGCCGGCCGGCCGCGTACCACGTCCTGAGCGTGGGCTCCGGGCCGGCCCTCGACGTTCGCCGGGCGCTGGCGCTGCTTCCGGAGGACCGGCGATCGGGCGTGCGCGTGACACTCTTGGACCTCGACCCCGACGCCCTCGATTTCGCGTGGTCGCAGCTCGATCCGCTTCTACCCGATGGAGCCGACACGGCGCTCCACTCGATCCGCACGAACCTGTTCCGGCTACCGCAGAAGGCCGACCCGGGAGTCGCCCTCCAGTCGCCCGACTTCCTCGTCTGTACGGGGCTTTTCGACTACCTGGAGGACGAACCGGCCGCGACCATGCTCCGCTGGTTCTGGGAGCAGCTTGCCCCGGGCGGGTCGCTTTTGGTCGGCAACTTCGCCCCGCACAACCCGACCCGCGCCTACATGGAGTGGATTGGGAACTGGTATCTGATCTATCGGACCGTCGAAGAGATGCACGAGCTGGCCGCCCGAGCGGGCATCCCGGCCGATCAGGTGACCATCGGGTGCGAACGGTTGGGAGTGGATCTCTTCCTGGCCGGAAGGAAACGTGGGGTTTGAAACGGGAGGGCGTAGGGTGGGTCGAGGCACGAGACCCACGCGCGATGGTGGCGAGTGCCTGCGACTCGCGGACGCGAAGCGTCCGGCCCGTGCGTTCCCACGCGAAGCGTGGGAACGATGACCCCCTATTCAGGCTACGTGGGCACGGAGGAGGTGAGCCCCGACGCCGCCCATACGGGCAGGCAGGGCGTCGTGTGCAAGGGGATGAAGCGGGGCGGGCCGAATCAGGCGGTCGAGATCACGCCGGGCCGCTACGCCGCCGTCGCCTTTGTCCGCGTCCCGCAAGCCCCGAAGGGCAGCGCCACGATCACGCTCGACATGACGCCGCTCGACGAGAACGGCCAGAACCTGCCGGGGGCCATCTCCACGACCATGCGCGCCGCGGCGTGTGACTGGACGCGGCTGGCGGTGGCCGGCGACCTCCCGGCGCAGATCGGCGGCAAGCCGGCGAAGAGCGTTCGGCTGATCGTGATCGTCGACGGGTTCGCGCCGGACGAGGAGGTGCACCTCGACGACGTGGCGATGTTCCGGATCGAGTAGTCACACGTGCGGTGCACGGAGCCCGTCCCTGGTCACCGTGGCCGATACAGCTCGACGCTCGTCTCGCTCAGGTACCCGATCTTCACTTTCTCCCGCAGGTCCTTGGCCGCCTGCGACCAACTGGCGGGCGAGGGGCCGAACTCCTCGGTCATCGCCTCGACGTGCCCGTCCAGGAAGCTCACGTTGGCGACGTCTCCGTGGTGGCGGAAGTGCGTGCCGGGCTCGGCGTAGGAATCGTCGGGGCCCGAGATGTACCAGTTCTCCGTGGCGATGACGTCCGGCTGGGCCGAAAACGTGTCGATCCGCGCGGCGTCGCAGAAGACCGCGGTCCTGCTGGTGGCTGGGAAATAGGCGAGGTTGCGGACGTGCATGACCGGCGGCCAGGTCGACCAGTCCTGACTACCCAGGTTCAAATTGTACGCGTACCCTCCCGTCGCCCCGTCGTAGAGGGCCACGATCTCGTCCGTCCTTTCCGGGCATTGGTAAACGGCCGTGTTCCTCTCGATGTAGGGCACGATCAGGCCCTTCTGCGGGTCGACCGCGTTGGTGGCGTAGTCGACTTCGCCGAACCACGTCACCTGCGGGTCTCCCCAATTAGCGGGAATATAAGCGGGCGGCAGCACCTTGTGCGTGTCGTGATAGAGCAGAACGGCCAGCGTGTTCTGCTTGAGATGGTTGGAGCACTGGGCCCTTCGGGCGGCGGCCCGGGCGGCCTGCACCGCCGGCAACAACAGGGCGATCAGGATCCCGATGATCGCGATCACGACCAACAGCTCGACGAGAGTAAACGCGCGTCGTCCGGCCGACATGGGCTGGCTCCTTCGGTTGGGCTTGATCACACGGATCCGCGAGGCGCCAGCCCTCAAGCGCACACCCGCAGATGCCTGGTTACGAGGCAAAAACCTTCACCCGCTCTCTCCGATCGCGGTCTGGCTCAACACCCGAGGTGTTCCGGGGTGTTTTACAGTTGCGGCCCAGCGTAGGGTTCTCACCTACTTCACGACCGGAGACTCATCGCTGGATAGATCCTTGCACGGCGAAGGAGCGAGGTCGGTCGGCCCGTGGCCACGCAGCGCGGGCTTTTGGTCGACCGGGGCGTTCGTTCTCCGTGCCCAGATCGTGAGGTCACTGCCGGTCGCCCGTCCCTCGCGAGCGTACCCGGCACTGTGCTGGTAGGTCTGCTGACTTCCGAGCGAGCGAGCCCGGCCTTCTCATCGTCCAACGGCGTAATCACCTGAAGACGACAATGGCCGGGGAAGAAAGGGGCTCGTCGTTTTCCTCGGTTACAGCGGCGGGGCCGTCCCGGATTCACACCGGCGTTCCCTGTTCGTCGGCCGCCCAAGCGCGGACGGTCGACCACCAACGCAGTTCTTATGAGCAGTCTAGCAACTCGGCCCGAAGACGCAAGCCCCGAGGCACAGCTTTTCGCCGGGTGATCTTGTAAACACAGATGGGGTAACGGCTTAACAGGCGCCCGGTGATCGCAATCGCTGGTCGAAGTCGGCCCGTGCCGCTCGCACGACCCGATACCCGGCCATCCGAAACACGCACAGCGAGCCCAGTCCGAAGACGACTTGCAGGATGCACAGGGCGGCGTAGGCGCGGAGGCTGACCACCTCGGCCAGCATGCTCCCGGCACCGATCGCCGCGGTGGTCGCCAGGGCGAGAGTCATGGCTCGCGTCGTCGTGCGTCCGGTGCCCAGCGCTGCCCAAAGGGCCAAAAGCGCAGGCACGGCATTGGCGAGGCTCAAGACGGCCAATTGTCTCCAATCGCCCAGATAGGCCGGAAAGAGATGGTGGTCGACCGAGTACCGCAGCGCGCCGAGCACCACGGCCAGCACCGTGGTCCACGAGAGCATCTCGCGCAAGGAGAACTGGAAGCGGGACGGGCCGGAAGCGCCGCCGTCTGCCACGTCGACGCGGTCGGCGCGCACCAGCCGAGCGCCCGATAGCCGGGCGACCGTCAAGGAGACGAGGATGGCGATCGTCTGGGCCAGCAGCAGCGAGCCGTAGAGGCACGCGTAGTCGTCGATCTGCGACGGGGCGACGATCCACGCCACGTACCGCGCCCACATGGCGGTGATGAGCATCAGCCCCGTCACTCGCCCATAGAACGATCGGCCCACAAAACCGGCCCAAATCGCCGCCAGGCTCACCTGGCTCATCGAGAGCGCAAAGAGGACGAGAACCGTCGGATGCGGCCACGCGGGCGGCGAGCCCCGGTCGGCCGACGCAGCAACCGACACCGCCACCACGTCCACCAGTACGGTCGCCGCCACCCAAAGCGCGATCAGCATGCGAGCCTGTCTCATACTATAAGCGTAGCTTGTTGCGGGCTGAGGCGTGGGGTCCAAGCCCTCCGCACAATCGGCCCGCGCCGGGGTCGCTTGCCTGCTGCGAGCCGGTCGGACCTCCTACGAGAGGAGGGGCACGTTGTCCGGCTCCCCCTCGTCCGGTAGACTGAGAAAATTCAAGCTCTCGATGCGCGACGCGGGCGTAGCGTCGTCGAGTGAAGCGAGGCCCTGCAAGGCGCGACGGACCGGGGCTCCCCGCGCTGGCCCCCTGCTAGCCTCGCCCAGTCTTCGAGTCCCTGAGACGGGACGTGTCCGATCGCGAGTCCGGCGAGGCAAGGGGCGCGGGCCGCACGCTCACTCGGCATCCCGCGCGATACTGCAACCCGAGCCAGGCAGAAAGAGAAGACATTCCCTGATGGAGCTACTGATACCAGCGGCGATCGGGTTGATTGCGGGCCTGTTGGGGGGGCTCTTGGGGATCGGCGGGTCGATCATCATCATCCCCGGGCTGATCCTCTATCTGAGCCAGACGGGCCGCTACGAGGGGAGCGTGCAGCACTTGATCCAGGCGGCGGCCATGATCTGCAACGTGTTCGTCGCCGCCCCTTCAGTCTTGGCCCACTGGCGTGCCGGAATGATCATGAGATCGGTGACGCTCCCGCTGGTTCCCGCGGCGCTGGCGGGGATTCTCCTCGGGGTGTACGTGAGCGACACGTCGCTGTTCGCGCGGCAGAACGGCGTCTACCTGGCCATGATCCTTGCGGGATTCATGGTCTACGTGGCCGGATACAACGGCTTTCGGCTGATGACCAACACCGACCTGGAGCACGGGTTCGACGAGCGTCCCGCTCCGCCGATCGTGGGCGTCGGCTCGGTGGGTCTGGTGATGGGCTTCTTCGCGGGTTTGCTGGGGATCGGCGGCGGTGCGATCTGTGTGCCCATGCAGCAGATCCTGCTGAGAATCCCGCTACGCCGAGCCATTGCGAACTCGGCCGTCACGATCGTGTGCGTCTCGTCGGTGGGGGCCGTTTTCAAGAACGCAACCCTTTCGCTCCACCATGGCATTGCCGTGACGCAATCGCTGCAACTGGCGGCGATGCTCATCCCCACGGCGATCGTCGGCAGCTACGTCGGCGGCAAGCTCACCCACGCGCTACCCCGCCGGGTGTTGCGTCTGGTGTTCATCGTGTTTATGCTCTTGGTGGCCTACTTGACGTTCACCAAGGCGTCGCAAGCGAGACACGCCGCTGCGACCGGGCCGCGTGCCGCCGCCGGTGCCACGCAGACGGTCGAAGGATCGCTCGCGAAGCGTTGGGTTCGTGCGAAGCCGCGAGCGGCTTTACGGAAGTGATCTTTCCGCTGCCCATTACCGACGTGACCGACGCCATTCGCATCAAGCCGCATCATTTCGTCGACGTCGTCGCGGCGCTGGGCCGCGGAGAGACGACGTTCGAGCCGCACCCGTACGGCCACGACGTCCACGGGGTCGCCGCCCGGCTCCTCGACAATCGCGATGCGATCCTCCAGATCGAGCTCGGCGCCGACGACGTCTGCCGGCCGTGCCGTCACAACGTCGACGGGCTATGCGACGACACGATCGATACTTCCTTTCGCCCGGACGCCCCTCGCTCGAAGCGAGAGTACAACCTGCTCCTTGACCAGCGCTGGTGCCGGCGCCTGGGGCTTCGCCAGGGCCAGCGTCTCACCGCCCGCGAGCTCTGCCGACTGCTTCGCGATCGGGCCGGTGACATCACCGACGTCTATCGCGAAAACCCGGCCGATCGCACGGCGAAGCGTGCCCAAGACCTCCGCGCCGGGATCGACGCGTTCCTTGAGGTCGACGGAACCGACGAGCCTGCGTAAGGCTCTGCACAGAAACAACGTGACCAAGGAGGACAACGGATCGCCGCCCCCCTTGCCTCCTTTCTCTCCTTCCCATCTTTGCGCCTTCGCGCCTTGGCGAGAGGCATCTGCTCACGACACAAACTCTACGCGCCGCCGCGGAACCGCTTCTCGAAAAGGCTGAGGTCTTTCGGCGTGTTGACGGCGATCCAGCATGCGACGGGAAGGAGGAAATAACCCAAACGCGACTCGGCGGCGAGCTTCTCGAACGCGTCTTTCTCGAAGTCGGACGACGACTCGTCGCGCGAAGCCTTGACGATCTCGTCGGCCAGCCCCGGCTCGAACACGGTGATCCCCACGTGCGCCTTGGTGTCGCACACCGGGTTGTGCTCGATCCGCGCCACGCGCTCGCCGTCGATCCGGAACCCGGTGAACGTGTGAACGGTCGAGTCGGTGGTCACCACGGTCGCCGCGCACCCGCTCGCCGCGTTCTCACGGTGGCGGCGAATGACGTCGGCCGCGAAGGCTCCCGGGTAGTTGATCACCACGTCGTCCGGGTTGTGGACGATGAAGAACCGGTCCGAAGGAATGCTCCCGTTCTCGATCGCGGCCGCCAGCGCTTTCGTGCGTCCGCACTTGGCAGACGGGTCCGGGCTGTAGCGCACTTCGCAGCGGAGGTCGAGCGAGGAGACGAAGCCCTTCGTCTCGGCGAAGCTCTCGTCCGCCTCCCGCGGCATCAGCAGGACGAGGCGCTCGACGTCGATGTCCCACGTACCACGACTGTATTCGAGAAGCGTCTTCCTGGCGCCCGGCAGCTCGACCAGGGCCTTGTTGGGGACTTCGATCGGCCCCATGCGCTCGCCCTTCCCACCCATCGGGAACACAAGCGTAGGTGGCGCGGCGGATTCCTGCGGCATCGCTCTGATCCCTCTCGCTGAAACGGCCAAGTAAGGGTAACCCCGAAGCCGCGTGAAATAATAGTGGTGGTGGCCGGAGATCACAAGGGCGGGGGGCCGACCCGACGGCTCGTCCCGGTGATCCTGAAACGTCTGCCGATGCCAACACCAACCCGAAGCGCAAGCGAGGAAAGGAGTTGCGACGTGAGTCCTTCCTCGCTTGCGCTTCGGGTTGGTGTGAACGAGCCTGTCGTTTTCCCGAAGGATATCGTGCCAGCGCAAGATCGAGACTGGCGGGTCCGGTTGACGTGGCAGGACGATTGGAACGGGCGGTACGCTGGCGCCCGGTCTTCCGGCCCGATGATGAGCGCGCCGGGCCGTTCCGATGCGAACCTGGCCGAAGTCGCCGGGCTCCTATTGAGGAAGAGCGGCGGGGGATCGGGCAATCGGCAGGGAGCGGTCGCCTTGAAAAGGTGGGGAATGACGCATATCCTGATATGTCTGGGCGTTCGCGATTCCCCGCTCACGAGGGGCCGACAAGGCCCGGGTTCTCCAGGTCGGGTCGGACCGACCGCAACGCACCGGACTGACAGTAGGAGGTAATCTCCGTGACCACGGTAGCCGGCGATCAAGTGATGGGGACCGACAGACACACAAGCACCCAGCCCGTAAGTGGAGCTGACGTGGTCGTCCAGTCGCTCGTGAATCACGGGGTGGACACGGTTTTTGCCTATCCCGGGGGGGCCAGCATGCCTCTGCACCAGGCCCTGACGCGGTTCCGCGACAAGATCCGGGTGGTGCTGCCGAGGCACGAGCAGGGCGGGGGATTCGGGGCCCAGGGCTACGCAAGGTCGACCGGCAGGGTGGGCGTCTGCTGTGCCACGAGCGGCCCCGGGGCCACTAACCTCGTCACGACGATCGCCGACGCCAAGCTCGACAGCGTGCCCATGATCGCCCTGACCGGCCAGGTGGGCACCCCGGTGATCGGGACCGACGCGTTCCAGGAAACGCCCATCGTCGAGGTCTGCCGAAGCGTCACCAAGCATCACTACTTGGTGACCGACCCCAACGACCTGGCCCGGATCATGCAGGAGGCGTTTCACGTGGCCACCACGGGGCGCCTGGGGCCCGTGCTGGTCGATCTGCCCAAAAACGTCCAGCTCGCCCAGGTGGTGCCCGACCACGACGTGCCGATGGACCTGCCGGGCTATTCGGGCGAGAGCCCCAAGGCGAAGCCCGGCGAGATCGAGGCGATCGCCGCCGCGATCAAGCGGTCGAAGCGACCGGTGATCTATGCCGGCGGAGGGATCGTCTCGTCCGACGCCGCCGAGGAACTCTGTCGACTGGTCGAGAAGACCGGGATCCCCGTGGCGATGACGCTCACCGGGCTGGGTGGGTTCCCCGGCGATCACCCCCTCTCGCTCGACATGCTCGGCATGCACGGCAGCGTCTACTCCAACTACGCCGTAGACAATGCCGACCTGCTCTTGGCCTTCGGCGTGCGGTTCGACGACCGCGTGACCGGCAAGGTCTCGGAGTTCGTCAAGCGGGGCACGATCGTCCACGTCGACGTCGACGCGTCGGAAATCAACAAGATCAAGGAGGCCCACATTCCGGTCGTCAGCGACGTCAGGCACGTGCTGGCCGAGCTGAACCGAATCGTCGAGCCGCCCGACGATCTGAGCGAGTGGCACCGGAAGATCGCCGTGTGGAAACGGGACGAGCCGTTCCACTACGATCGCAACTTCGACGGCATCCTCCCGCAGCACGCCATCGAAGAGCTCTGCCGGCTCACGAGGGACCTCGACCCGATCATCGCCACCGGCGTGGGGCAACACCAGATGTGGTCGGCCCAGTTCTTCAAGCTCCGCCGCCCTCGTCGCTTTCTCTCCAGTTCCGGGCTGGGCACGATGGGCTTCGGCCTGCCAGCGGCCATGGGGGCCAAGGTGGCCCACCCCGACAAGCTCGTCGTCGACATCGACGGCGACGGCAGCCTGTTGATGAACGTCCAGGAGCTGGGCACCTGCTACTGCGAGAAGATCCCCGTCAAGGTGATGCTGTTGAACAACCAGCACCTGGGCATGGTGGTCCAGTGGGAAGACCGGTTCCACGCGGCGAACCGGGCCCACACCTACCTCGGCCCGATCGATCACCCGGAAGCCGTCGGCAAGGGCGTGGGCATCGGACCCGAAGAGCGCTACCCCGACTTCGTCACCATCGCCAAAGGCTTCGGCTGGCCGGCTCGATCGATCTCCAAGAAGTCGGACTTGGTCGACGGGCTCCAGGAATTGATCGAGTCGCCCGGCCAATTCCTCCTCGACATCGCGGTTCCCTACCAGGAGCACGTCCTGCCGATGATCCCCTCCGGCATGACGGTGCGCGAGCTGATTAGGGAATAAGCGACAAAGGGGTCAGGCCGGGATTAGGGACTAAGGATCGGCCGAAGAACAACTTCACTGGTTCCCAAGCTCCAGCTTGGGAACCCCGAACCGCGAAGCTCCGCTTTGCCCCTGGGGAAGCGGCGGCTTCCCTCAGGTGCGTTCCCAAGCCGGAGCTTGGGAACGAGCGATGCGCCCCGGCCCAAACCCGTGCCGCGCGGGCCCGGCGGCTCAGCGGTTTGATGGGCTTTCTCGGTCGTGGCGCGGTCGGTCGGCCGAAGGGCCGGCCGAGCGGGACGTTCCCCGTGTGCGTGTCGCTTTGCCCTGCGTCCACCGGCGGACCCGGTCGAGGCGCTCCTCGCCTTTGGAGAAGTAGAAGTCGTCGAGCGAGTCGAAGTGCTTTTGGAAGCGGCGATCGCGCTGGGGTTTCCAATCGGGCCCCGGATGGACGAAGCCGAGGCGAACCATCTCGTCGGCCACCGCGTTGGCGATCAATTGGTGACCGGGAATCGAGGGGTGGACGTGATCCACGAGCCGATACCCGCCCGGGATGCCTGAGTCGGTGAGGCCCTCGAAGAGCTTGCGCACGTCGACCAGCGGCGTGTGGGTTTGGCGGGCCACGTCGACGATCGCCTCGTTCATCGGTTCCAGGATCCGCAGCGGGCAGACGTCCAGCTCCTTGGCCTCGAGGTACGACTGCCGGGCCTTGTCCATCTCTCCCAGGGCGTCGTAGCACTTGGCCAGCAGGTAGTGGGCGCCGGCGTGCCGGTCGTCGATCCGAATGGCCTCTTCGAGGGTGACCGCCGCCTGGTACATGTTCGTCTTCTCGTACTCGGCCGCCCGGGCCACCAGTCGGTCCCACCGCTCGAGATCCGCCAGCTCGAGACCGTCGCGGTGCTGCGACTTGAACGGGGGGTAATCGCGGAGGTTGGCGACCGGGTTCATCAGGATGAGCGGCACGTCGGCCCGGCGGGCAAGCTCCACCATGCGGCGGAGGTTGTAGCCAAAATGCTCGATCACGTCGCGACGCCACCCGTCGTCGTGGTGGTATTGGTCCAAGCCGTCCCGGTAGTCGAGCATCGCGTCGACGTCGGACGGGAGGGTCGGCCGATTCGGCGGGAGACGCTCGCCCGATCGCCCCCGAAGGCGCGCGTAGCCTTCGCGCAAGATCGTGTAGGTCCGCGTCTCGAACACCCGCTCGCACGGCCGGGCGACGATCTCCGGCAGGTGCTTGACGTGGGCGTAGGTGCGGTCTTCCAGGAACTCGTTGTGGCCCGTGCAGAGGATCACCAGATCGGGCTGGTAGCCGAGCACCTCCTCCAGGATCGGCACGAGACGATAGCTGGCATAGGAGATCCCCCCAACGTTGACCACTTCCCAGCGGCGATCCGGCTCGGCCGCTTGAAGGCTAAGCTCCAGCCAGGTGGTGAACGAAGTCTCGATGGCGAACGGGCGGCCCTGCACGGCCGACCCGCCCAGGCAGAAGACGCGGAGCTCGTCGGGCGCTTTCCGGCGAGCGAACGACTCCGGCTGGAAAAACGCTTGCCGCGACGGGGCCGTTTCGTAGCGGGCACCGTCAGGGCTGAGCACGAAGAGCGGGTGCAGGGCCCGGAAGCCGACGAACGGATCGTCGCGATACGTGGGCCGGCCGCAGTCGAAGAGGGTGAGGACCGCCTCGGCCGCCACGAACGGCGTCAGGCCGATCATCACCGCGCCCAGACGGAAAAGGAGCCCACGCAACCAACGCCGGCCGCGCCGCGATTTGGGCCC
>CAZDHR010000011.1:32464-41757 GCA_964505295.1 uncultured Planctomycetaceae bacterium
GTTTCCCCGAGAAGCTCAATCCGACCGACGCGACGGGCTGACGAGCTGCCCAAATCCAGTCTAGCTTGGATGGTCCAGGGCGGCAACGCGTGACCGGTCTCGTGCCCCCCGCGGCGCGATCTCCGCGTTGGGGTTGGCGGACGCGGGGCTGTTGGCCCAGGTGATCGTGGGCTGCTGCTTCTGAATCCCGACAAGTCAGGTTGGGTTGGAGGCTCGCCCGCTCGTCTCCAGCACCAGGAGGCGTCGCTTGAGCCGGATGCCGCCGGGCGCGGAGTATCCGCCCAGGCCCCCACTGGTGGCAACCACGCGGTGGCAGGGGATCACCAAGGGGATGGGATTGGCCGCCATGCACTGGCCCACGGCCCTCGCGGCGCGGGGAGAGCCCGCTTTGGCGGCAAGCTGGGCGTAGGTGGACGTTTTGCCGTATGGAATTCGCCGGCAGCACGCGAGGACGCGGCGCCGGAAGTCGGTCAACGCGTGCGGATCGACCTCGATATCCCGGAAGTCGTCGCGGGCCCCGGCGGCATAGGCCCGGAGCCGGCGGACCAGCGGTTGGTTCCAGGGAGCCGGCTTGGCGTTCTGAACCACCCGGGCGGGCAGGGCCTCAACGGCCGCTTCGGGGGAGGCGTGCCCGAGGGTGAGCCGTTTGAGCGTCCCCCCCGACCCGACGATCGCCATCCACCCCAGTTCGGTCGGAAAGACCTCGAAGCGGTCGGGCGTTTTCGGCGTGGCGGGGGTTGCGGATCGGGATTTTGCGGTGGCGAGGGTTGGGGTACTCATGGTGGCGTTGGGGTGGAGCGGCTTTGACAGTCTGGGGCCGGGGGCCCTATACTAGAGACAAGCTTTCTTCCGTGGTCTCCTAATGGCATGTGGCCCCCCTCTTGCGGAGGCCTTGTTGGTGAACGGTTCCATTGGGAAGGGACTTCTCGCATGAACCCCTACAGCTCTTTTTGCGACGATTTCTACGTCAACATGAATCTCAGCACGGAGATGGAGCTCCCGGCGAACCGTGAGACCATTCTCCATTTTTTCGAGCGTGTGCAAAAGACGTATCCCACGATGCGGAATTTCTACTGCCGCGAGCGGGGGGATTTCGTGCTGGAGGAGGACAAGGACCAGGGATGCTATCGCTGGTGCACGATCGAGACGCGGCGGCTCTGCTCCGGCCGGGTCAATCCGGACACCATTGAATCGGCCCTGGAACAGCATCGGCTCGTGCTCGATTTGGCGCCGTACGTCCTGTCGGTCAGCCCTCTGGATTGTGAGGCCCTCGACCTGCTCTTCGGATTCGACTTCACCTACCGCGGGAACCACAACCAGTTGGTGGCCGAGGCGTTGGGCGTCAGCCCGGCGATGGAGCGGATGTCCGAAGTCGCTCAGGGCACGGTGATCAATCACGAGCCGTCGCTGACGATCGCCCTGGACGAGGATTGCCGCCTCCAGTGCCGTCTGAGCGAGGAGACCCGGACCAACGCGTACCAGGTCCGCACGGGCGACTATCCCGAGGAGCAACTCAGCGTCTACGTCACCGCCCGGCAGTACGGCAGCCTCAAGGCGGACTGCACGTTCGCCGAGACGTTGGAGAAGCTGGCCCGAACCTGCCACGAGATGATCGAGGGCCACGTCATCGAGCACGTGCTGGGTCCGCTGGCGCGGACGATCGCGTGCAAGTAGGGGCCGTTGGGGCCGACCGGAGAACGATTCCGGATTCCTCGCCCTATCGTCTGCGGCCTTGTGCCGGGGGAAGGGAGTCTGACGACTACGGCCTCTAGTTGCTAAACCCCTAGGCCTCGGCACAAGGCCTTGGGGCGAATGCGCAGGTCATTCTTCGACCGATCCTTCCGGGCTGCTCGGGCCGCCCATCCAGTCGGCAGATCTGCTACGCTCCAACCATTACGCTCGGGTCATCGTTTGTCCGCACAGGTCCCGCGCCGGGTTCTGCGGGTTGTGACGGCTGGATGGGCGGGCATCTCGCCGACGGTAAGCTATCCTGGGAATAGTACCCAAGCTGTTCGTCGCGGTCCGGCGTGTCTCTCGGGACCACGCGGCGTGTCTGTCGGCACCGGCGGGCCGGACCACGTGGCTCCAATCGCGGAGGTGCTTGTCCTATGTCGCGGACCACACGCATCCGGAAGCAATTGTTCGTCGATCCCAAGGTTCAGGGCGCCTTGGTGTTGCGGGTATTGCTCTACTGGGCCGTCTGTCTGATTACGGTCACCCTGATGTTGCTGTGCTGGAGCATCCTTCGGACTCCACGCATGTTCTACACGCATCTGGACGACATGTGGTTCCATTACGGCCCGGCCCTCATCGCCTCGTTCGTCTTGCTGCCCATGGTGGTGCTCGACATCATCCGGGTCAGCAACCGCTTTGCCGGTCCTCTGGTCCGTCTGCGGCGCTCGATGCGGGCGCTTGCTCGGGGCGAGCACGTCGAGCCGATCAAGTTCCGAAAAGGGGACTTCTGGCAGGAATTCGCCGATGAGTTCAACGCCGTGGCCGCCCGGTTCCAGCGCGAAAGACCGAATGCCGAGCCAACGCTCCGAGAGGAAACGGCGACGGCTTCGGAGCCGGTTCCCACGGAAGAACCCGAGCCGGTCGCGGTCGACTGAACCCGCGCTTCCGTCCACACGGCCGCCGGGACGATCCGTCGGGGACTTCGCCCCGAAGCCGTGGCCACGCTGTCTGCAACATCGACAATTCGTCGTCGGTGTGGAACAGCCAAGCCCCTATCCTTCCGCTGATCCCAAGTCGTCAAGACGGGCTTCTCGCCCTTCTGAACCGCATCCATATTCCCGTGCTGGCTTGCCGGCAACGCGTCGGTTATAGTGGCTTGCGGTCGATGCCCGACAAACGCGCAACACGAAAGGGGAGCACGTGATGAAGCGACGGCTTGTCGTTCGGACGGTTGTGGGCCTGGTCGTGGTGGGGGCCGTTTCCGGCGTCGGTCCGGCGAACGCCGCACCGCGAGTCAATATCGTATTGATGACGGCCGACAACCTGGGATTCCACGATACCGGATGCTATGGGAACCGCGAGATCAAGACGCCGAACATCGACCGGCTTGCCGAGCAGGCGGTGCGGTGTACGAGCTTTTACTCGGCGTCGCCCACCTGCACCGTCTCGCGTGCCTCGCTGCTGACCGGTCGCTATCCGCAGCGCCACGGCCTGACGCACCAGCTCCGCACCACGGCCGACTTTTCCATCGACGAAAACCTCGGCCTCGGCCTCGGGCACAGCGAGCTTCTGATCCCCCACTTCCTCAAGCCGCACGGCTACGCCACCGCCTGCTTCGGTAAATGGAACATCGGGTTCGCTCCGGGCACCCGGCCTACCGAACGGGGGTTCGACGAGTTCCTCGGACACGCCTCGGGCAACATGGACTACTACACGCACGTGTACAACGGGCGAAACGATCTCTTCCGGGGCACGGAGCCGGCCCAAATCGAGGGCTACAGCACCGACCTGTTCGCCGACGCCGCTTGCGACTTCCTCCGCCGCAAGGCCAAGCGGCCGTTCTTCCTGTATCTGCCGTTCAACGCCGTCCACTACCCCAACCCGCGCAACAAGAAGCCGGGCGAGCCCTGCATCTGGCAGGCCCCGGACGAGTACTTCAAGATGTACGGATACTCGCCCGACACGCGGGACGTGCTCAAGCGCTATCAGGCCACGGTCACCGCGCTCGACGCGGGAATCGGGCGCGTGCTCGGCGAGATCGACGCCCTCGGTTTGAAAGAGAACACGCTGGTCATTTTCTTCTCCGACAACGGGGCGTTCGCGGCCCAAATGAACTGTGCTTCCAACAAACCGTATCGAACGGAACGGGCGATGATCTACGAAGGGAGCATCCGGGTGTGCTGCCTGGTTCGCTGGCCGGGGCGGATACCGCCGGGAACCACTTGCGGCGAGGTGCTGGTGAGCATGGACTTCTTCCCCATGATCCTCCAGGCGGCGGGGGCGGCGCTGCCCGACGATCGAATCATCGACGGGCGCGATCCGACGGCCACGCTCGCCGGCAGGGCCGCGTCGCCCCATGCGTCGCTCTTCTGGCAGTACAACCGCTCCCGCGCCGTGCGCGAAGGCCGATACAAGCTGGTCAAGCCGCGGACGAGCAAGTCGTGGGAGCTCTACGACCTGGCCGCCGACCCCGGCGAGACCAACGACCTGGCCAAGGACCAGCCCGACGTCGCGGCCCGCTTGACGCGCGACTTCGAGCAGTGGACCGAGACGGTGGGGGAGTAGGTGGTTGAACCGCCCGGTTTGGTCGTTGTTCGCTCCGCGAACAAACGTCTTTTCGCGGAGCGAAAAACAACTATGGCAACCGTGGTCCAGTCCCGGGCCTGGTATCCAGTGGAGGTTTCAGTATTAATACCCCTGGTCCCCAAGCTCCAGCTTGGGAACCAGGGGAATTCTCTTGGCTCGTGTGTTTATGATGAAACACGCTCGAAGCCCAGGGGTTGCAACCCCTGGGCTTGGGAGCCAATCGACGTTCTACTATCAATGCAGGGCTCAATAACCGCCACGAAGAAGCCCTTCTCAAGAGAGGTGAACATGATTGCGTCGCGCTGCTCCACGGGAGTCGTCGTCTGGTTGACGTTGAACGCACTGGCCGCCCTCGGCGAGGGGCGGTTGCGGGCCGACGAGGCGGCACCGAATCCGCCGGCTCGGCCCAAGGCGCCCTTCCGCGTGCTGTTCAGCAACGATTTCACCAATATGCAGTCGTGCGTCAGCCCGTATCACCAGAAGCGCGAGCGATGGCGCCCGGAGATGATCGAGGGCACGGTGGACGAGGTGGCCGGGACGGACGTGCACATGCTCCAACCTTGCACCACCTGGGTGCCGTGGTGGCCGAGCAAGGTCTACCCGATGGCGGAGCACCACCGCTGGTGGAACGAGTTTTTCGGGATCGACCCGGCCACGGACGGGACGAAGCTCGTCCATCCGGTCCACCAGTACATCCTCGACGGCGGCGACCCGTTCGAGGTGTTCCTGGCGGCCTGCCGCAGGCGGGGCCAGAAGGCGTTCATCTCCGTGCGGCTCAACGACGGGCACCATCTCCAGTACGTCGACGTGCCGAAGAACACGTACGGCATCCACACGATCTCGAAGTTCTACGCCGAGCATCCCGAGTACCGCATCGGCCCGAAGTTGGGCGACTGGGACCAGCACGTGCACAACTGGGCGATTCCCGAGGCCCGGGCGTACAAGCTTGCCTTGATCAAGGAGCTGTGCGAGATGTACGACATGGACGGGCTGGAGCTCGATTTCATGCGGCACACGAGCTATTTCCAGCTCGACAAGACGACCTCGCCCCAGCGCCGCAAGATCATCACCGACTTCGTGGCCGAGGTACGCAGGGCCCTGGATGCGAACGCTCGGGAAGGGAAGCGGCCGTGGCTGTGCGCCCGGGTGCCGTGCCTGCTCGACTGGCACGACCGGCTGGGGATCGATCTCGCGGCGCTCTACGGGGTGGGGCTCGACATGGTCAACGTCTCGCCGCACTATTTCACGCAGCAATATCACGACCTCCCAGAGATCCGCAAGCTCGTGCCGCACGCCGCGGTGTACCTCGAGATGTGCCACTGCACGATGACCGGCCAGGCGATGGGTCCGGGCCGCGGCGACATCCGGCAGTATTCGCGGACCACCGACCAGCAGTTTTACACCACCGCCCACGTGGCCTACCGGCGCGGGGCCGACGGCGTGAGCCTGTTCAACTTCGTCTACTTTCGGGAGCACGGCCACCCGGGCCGGGCACCGTTTGACGAGCCGCCGTTTCACGTGCTTAAGCACCTCGGCGACCCCGCGTGGCTCGCCCGGCAGCCGCAGTGGTACGTGTTGGCCAAGGCGTGGAACACGCCGCTTCCCAAGCGGTTTGCCAACGGCCAGACGCACGAGCTCGCGCTGGACATGGCCCCCACCGAGCACCAGCAGCACGACGGCCTCTTGCGTCTGCGAACCACCGGCGATTCAAGCGGCTGCGGGTGGACCGTGAAGGTGAACGAGACGCCGCTTGAGCCCACGGAGTTTGTGCGCAAGCCGCTGGACCATCCTTACGAAGCCGGGCTGGGCGAGCCGAATCAGTACGCCTGTTTCGCCTGCCCCCGGGCGGCCGTGCGCGACGGCGTGAATCGGATCGCGGTCACCTGTGCGGAGGGCGCGCCGGCCACCCTCGAGTACGTCGACCTGGTGCTGCCGTGACCGTAAGGCGGAGGGTGGACGCGTTCGGTCGGAGGACGCGAAGCGTCGAAGGGGTGCGTTACGACGCGAAGCGTCGTAACGATGAGACGACCGATCACACGATGAAGTCGTCGTCGCTCAAACGGAAAGCGGATGAACGCGCGGATCGCTTGCTTTCGGTCTAGGCGCGCGGGGGTTGCGGTTCATTCCGGCGGCGACGACGTAGCCTGTTGACGCTTTGACAATGTCCACCGAGTCAAAGGCGGCCTGTTGGTAGAGCCGCTCCAATTGGCGCTTCGTGTAGTTGAAGATCGGACAACGCCTGATCCAGTAATAGCGGACGTGCCGCTGCAATCCCCAGAGGGGCGTGAACCGGGGGAACGAGGCGACGAACGTTCGGGGAGCGAGACTCGCGATCTTGCGGAGCACGGGCTCCGGGCGGCGAATGTAGTCGAACAGCCCCAGCGCCAGGACGACGTCGAAGGTCCGGTCGAAAGGATGCGTCAGGAAATCGTCGCAGAGGAATTCACAGACGTCGGCGACCTGCACGTCCCGGGCCACCGACCGGGAGAACTCGATCATCGAGGGCGCGAAGTCGATGCCGACGACGCGCCGTGCTCCCCGCTTCGCACATTCGATGCTGTATCGCCCGGTGCCGCAGCCGACGTCGAGCACGCTTGCCCCGGTAAGGTCTCCGCACCGCTCGAAGGTCAGCTCATAGCGACGAAACAGACCGCTGCGGAGCCAACGGTTGACGGCGTAGCGCAGCCGGCTTTCGTGGGAGTAGAGCGCGTCCCACTGCTTGGGCACCGTGGCGAAATACCGCCTGACCTGATTAGCTCGTGATTTCATCGCTCAAGGCTTCCCGGAATGAGCAGAACCGGAACTGGTCGAGCAGCTTCGCCAGCTTCGGCCGCATGGTGGAACGGAACAGATTGGCTTTCGTCTCCAACCGCCTTCGCTTCCAGTAGCCAAGACCGTCGAAGCCGCGAGGACAACGAAGGGGCCGTCGGCGGAACTCGTAGGGGTGGCAATAGACGACAAACGGCCGCCCTTCGGCGTTCACGGTTTTGAAGGCCCGGCGAATGAAGGCGTACGGCAGCAGCCGGAAGTACCCGCCGCCCGAAACGGGGAGGCTCATCCCGCCCCGGTGCACGGTGGAGAGGGGGACTTCGACCATCGACCGGTCGCCGAGGGGAATGCGCACGGCCTGGCGGGGAAAGCCGGGAAACCCGTAGCGGCGTCCTCGGAAAGGGAAGATGCTGCTGTCGTACTGAATGCCGAGGTCGAGAAGCACGTCCAGCGCCCACCAGGTGTTGGGACGGATGCTGAACATGGGCGCCCGAAATCCCAGCACGGGCTTGCCGAGCAGGTGGGCCAGGAGCCCCACGGCTTCTTCCGTCTCCTCACGAAAGGCGTCGGGGGTCACGTCGTAGAGCGGTCGGTGGGTCCGTCCGTGGCTGGCCACTTCATGGCCTTCGGCGTCGATTTGCCGGATCAGGTCCGGGTCTTCTTCGGCGATGCAGGACAGGACGAAGAACGTGGCCGTTGCCTTCTTCCGCCGGAAGAGCTCGAGCAGGAAAAGGGCCTCCTCCCGGCAGGAACCGCCGGCCCAGGGCTCTAAGTCGACCGACAAGAGATTGAAGTCCGGACTCAACGAGACCGCTGCGTAGGACGCCTCGCGAGTGGTCATCGTCCTCGTCGACTCTTTCCGGCAGCTACGTCGGCCGCGCGGTGCGGACCGGACGCCTGCACCCCAACCGGTTTTGACGGAGACTCTCGACACGCCGATTCCCCCCTTACGCCGCCCGTTTTCTCGGCACGGCGTCGCTTACGGTGGCCACGCGGAGGACCTTGTCCACGGCGCGGCAGGTGTCGTGGATCTCGGCCTCGCTGAGCGTCGGATGCACGAGGAACATCAGGCTCGTTTCGCCCAACTCCCTGGCCACGGGGAGCCGGTTGGGCTTGCGTGCGCTGGAACGGTCGGTGAAGGCGCGCTCGCGATAGATTTCCGGACAGACGCCGCTACCGCAGGGGATGCCTTCGGCCTGGAGTGCGCGGACGACAGAATCGCGAGACCATCCTTCTCGCAGGCGCTCGGGACGCAGAAACGCGTAGTACTTGTAGTAGCTGTGCTCGACGTGCGCCGGGGGGATCGTCAATCGGAGTGCGGGAAAGGCGGAGAGCTCGTGGTGGAGCGTCGCGGCGTGCTTTCGGCGGGCGTCGAGCCAGGCGGGCAGGCGGCGAAGCTGCACGCGGCCCAGCGCGGCCTGCATTTCCGTCATCCGCCAGTTGGACCCGATCGACTCGTGCAGCCATTTGAACACGGTGGCGTGGTCGCGGCGATGGACGGCCTGCCAGCTCTTGCCGTGATCTTTGAGGCTCCACGCCCGGAGCCAGACCGCCTCGTCGTTGGTCGTGACCATTCCCCCTTCGCCGCCGGTGGTGAGGATCTTGTCCTGACAGAAGGAGAACGCCGCCGCATGTCCCAGCGACCCGACGGGCCGACCGTGGTAGGTGGCCCCGTGCGCCTGGGCGCAGTCTTCGATCACTCGCAGCCCATGCTCCTCGGCCAGCTCCATGATTGGGTCCATCTCGCAGGGCCACCCGGCCAGATGGACCGCGACGATCGCCTTGGTTCTCGGCGTGATCGAGCGCCGAATGGTCTGGGCCGTGACGTTCTGGCTGACGGGATCGACGTCGGCGAACGCGGGAGTCGCCCCGCGCATGACGCAAGAGCTGGCCGAGGCGACGAAGCTGCGGGGAGTTACGATCACCTCGTTGCCCATTCGGACCCCCACGGCCGCCAGGGCCAACTCCAGGGCGACTGACCCGTTGGCCACGGCGACGGCGTGACGGCAGTCGCAGACCTCGGCGAATTCCCGCTCGAAGAGGCTCCCTTCCTGCCCGGTCCAGTAGTTGACCTTGCCCGAACGAAGCACGTTGGAGACCGCTTCGATATCCTCGCCGTCAAACGCGGGCCAAGGCGCGAAGGGCTCGGTGCGCACCGGAGAGCCCCCTTCGATGGCCAGTCTGACTTCGGCTGTCAACGTTTGCTCCATCGCTGCAAGGTTCAGGGTTCGCGGCGGTCGTGGGGTGCGTGCTCGCACACGCGC
>CAZDHR010000012.1:0-38974 GCA_964505295.1 uncultured Planctomycetaceae bacterium
AGTCGCTTCCCACGGCGTCTTTGGTGTCCGGGATGCCGAAGAGGATGATGCCGCCCAGGCCCAGCTCGGCCGCTTCGCGGACCTCGTCGGCTAAGAGGTCGAGCGACCGTTGGCAGTGCCCCGGCATCGCGGAGATCTCCTGCCGGATGTTCTTGCCCGGGCGGACGAACAGCGGCAGGATCAGGTTGGCCGGCGAGATGCGCGTCTGGCGGACCAGGCTGCGCATCGCGGGATGGTAGCGGAGCCGCCTGAGTCGAGTGGTGGGAAAACCGGGGCAGCGGTCGGGGCGCTGGTCACACATCTTGGCATTGTCTCCGTTCGGTAAGGGATCCTGGTTCGGCACGGGGACCAAGGGAACGATTCTGACGCGGGCGGTGAGCGGGGACTTGGAAACGGACCCGTGGGAGCGACGCATCATGGATCACGGCGAGTCGTCCTCGGCGGCCAGTGCCTCTCGGGCCTGCCGGACCGCCTCTTGGGCCCAGAGCTTGTCGCCGTACAACGTAATCACGCCGCGGCGTATCCTGCCGGCTTTCTGCTGCTCCTCCGCCGATTCGCTTCGGCCCAGGTGGTCGGCCGTTTTGAGCCGCGCGATCAGCCACCTCAGGTCCTCTTCTCGCCACGTTTCAAGTTGCTGCCGGAGCTTTCCCAGCCGATCCTCGACCAGTTCCAAGCGCAGCCCGATGGGTGGCGACTTGGCCTTGTCTCGGTAGAGAGCCAGGATGGCTTCGAGTATCTCGACGGCTCGCTCCGGATCGTCGCGGCTGAGCCGGATCGCCTCGACGTAGGCCCGATCGATCAGGCGCACGCCTTCGCGGGCCCCGTTCTTCGCGTCGTCGCCGAGAAGTCCTTTGGAGGATCGGAGGCGGAGCTGGATGTCGCGTTCCAGTCGATGGAGATCGATTTTCCTCTGATACTCCCGCAACGTCGCGGATTTGGGGTTATGGGGGAAACGGCCCAGGAATTCCTGAATGTGGGCCTCGGCCTCGACCAGGGAGGAGATTTCCTGGTCGGCGGTGCGGCGTTCGATCCGCTGGTAGAGCTTCTCTTCGGAGAGGGGGCGGAGCAAATACCACGCCGTCAGGCCGAGCACGATCAGGGCGGCCGCCAACACCCAGGTCTGTAGGGAGATGAGCGGCCTCGGGAGTTGGTCTTCCTTCTCCGTCTGATCGAGCTCCTCCTCGGCGACCGGGGTGAAGTGGTCGGCCGGCTTCTCTGCCACCACTTCCGTCGGCTCCCCGGCAACCGGGACCGCGGACGCGTCGCCGCCCGGGGAGCCAGCCGCCAGATAGGCTTGAAACGCCGAGGTCGCCCTGGTCTCGGCCATTTCATCCGCGTCGGCCGGCGGGCCGTCGGCCGTGGGGGGTTCGGCCGGGATCTCGTCCGAGGTCTTCGTCTGATCCAGACACTCCGGCGCCTCGGCCCCAGAAGCTTCCGACCCGCCCCGCGGATCGGCACCGTCGACCACGGTGCGACTCAGATCGCCTTCCCTCTCGTCGGGCACGTGAGCCAGCGCGTGGAGCATCGCCTCCAGGCGTCGCAAGAGCAACGAGGCGTTGGTGATCCGGTCCTGCGGGTCTTTTTGGAGCAGCTCGTCGATGATGCCCTCCAACTCGGACGGCACGGCCGGGGCGTACCGGCGGACCAGCTCCGGCCGGGCGGAACGCTGCTTCTCGAGCACCTTCAGAGGCGTCGGGCCTCGAAAGGGGGGGGATCCGGTCAGCAGGGTGAAGAACACGGCCCCCAAGCTGTACAGGTCGGTTCGGGGCCCGACGGGCCGGCCGTCCGCCTGCTCCGGGGCCATGAACTCGACGGTGCCCAGCACGTTGCCTGCGGCGGTCAGCCCCGGCGTGCCGAAGAGCCGGGCAATCCCGAAGTCCGAGAGCTTGACGTGCCCGTCTCCGGTCATCAGCAAGTTGGCCGGCTGGATGTCGCGGTGAATCACGCCCCGGTCATGGGCGTGCCGCAGCGCCCGGCACGTTTCTACCCCGATCTGCGCCGTCTCCCGCCACGTGAACAGGCGCCCGCGCTGCAATTCCTGCTCCAGACTGCTGCCGTCCACCAGTTCCATGGCGTAGAACATCAGCCCGTCTTGCTCGCCAAACCCGAACAGGCGGACGATGTTCGGGTGGCGGAGCTTCTTGAGGGTCTCGATCTCGGCCTCGAAGCGGTGCCGGAAGTCGACGTGCTTGGACATCGAGGCGGAAAGGATCTTGACGGCCGCGGGCTCGTCGGTCTCCTCATCGACGGCCCGATACACGGCTCCCATGCCCCCCTGGCCGAGCATCCCCATGATCCGGTAGGGTCCGAGAGTCGTCAGGTTCACCACATTCTCCTCGCGCTCCAGGCGTCTTTTCTCATCCTAACCTTCCCGCGCCCCGGTCACAAATAGCCCGAAAGGGTGATGGGTCGTGGGCCGCGGACCAGGTATTTTGGTCGGGGGATTGCGAAGCCGGGACGGACAACTGCTTGCGGCGGATCGTTGCCGCCGACCGTTTTGCCCTCCCGGTCCGCATTTGCGTCTCCGTACCGTCTCCCTGTTGGCTCGGATTCCCTCTGCCCGGTGGAAGTTCCTGGATGAGGCCCCCCCACGGAGTGCTGAATGTCAACAAGCCGGCCGGGATGACGTCGCGCCGCGCGGTCGATCTTGTGCAGCGACTCGCCTGGCGGGCCAAGTGCGGACATGCGGGCACGCTCGATCCGCTGGCGTCCGGCGTCCTGGTCGTGTGCGTGGGGCCGGCCACCCGGCTGATCGAATACGTCCAAAGGATGCCCAAGTCATATCTGGGCACTTTTCTGCTGGGCCGGGAGAGTCCGACCGAGGACGTGCAGGGCGACGTCACGGAGCTGGAAGACCCGCCGGTGCCGTCGCCGGAACAGATCGCCGCCCAGGCAAAGGCGTTGACGGGCCGAATCGAGCAGCGCCCGCCCGCCTATTCCGCGCTCAAGGTCGAAGGGAAGCGGGCGTACGCGTTGGCACGGGCAGGCCGGCAGGTGGAACTCAAACCCCGCTCGGTGGTGGTGCATCGGCTCGACGTGGTCGCGTACGACTACCCGGAGCTACGCCTGCGAATTGAGTGCGGCTCGGGGACTTATGTCCGCTCGCTCGGACGCGACCTGGCCGAATCGCTCTCGACCGGCGCGGTCATGTCGGGGCTCGTGCGGACCGCGATCGGCCCTTTTTCCGTGGACGACGCCGTCGATCCGCGGCAATTGACCCGGGAAGGCTGGACCCAGCACCTCTTGCCCCCGACGCGGGCCGTCGATCTGTTGCCCCGGATTGTGCTGACCGCCGAGGAGATCGACCGAGTCCAGGCCGGCCGGGCGATCCCCAGGCAAGCCCCCACGACCGAGTCCCCGGAGATCGCCGCTCTCGACTCCGCGGGGCGCCTGGTGGCCATTCTCGTGCCGCGCGGCCCCGGCCAACTCGGACCGGCTCGAAACTTCCCCTTGGAGGACTGACAGTCGGCTGTTGCGACGGAACTTGATGCGTTGATGCCAGGCGACTTCGGACAAGCTCGCTTGGTTGAACGCCGAGGAGCCAAAATGAGACACTATCCATACCTTGTCGCGATCGTCGTGCTCGGGGCGATGTCCATGACTTGGGCCGCTGACGGAGTCGTCCGGCTCGAGGAAGACTTCGACACGACGTGGCAGGCCGGCCGATGGCAGTTTTCCGAGGGAGGGGAGTTCCCGGGCGCTTCGGGGAGCTTCGAGCGTTCGAAGGAGGCCGCGCACAGCGGGCAGTTCGGCGGCCGGTTGCGGTTCGACTTCACCGGCGGCGGGGCCTACGTGGCCGCCTATCGGGAGCTTGACGAAGTGTCGTCGTTGGCCGCAATACGCCTGTGGCTGAAGCAACCACGCGGCAGCCGGCTGACCGTTCGATACACCGATCCGTCGGACCAGACCTTTCAGAAAGGGCTCTGGGCCCCCAGCCGGCGATGGGTCGACGTGCTGATTCCCATGACCGACTGGACCGGGCATTGGGGCGGCGCCGACGACGGGCAAGTCCACGGTCCGCCCAGACAAATCGGCCTGCTGGTGGAAAACTCCGGTCCCACACAAGGAGCCCTCCTGATCGACGATCTCCGATTGATCGCCGGAGAGCCGAGAGAATCGACCGGCAGGCTCACGTCGGAGTACACGGCCGCGCGATTCGCGCCCGACGAAGGGTGGCGCCTGACGAGCCGGGGCAACGCCGGCCGCAGCTCGCTGGACGGGCGCACGTGGCGGTTCGATTTTTCCCAGGGTGCCGGCTCGATCGGCGTGGTGCCGCAGGAGTTCTCGCTGCTGGGAAACCCCGAAGAGATCCGCATCCGCGCAAGAGGCGCTGCGCCCGGCCATCCGGTGCGCGTGCAGATCGCCACGCATTTCATGACGTTCGAGAGGACGATCGGCGAGTTCCGCGGCGACGACGCGAGCGAGATCGTCGTCCAGGCCCCGCCGAGCGAAGGTTGGCGCTGGTTCGGCGGCGAGAACGACGGCAAACGCCACGGCCCGTTGAGGATCCGTGGCGTCTATCTCGACGCGGCGGGCAAAGCCGACTCCGGGACGCTGGAGCTACTCGAAATCCGCGTCAAAACGGGCTGCACCGCCGACCGCGGTTGCGTGCTGATCGCGGAGTGTCGCGAGCGTGACGAAACCCGAGCGATGGTGGCCACGGCCCGCAACATCCTGCCCGACTCGATCGAAGGGACGCTCCACCACGTCGTCCGCGACTGGTCGGGCAACGTGGTCGCCAACGGTTCCACCCCCATCACGATTCCCCCCGGCGGAGTCCCTCGCGAAACGAGCGTGCCCGTGCCGCCGGGCGAGCATGCTTTCCTGGAAGCCGAGTTCGTGCTCGAAGCGCCGGGCCAGCTTGTGCCGGAGGCGCAGGCCTATTACACCGCGGCCATCGAGCCGCAGACGAACGCCGAGCCGGACCCGTCGTCGCCGTTCGGCATGGGGCTCTACCTGTACCGGTACGGAAACGATCCGAAGAGCCTTGCGTCGATGGACCGCGCCGCGCGCATGGGTCGCGAGGCGGGCGTCAAGTGGAGCCGCGAGGAGATCAACTGGGGACGCGTCGAAGTGGCGAAGGGCAAGTACGACTGGTCGTTCTACGACAACCTGGTGGCCACGGCCAAGCGGCACGGCATCAGCATCTACGGTCTCCTGGCGTATTGGGCGCGGTGGACCAAACCCTACACGCCCGAAGGCATCGACGACTACTGCCGGTTCGCGGCCGCGGCGGTCGATCGCTACCGGAACGAAATTCAACACTGGGAGGTGTACAACGAGCCGAACATCTTCTTCTGGCAGGGCCCCCCGGACATGTACGCCGAGCTGCTGACGAAAGCCTACGCGGCGATCAAGGCGGCCAATCCAAACGCCCAGGTCTTGGGTTGCTCGACGGCGGGGATCGACCTGGACTTCATCCGCCGGACCATCGAGCTGGGCGCGCCGTTCGACGTGCTTACGATCCACCCGTACCGTCAACGCATCGACGATCGCCAGTTCGTCGAGCAGTTGCGGCATACCGCGGAGGTAGCCAAGAGTGCGGACGGCACGATCCGGCCGATTTGGATCACGGAGATGGGCTGGGCGACGCACGCGCGCCACAACGGCACCGAAGCGGGGTTCTCCGTCACGACCCAGCGCGAGCAGGCGCAGTGGATCGCCCGGGCGTACCTCGACGCGATCGCTTCCGGAGCCGTGACGAACATGTCGTGGTACGACTTTCGTAACGACGGCGTCGATCCGTTCTACTTCGAGCACAACATGGGGATCGTGACCCGCGGCTTTCGCCCCAAGCCCGCGTATCGAGCCTACGCCACCCTGACGCGGATGCTCCAAGGCAAGTCCATGGACGGGGAGCTGGACCTGGGCGACGAGGTCATCGCCTATCGCTTCGTTTCGGCGGGCGCGCGCGAGTCGGCTGTGGCGCTGTGGAGCACCGGCGACCGAGAGGCGGTCGAGGTGGCGGCAAAGCGAGCGGCGACGATCGTCAATCTGATGGGCGAGGAAGAGCGGGTCGTGCCCGTCGACGAGCAAATCACCGTCCCCCTGCAATGGGAGACGCCCGTGTTCGTGTTGTTCCGAAAGAGCCTCGACGACTGGCTGGCCCAGCTCGAAAGCAACAGCCCGGAGGCCCGGGCCCAAGCGGTCGAAGCGTTGGCCGAGGCCCTTCAGGACGAGGATCCGGTGGTTCGGGTGACGGCGGCCGACGCCTTGGGCGATGCCGGCGCGCAAGCCGCCGCGGCGGTCCCCGCCCTGTTGCTGGCGATTGAGGACGAGGAGCCGTACGTCCGCTCCGCTGCGGCGGAGGCCCTGGGCCGGATCGGCTCGGCGGCGGTCCCGAAGATGCTCGAAGCGTTGCAGGGCGGACACCGGTCGCTGCGCATCCGGGCGTGCGTCGCCTTGGGCGGATTCGGGCCCGAGGCCAGGGACGCGGTGCCCGCGCTGGTCGAGGCCCTCGAGGATCCCGACGCGGTGATCCGCATGGTTGCCGCGCGCAGCCTGGGGCAGATAGGCTCGGAGGCGAAGTCGGCCGTACCGGCGCTCGTCGAAGCCCTCCAAGATGAGGACCGCAACGTGCGCGACCGAGCCGCGGTGACCCTCGGCGAGCTCGGCCCGGACGCAAAGGAAGCGATCCCGGGCCTCAAAGCGGCCCTGGAAGACGAGGACGAAGCGGTCCGCAAGGAGGCCGCCAGGGCGATCGAGAGGATTCGCGCGGCGCCGTAGCGCGGAATCACGAAAAACCGATGAGCGCCCAGGCTGCGTGAACCCCCCTCTCCTCCGACGCTTGCCCGAACCCGCCTGACGTGGTAAAATGTGCAAGTACGTTGCTTGGTGGGGTAAATCATGCGAGTCGAAGAGATACGCAAAGTCCAGCGGACCCAGCCGTTTCGCCCGTTCAGCCTTCACCTGGCCGACGGGCGGGAGTTCCTCGTGAGCCATCCGGAATTCATCTGGACGAGTCGCGACAACCGCACGGTGATCGTCGACGACGTGGAAGGCGGCATCGAGATCCTCGATTGCATGCTCGTAACCAGCGTTAGCATCCCCCCGGCGCGATCGCGGCCTGCTGAGGACTCCTAGCGATCGGTTCCCTCATCCCCCCGCCGAAGGTGAAACCGATGCGCTGCCGCCACGTTTGGCTGCCCCTTCTGCTCGCGGCATGCTCGCTCGCCACGGTGCAAACCGCCCCGACGGACGCACAGGGCCCGGCCATGCGCGTGCCCGTCACGCGGGACACATGGGTCTCCTGCGTGGGCGACGAGGCCCAGTGCAACCTGGGCGGGGCGAGCCGGCTCAAGCTCAAGTCGATCCAGGAGATGTCGCTGGTGGACGTCGATCCCGAGCCGCTCGTGGGGCGCGTCGTCGACAAGGCCGTCTTGCACGTGCGGTCGACGGGCAAGGAGATCCTGCACCGGGTCACCGTCGGCAGCCTCTCCGCCGACTGGGTCGAGGGCACGGCCACAAGCTACCAGCCGCAGGAAGGCAGCTCCTCGTTCGCCGCCCGGGAGAATCCCGACGTGCCTTGGGCCTTCCCGGGTAGTGACCTGACGGCGGTGACGCTCGCCCAGGGCGGCAGCATCTGGCGCATGGCCGACGCCACGCCGCCCGACGCGCAGGGTTGGCAGCAGGTGCCGGTCGATCCCCGGGTGGTCGCGGCGCGGGTCGCCGGCATCAGCCACGGTTTCCTCGTGTTCGACGACACGGGCTCGGAGTGGACGCGCGACGGCGAGCGGTTCGATTTTCGCCTCTTTCCGAATCGCTACGTGCACAGCCGCGAGTCGGGGGAAGCCAGCGCCCCGTATTTCACGGTCTGGCTCGGCGCGGAGGACGCGGAGCCGCCCGCCGCCCCCACCGGCCTCGCGGCGCAGGTCGAGGGGCTGCGCGGCGGCGAAGCCCTGCTCTCGTGGACCGTGCCCGAGGATCACGGACCGGCCGGGACCCTCGGCTTCTTCGTCGAGCTGGACGGGAAGCCGGTGCCGCGCTATCTGATCCCGCCGGCGGGCCTACCAGGGGGCCAGGTCGCCATGCACCTGCGAGACCTGGGTCTATCGCCGGGTTCCCAAGTTGAAGTCGCCGTTCGGGCGGTGGACGCCGCGGGCAACGTCGGCCCGGCGGCCGCGCTCGCGCTGGGCGTCTCAGACCGAGTCGCCGCCACCTTGTCCGGCAAGGACCCCCAACCGTACGTCGGCGCCGCCCCGCTGCCTGCGATTGGGGACGCCCGGGTGGCCATCCTCGACGCGCTGGACAAGGTCCAGCCGCTCACCGGCAAGATGATCCCGGAGCACGCGCCCGAGTACTTCACGGCCAACCACCTGTGGAGCGCCGAGAAGAAGCAGATCCGCCTGGCCGCCGCCCGAAACGAGTTTGTCGCCTTCCAGATCCTCCTCGACGGGCAGGTTCGCGCCGTGCACCCCTCGCTCCTGTTCGACGCGAAGAGCAAGGGCATGCGGGCCAGGTTCGGCCGATTCCGCTACGTGGCGTCCGACGTGGGACCGCTGCCGGACCCCGTGGTGCCGCTCAGCGGGCCGGTCGATGTCCCCAGCCCGGACGAAGCGATCCCGGGCTTGGCCTCCGGGAGCCTCCTGTGCGAGGTGTACGTGCCCCACTACGCAACGGCCGGGCTCCACCAGGGCACGCTCCAGCTTCGCACCGGGAGCGAGGCCCTGAAAATCGACGTGGTCCTCTGGGTATGGGATTTCACCCTACCCGACGTGCTCAGCTTCGTGCCCGAGATGAACTGCTACGGCCTGCCGGAGAACGAGCGCGACTACTACCGGCTGGCCCACAACCACCGCACGGTGCTCAATCGGTTGCCGTATTCCCAGCGGGGGACGGTTGCCGATGGCTGCGCCCCCGCGTGGGACGGCAAGAAGCTCGACTGGTCGGCGTGGGATCAACGTTTCGGGCCGTACCTCGACGGCTCGGCGTTCGACGATCTGCCCCGGGCGGGCGTCCCGCTGGAGTGCTTCTACTTGCCCTTGCACGAGAACTGGCCGAGCCCGATCGAAGACCACTACAACGGGAGCTACTGGGCCGACCAGGCGTTCGACGCCGCCTACCGTCAGGCGTTCGTCGACGTCGCCCGGCAGATGGCCGAGCACTTCGAGTCGGCCGGCTGGCGAGGGACGATCTTCCAGTGCTACCTGAACAACAAGAGCTCGTTCAAACGCGAGGGATGGTCGCGGGGCTCGTCGCCCTGGATCCTGGACGAGCCGGCCAGCTTCCAGGACTACTGGGCCCTGCGCTGGTTTGGCGAGGCGTTTCACGAAGGGGTCGCGGGAGCGCTCGGCCCATCGAACCGCGGCGCGAGGCTCTGTTTTCGTTGCGACGTCTCCCGGCCCCAATGGCAACGCGACGCGCTCGACCACGTGCTCGACTACAACGTGGTCGGCGGCAGGGCGTTTCGCCAGTACCACCGCCTGGTGATCGACCGGAAGCAGCGGTTCGGCCAGATCGTCGTCGACTACGGCTCGGCCAACGCCGTCGACCAGAGCAACGTGCAGCCGGTCGGTTGGTGCCTCGATTCGTGGACGCTGGGAAGCGACGGTGTCGTCCCCTGGCAGACCGTCGGCAACGACGGCTCGTGGCGACGGGCCGATCGCTTGTCGCTCTTCTATCCGGGCCACGTGGTAGGCGAGGAAGGACCGGTCCCGTCGATCCGGCTCAAGGCGTTCCGGCGAGGCCAGCAAGACGCCGAGTATCTCACCCTGCTCGCCCAAGCGCTGGGCGAGCCTCGGTGGTCGCTGGGCCAGGCCGCGCGCCGCGAGCTGGACCTGGCCGCCGAGCAGCGCGGAACCGGCGTGACCGACGCCGAGGACGCGGGCGTGATGCACTACGCCGCCCTCCAGCCGCAGGACGCCTGGGCGCTTCGCGTCCGGGTCGGGCGAGCCATCTCCAAGCATCACCCGGAGCCGAAACGGCAGTTGGTCGATCTCGTCACGCCGCCCCGCGATCCGGGCGCGGCCCCCCCCGGTTACGTGGCTGGCCATCGGCCGTCGGCTCCGCAGCCGGCGATCGCGGCGCCCCCGGCGAGGGCGACCTCGGTCAAGCAGCTTCAGGGCCGCGAGCTGGTGCGCGACGCGCTCCTCGACCCCGAGTCGCCCGAGAGGTGCTTGGGCAGCGTGGCACGCGACAACCAGGTCGTGCGCCGCGACGCGTGCAGCGCGTTTCTGGTCCGCTTCGATCTGGATCGAGTCGATCTGCCGGCCGGCGCCCCGGTCGAAAAGGCGACGGTGAGCTTCTACGTTTGGGACCCGAGCGGCCAGGGCAACGCCAAGGTATGCGCGTTCGGGCTGAAGACGCCGTGGGACGAACGGTCGGCCACCTGGCAGCGTCCGGCCGCCGATGCCTCGTGGAAGGACGGCCGTGGGTTCGCGTTCGGCAGCGACACGACCGAGCCGGTCGGCCACGTCGTGGTCCCGCCGGACGCAGGCTCCGACACCGTCGACCCCCCGTTGGAGTATCAGATCGACGTGACCGCGCTGGTCCGAAGCTGGCTATCGGGGGAGATGCCCAATCATGGGCTGGCGATCGCCTCGGTGGTCGATCGGGCCGTGGACGACGGGCATTGGACCCGCCTCCAGGTGCTGGCCTCCGAATATCGCCAGGCGGAGTACACGCCCAAGCTGGAGATTCACCTCCGGCAGTGAGCGTTGGGAAGCTCCAGCGAGCCAGCTCACTCGCCGACGTAGGGCATGAGGGCCATGAACCGGGCCCGCTTGATGGCCTTGGTCACGGCGTGCTGGCTCACGGCCGTGCAGCCGCTCTTACGGCGGCCGATGATCTTGCCCTGGCGATTGGTCAGCTTCTTCAACAGGTCCAGGTCCTTGTAGTCGACGTACATCGGCCGGGGCCGGCGCCCTTCGACAAAGATCGGGTCCTTTTTCTTGCCTCGGGCCTTGGCCTTGGCCCGCTTTCGCAGACGGGCGAGATTGCTTGGTGGGGGCATATTCGTGTGCCTGGTTGCGGTTTCCGACCATCCGACGCCGGCAGCCCGCCGCGCGAGGGGCTGCCCCGGAGAGCCCCTTATCATACCAAACCTCGGCGTGGAGACAATAGGCGGTTGAGCGCAACGGCGGTCGCGTTTCGGGAACCACGCGATCGGTTACTCGCGTCCGCCGCGGGCCCGGGGATCCCCACTAGAGCGGGGGAACGCTCAACGCGCGGCGTGACTGGAATGGGACTTGGTGCGGGTGCGACTCGTGGTGAAACGCCCTGGCTTTCCCCGATCCGGCGTTGTCTCCTTTTCGGCAGGCGCCAGGCTTTGTGAAGCTCACCCGCCACCGATGGCCGGGAACACGCCCACGCGGTCGCCGTCCTCCAGCGCTTGAGCGAGCGTGGCGGCGCGGTTGTTGACGAAGAGGATCCGGGTCTGGTCGGGCGGCACGCCCAGTCGTTCGAGCATCTCGCCGACCGTCTCGCCCGGCTCCATGTCGACCTCGACCGACGGCGCCCCGCCCACGTAGCTCCGCAGCGTGGCGTAAAGGTTCAGTTGGACTCGGGCCATCTTCTCCACAACCGTAGGATGGGTCGAGGTACGAGACCCACGTTCCTGCTGGTCGCACAGTCGCTTTTCGCTCCGCGACAAGACGCTTGTTCGCTCCAGCGAACAACGACACTCATTGAAATGTCGGTGCTAAGCACTGTGCACCTTGTCCAGCTCCTCGTCCGGCACGGTGAACGTGACGTCGTGCGGGGCGAGCGTCTCGGTCTTGAAGAAATCGGGGAGCCGGTCATCCGCGGCGTTGAACCCGGCCGCGGCGTTGAACCGGCGCTCGCTGGCGAGGACCTGTTTGCCCAACGCGGCGTAGTCGTCGGCCGTGAACGGGCGCCCGAAAAAGCCGCCGAGCATCTCGCACACGGCGTCCATGGCGTTCTGGTCGTCGAGCACGGCAAAGGCGACGAACAGGCACAGCCCGGCGGCGTCGATCGCCGCGGTGGCGATTTGCAGGTTGCGGCTCAGTTCCGCTTGCCCTTCCGGCTTGAGCGGGTCGACCTTTCCGCCGACGCCGAGCACGTTGGCCGTGATGGTGTAGCCGGCCGTGTGGTCGGCGCCCATGGTCGAAGTGGCGTACGTGACCCCGATCCCTTGGACCGCCCGGGGGTCGTAGGCGGGCATGGCCTGCCCTTTGACCGTGGGGATTCGGTCGACGCCGAACGTCTTTCCGAGCACTTCGGCCCCGGAGGCGACCAGCCGGCCTAACGGCGTCCGCTTGGCCACCTCCGCGAGCAACCCGATCGCGGCCTCCGCGTCGCCGAAGGGGATCACGCCCGCTTCCATGGCCACGCCGATCGCGGCCCCGGTTTCGATCGTGTCGAGGCCCAGGTCGTCGTCCATGCGGTCCATGCGGGCGATCGCGTCGAGGTCGTCGATGCCGCAGTCGGCGCCGTGGGCCCAGATGGTCTCGTATTCCGGCCCCTTGGTCACGTAGCGGCCGTTCTCGTCGACGTAGATCCGCGAGCACTTCATCGTGCAGCCGCGATGGCAGGCGTGGGCGATCTTGCCTTCGCCGCCGCGCTGGAGGATCAGGTCGTGCTGCCGCTCGCCGCTGATCGCCTCGGTGCCGTCGAACTGCCCGTCGCTGAAGTTCCGCGTCGGGTACGCCCCGGCTTCGTTGATCACGTTGGCCAGGACGTTGGTGCCGTACTTGGGTAAGGTCTCGCCGGTGAGCGGGTGCTTCCTGAGGGCCTCGGCGAACTTCTTGGCGCCCTGCTTGAACGTGGCTGGGTCCGCCGGCTTGGTTCGCGGGCCGCCGGCCGGATCGACGACGATCACCTTGACGCCCTTGGAGCCCATCACCGCGCCCATGCCGCCGCGCCCGCAATGGCGAGTGGGCCGCCCTTCCACGTCGGTGACGGCCACGCCGGCGGCCGCCGCGAGCATCTCCCCCGCCGGGCCGATGCTGATCGAGGCCACCTTGTCGCCAAACTCGTCGAACTGCCTGCCGACCGTATCGTAATTGCCCATCCAGGCGAGCGCGTCGGCCGGCTCGATCCGAAGACCGTCCTTTTGGACCACGAGCCGGTAGAGTTGCCCTTTGGCCGGTCTTCCCTCCAACACGATCGCCTTGATCCCCAGGGCGGCCAGGGCCAGCGCGGCCATGCCTCCCGAGTTGCTCTCCTTGATCGTCCCCGTCAGCGGGCTCTTGGCCCCCACCGAAAGCCGCCCGGAACAAGGCGCCCCCGTGCCCGTCAGAATCCCCGGCGCGATCACCAGCTTGTTCTCCGCCGAGAGGGCATGGCACGTCGCAGGCACCTCGCCGGCCACCACGCCGGAAGTCAACCCCCGGCCGCCAAGCTCGCGGTACGCCTCCCCCGGCTCTTCGGCGCGGACGGTCAGGTTGGTCATGTTGACACGATAGATTACCGGCATGGCTGGCCCCCTTGAGATACACATTGCGGCGCAGGAATACGGCGACGGTGCGTAGCCTAAGAATTCTCTGGGCCGACTGTCAAGACCTCCCGTGCGGCTCGTCCGGCGTCGCGCGGGCACTCGCCTGCTGCGGCGCCCCCCCCGAACGTCATCTCACATTTCGCCGCGTCGCCCCCTTGCATCGGCGAGTGGATCACGGTACATATGTCAACTATATTGCGTGTTGGCCGGCAGCACACGTGAGCTGCGGCTGGCCCGCGCTGCCAACGAGCAGACCATGTTCAAGTTCCTCCACGCCGCCGACATTCACCTGGACAGCCCGCTGAAGGGACTGGAGCGCTACGACGAGGCCCCGGTCGAGGAGATCCGGGGGGCGACACGTCGGGCGCTGGAAAACCTGGTGCAGTTGGCGATCGACGAGGAGGTCGCCTTTGTCCTCTTGGCGGGCGACCTCTACGACGGCAACTGGAAGGATTTCAAGACGGGCCGGTTCTTCGTCGCCCAGATGGCCAGGCTTCGCGACGCGGCGATTCCCGTCTACCTGATCGCCGGCAACCACGACGCCGCCAACAAGATGACCAAGGCCCTGCGCCTGTCGGACAAGAACAAGGTGCAGATGCTGCGCCACCACCGGCCGGAAACCGTCCGGCTGGACGAGCTCGACGTGGCGATCCACGGGCAAAGCTACGCCAAGGCAGCGACCACCGACGACCTCTCGGCCGGCTACCCGGCGCCCGTGCCGGGCGCGTTCAACATCGGGCTGTTGCACACCAGCGCGACCGGCCGCGAGGGCCACGAGCCGTATGCCCCGTGCACCGTCGAAGGGCTGCGGGCGAAAGAGTACCAGTACTGGGCCTTGGGCCACGTCCACAAGCGGGAAGTGCTCTGCGAGGACCCGCCGATCCTGTTCCCCGGCAACCTCCAGGGGCGTCACGTGCGCGAGTCCGGTCCCAAGGGCTGCACGCTGGTCAGCGTTGACGACGACTACCACGTCCGGGCAGAGCCCCGATGGGTCGACGTGTTCCGCTGGGAAACCTGCCGCGTCGACTCCTCCCGGGCCGAAACCGGCGACGACCTGCTCGATCAGTTGCGTGAGCGATTGGACAAGCTCGTCGACCAGGCCGACGGGCGCCCGTTGGCGGTCCGCGTGGAGGTCGTCGGCTCCTCCCGGGTCCACGAGACCGTGGCCTCGGAGCCGCTCCGCTGGGAACACGAGATCCGAGCGGTGGCGCAGGACGCCGGCGCGGGCAGCGTCTGGATCGAGAAGGTCCGCCTGCGGACTTCGCCCCTGATGGTTGTTGAGTCCACTCAACCGATCGAGGGTCCGATCGCCGAGCTGATCGGCTTGGTGAGCGAGGCCCGGTCCGATCCCGAGCTGCTGGCATGGCTCGGCGATCGGTTGGCTCCGTTGCAGGAGAAGCTGCCCCCGGAGCTTCGAGAAGGCGAGGCCGCGATCGGCCTGGACAGCGCCGAGACCTTGCGTGAGACGCTCGACCACGTGGAGCAGATGCTCATTCGGCGGCTTCTGGCCGGGGAGAGCGAGTCGTGAAGATCCTCACCCTCAATTTGCGCGCATTCGGCCCGTTCACTGGCGTCGAGATCGATCTCTCCGAAGGAAGTGAGGGGCTGCACCTGGTCTATGGTCCGAACGAGGCAGGCAAAACCTGCGCGCTTCGGGCCCTCGAACAGTTGCTGTTCGGCATTCCGGGCAACTCGTCGGACAACTTCGTTCATCCGTATCCCAAGCTCCGGATTGGGGCCAAGCTGCTCGGACGCGACGGCCGCCAGTTGGAGTTCTTCCGCCGCAAAGGGACGAAGAGGACGCTGCTCGATGTTGACGACCAGACTCCGCTCGATGAGGCGGTGCTTCAGGATTTCCTGGGCGGGATGGACCGTCAGACGTTTATCACCATGTTCGGCATCGGCCACCAGCGGCTCGAAGCGGGCGGCCGCGAGATGGCCCGCGGCGGCGGAGAGCTTGGCCAAAGCCTGTTCGGCGCCGGGGCCGGGATCGCCAACCTGCGAGCCGTTCAGGAATCGCTCGACGCGGAGGCCGACAACCTGTTCACTCCGCGCGGTTCCCGACCGGCGATCAACCGGTGTCTGGCGGAGCTGAAGACTGCCCGAAAGGCCATCCGCGACGCCCAACTGCCCGCCGCTCGGTGGCTCGAGCACGAGAAGGCGCTCCGAGCGGCTAACGAGCGCTTGGCGGAAGTGGAAACGCGGTTGGCCGAGTTGTCGCGGCAGAGGAGCCGCTGCGAAAGGATCCGTGATGCGTTGCCCCTGGTGGGCCGCCGCAAGGAGATCCTCCGTCAACGGGCCGAGCTGGGGGACGTGCCCATTCTGCCCGACGATTTCGCAGAACAGCGCCGCGAGGCCGACGCTACCCTCCGCGCAGCACGCAAGGCGGAAGAGACCGCCCGGGAGGCGATTGCACAGATCGACGCCTGGATCGAATCGATCGTGGTGCCGGAGACGCTTCTGGCGCAAGCCGACGTGATCGAGGAGGTCCATCAGAAGCTGGGTAGTTACCGCAAGGCCCAGGCCGACCGACCCACCCTGCTGGCCAAGCGACAACAGTTGGAGACCGGCGCCCGGCACATCCTCCAAGATCTCGACCCGAAGCTGAGCATCGAGTTCGCCGATCGGCTCCGCCTGACGAGCCCGCAAAAGGTCGTGATTCAGAATCTCGGCAATCGTTACGAGGCACTGGCCAACGAGCTGCGGCAGGCTCAACAGCACATCGAAGACTCTCGCAGCGACCTGGCGGAGGTTGAGCGGGCGATTGCCGAGTTGCCGCCGGCTCGCGACGCGGCCGCCTTGAAAGACGCCGTTCGTCGCACGCAACCCCACGGCGATTTGGAGCAGCAGTTGGCGGGCTCCCAGACCGAGTTGACCCGGCTCGAAGACCAGGCGGCGGCCGATCTGGAAAAGCTGCCCCTGTGGTCCGGGTCGTTGGACGAGCTGGAGAGACTCGCCGTCCCCAGCGCCGAGACCGTCGATCGTTTCGAGGACCAGTTGGCGGAGTGCGACCAGCAGCTTGCGCTGGTGCGGCGCAATCATCAGGGGGCGCAGGACCGTCTGGCCGAATGCGAACGCCAGCTCGATCAGCTCGAGCGCGAAGGCGACGTGCCTACGGAAAAGGAGCTTTCCGAGGCCCGACGCATCCGCGACTTGGGCTGGCAGCTCGTCCTGGAAGCGTGGCAACACGGCGAGCCGAACGCCGACGGACTCCGCGAGTTCCTCGATCACTTTCCCTCGGAGACCGACCTGGCCGCCGCGTATCAGCAGGCCGTGCAGACGGCCGATCGGTTGGCCGACCGGCTCCGTCGCGAGGCGAGCCGCGTGGCCCAGCTTGCCCAGCTCCAGGCGTCCCGGCAGACGATCGAGCGGGAGCTGGACGAGCTGGCTGGGCAACGGAACGCGGTGGAAGAGGACCGGCGCCGGGCAGAGCGCGCGTGGAACGAATGCTGGGAACCGCTGGGCATCACACCGCGATCGCCTCGCGAGATGAGGGCCTGGCTGGAAAGGCAGCGGGCGTTGGCTTCGCAGGCCGAGGCGATCCGGACCGCGAAGGCGAACGTCCGCACGCTCGAAGCGCGGATCGACGGGTGCCGCCGTGAGCTGGCCGAGCGGCTCGCGGAGCTCGACCAGCCCACGGACTCGCCGGGCGAGAGCCTGAGCGCACTGTTGGGGCGATGCCAACGGGTGGTCGACCAGCTCGACGAAGTCGCCACTCGGCGCGAACGCCTGACGGCCGATCGGGCGAAATTGCAGAAGAGCGCGGCCGACGCGAAGGCGGCTAGAGAACGGGCCCAACGGAAAATGAAGGAATGGCGGGATCAGTGGGCCACCGCGATTGAGCCGCTTAGCCTTCCCCCCGACACGACCCCCGCGGCGACGAATGAGGTGCTCGCGCGAATCAACGATCTGTTCGCCTGCCTGAAGGACGCCGAGGCATTGTCGTTGCGGATCGAGGGGATCGACCGCGACGCCGAGCAATTCCAGCAGGAGGTCCGAGCGCTGGTGGATCAGGTGGCCCCGGACCTGGCATCGCTGCCCGTGGAACGCCAGGCCCGGGAAGTCTACGCCCGGTGGCAGAAGGCAGTCAGGGATGACGAGAAGCTCGGGCAACTTCGCCGCCAACGAGCAGACCGCGTCAAGGAGCGCGACCACGCGCGACGAACGATCGATGAGCAGATCGCCCGGCTCGACGCCATGTGCCAAGAAGCCGGCGTCCCGCGCCACGAAGACCTGAGCGAGGCGATCCAACGCTCCGGCCAACAGCGACGACTGCGCGATGAGTTGAAGGACCGGGAAGGGCGACTCCTTGAGTTAGCCGGCGGCGCCGCGATCGAGGATTTCGCCGCGGAAGTGGAGGCAGTCGATGCTGACGAGGTGCCTGGCCGGTTGAAGGAGTTGTGCGAAGCGATCGAGGAGCGGGAGGCCGAGAAAGGGGACCTTCGCGAGATCCGAGGCCGGGAGCAGAACGTCCTGGAGACAATGGACACCAGCGCCGCCGCGGCCGACGCCGACGAAGAGAAAGAAGGCCTCTTGGCGCAGATCGAGTCCGATGCCCGACAGTTCGCCCGGCTCCGGCTCGCTTCCGTCGTTCTCAGCGAAGCGATGGAGCGGTATCGGAAGAAACACGAGGACCCGATCCTCCGCCGGGCAAGTGATCTGTTTCGCCGGCTCACGCTTGGCTCGTTCGAGTCGCTGCGGACCGACGTGGACGACCAGGGGAAGGACGTGCTCGTGGGCACCCGGCCCGGGGAAACGGCGCCCGTTCACCTGGACGGCATGAGCGAAGGAACTTGCGATCAGCTCTACCTGGCCTTGCGAATTGCCGCCCTCGAAAGCCATCTTGATGGCAACGAGCCGATCCCGTTCGTGGTGGACGACGTGCTGATCAGCTTCGACGACGATCGGGCAACCGCCGCGCTCGGGGTCTTGGCGGATCTTTCCCGAAGGACCCAGATTGCCTTCTTTACCCATCACTTGCACCTAGTCCGGCTGGCCGAGGAGTATCTGGATCGGGCCGTGCTGTTCGTGCACCGGCTGCCCGGGCGAGAGCCGGCAAACTTGCCCGGCTGACAAGACCCGTCGCGTGCACCGGGGCCGTGGCACGTGAGCCGGACGCCGTGCTTGCGCAAGCACGGCGTCTCCCGCGAGGTCACGTTCTCTTGCTCGTGCGGCGTAATCTGCGCGCTCTTGGTGCTCCGCTTTGCCGGCCGGCTGGATCTGTTGCCGGAATACTGTGGAGAGCTGAGGAGCTGCCGGGGCGTGGCGGTTCGCCCGGCGAAATGTCGTGAATCGGCGTACGGAAGGGGACTCGGCCGGGGCGCCGCCGGGTGGGGCGACGGAAGTCGCCGCTGCAAACTGTGGAAACAATCGAACAACTTGGTCGGTCGGTTCGTCCCTAGGAATGACGGTCGCGGTGAGGCCGACAGGTGCGTCCGGTTCGGCGCGAGAAGGGGCCGTCGCCAAGAGGACGGGAAACGCGGACCACGGTACGAACGCGAAACGTCGAATTGTGGAACGAACTGTCGCCGAGGTTGCGTGTCCTGATTCCAGGGCTCCGCTCGCAGCGGCCCTCGAGCAACTTGTGTTTGTGATTCGACCAGCCGGCAGGATGCCTCCCTGGGAGCAGGACGCTCGCACACGTCTTGTCCGAGTTGTCCGCGTTTGGACATGAAGCATAGGAGGCCGAGATTATGATCCGACAATCGCTGGCAGTTCGGTACCTACACTTGGCGGGCAAATTCGCCGAGGAGGGATTGGCCGTCGAGTCGCTGGGCTGCCTGACGGCCGCCGTGCAATTGGATCGATCTGCCGGCGCGGACGAGATTCGGCGTCTGCTCGCGTCGATGGCGGACCTCGATTTCGACCGCCAGCCGGACCGGTCGTCGCCGACGCTGGTGCGGCTGATGCGTCGCAAGCAGAAGCTGGATGAGCAGGTGGTCCGGGAGCGGAAGATCAGCCAGTCGATCGACACGCCCGACCCCGCGCCGCCACTTCCCCGTTCCGGCGAGTCGATCCCGGATGAGTTGGCCCGGCGCCTGGCCCGAGTGGAGGTGCGGCTGAGCGGGCTCGACGGTGCGCGTTACGAGCGGGCCCATCGAAGAGTGAAAATCCTCTTGGAGGAGTGTTGCCCGGACGGGCCTCCGGCACTCGAACCGGTCGAGGGCCCGAGCGGAATCGAATCGGTCCTCTCCGCATTCGGGGAGACGCTTTCGGTGGAGCACGAGCTGCACAATCTGGCCAACGATTTCTACCAGTTGGGGCGGTTCGACGAGGCGATCTGGTGCTACGACTTGGCACTGGAAATCAACGGGGAGCTGCTGGAGACCTATTTCAACCGGGGGCTCGCCTACACGCGAAAACGAGAGTACGACCGGGCCGAGCGCGATCTGTCGAAGGTGATCGAGATGAACGCCGCGCTGGGCGAGGCGTGGTACACGCGAGGGCTCATCCGGGAGTACAAGAAGGAGTACGACGAGGCGATCGCCGACTACGAGAAAGCGGAGGAGCTGGGCTACGAGAAGGCCGGGGTGCAGCTTCTCGTTGCCCGGAAGAAGCGCGACGAGTCGCGCACGGGCCGCAAGGACAAGAGCGACGACTCCGACGAGGGAGAGGGCCGGATCCGTGATTTCTCGCCCTACCTGACCAAGCCCACCTGCACCTTGGGCGACGTCGGCGGGCACGGCCTCGTCAAGCGGCGGCTGCGCACGATCGCGGCCTATCTCAAGGGCGATCCGATCCTCGAGGAATGGGGCGCCGAGCTTCCCCGGGGCGTTCTCTTATGCGGGCGCCCGGGGATTGGAAAGACCCACCTGGCCCGATGCCTGGCCGGCGAGGCCCAATGCCCGTTCTACGCCCCGCCCACCAGCGTGTTCGAGGACATGTGGGCGGGGAACATGCAGAAAAACCTGCGCCGGCTGTGGGAACAGGCGAGCGAGCACGAGCGGGCGATCATCTTCCTCGACGAGTTCGACAGCCTCGGCTCCCGACGCACCAGCGCCAAGGACCCCGACGCCTGGTACAATCGCATGGTGGGGTGTATCTTGGAGCTGATGGACAATCTCGCGCGGCGCAGCCAGCGGCTCGTGGTGATCGCCGCTACCAACCGCCGGGAGAACATCGACGCGGCCTTCCTGCGCCCCGGGCGATTCACCTACGTAATCGAAGTCGACTCCCCCACGGCGTACGAGCTGGCCGAGATCTGGCTGATCCACCTGGAGGCCGCCGCGTCGCGGGCCAAGCGCGTCGATTTCCTCACCGATCCCTTGCTGGAGGCCGTCCTGGCCGACCGCCAGGAATGGCTCCCCCAGGCCTTCCGCTCCTCCGACGTGGACCCGACCGGCATCGTCCGCCTGGCAAGGCTCTCGGAGCAGAAAAACCTCGTGGGCGACGACGTGCGGGAGATCATCCGGCGGACGATCGACGAGCGGGTGATGGCCGCCATGGAGTGCACCGTCGACCTCGGCCCCATCGGCCCCGACGACCTCTATCGGCAACTGGAAGACTACGAGTCGGGGTTGCGTCAGGAAGAGGAGGACGACGAGTAAGGGCGGTGAGGGGGTGACAAGGTGAAGGGGTGAGGGGGTGAGGGGGTGAAAATGTAATCGGGCCTTCCGCTCATGGCCGTCGGGCTCCTGCGGTCAAAGCGGAGGAGGGACATCCGCCAACGGACCAATCGTCACGGTGGTGCCCTGCGAGAGGGGGAACTTGGCGAGGAGGCGAGAGACATCGTCGCGCGTGACCGCGGCGAGGGCGTCTAGCACGTCGCGCACGGAAAGGTACTCCCGGCGCACCACCCATTCCGCCCCCACCGCCGAGAGCCGGTTCAGGGGACGCTCGGCCGAGAGCACGACCCGCGAGCTCAACTTGCTCTTGGCCTGATCGAGCTCTTCGTCGGTGATCCCGTCCGACTCCGCCTGGCGGAGGATGTCGAGGAGGCGTTGCAGGTTGTCCGCGGCTTGGTCCGGGTCGCAGCTCAGGTGAACGACGTAGATGCCGGCGTCTTCGTAGTCCATGTGGCCCACGACGGCGTGCTCGGCCAGGCCCGTGTCGACCAGCTCCCAATAGAGCCGGCTGCCGCTGTCATCGCCCAGCACCATGGCCAACAGCGCGGCGGCGTAGCGATCCGCGTCGATCGCGCTGGGGCCGTCGGACATCCGCACCGCATACTGCTGGGAAGCCGTTTCCTTCGGGATCGCGACGAAATGGGCGTTGGAGTCGGCCGAGGCCGCGGCGCGCCCGGTTTCGAGGGGCTCCCACGACGCGCAACACCGGCTCGCGGTCGACACCAGCGCGTCGAAATCGATCCGCCCCGTGCCCACCAGCGCGATGTTGTCCGGGCTGTAGCGGCGATCGAGGTACTCGCGCATCGCCTCGACGGTCAGGCCGGTGACGCTCTCGACCGTGCCAAGGATGCTGCGCGAGAGCGGGTGCGAGCCGAAGTGAGCCGCCCGGCACTTCTCCTCCGCCCCGAACGGCGGCTGATCCTCGTGCATGAAGATCTCTTCGAGGATCACCTGCTTCTCGGAATCGAAATCGTCCGGGGGCAGCGTGGGGCGGAGGATGTCGGCCAGAAGTCCCACCGCCCGATCCTGGCACTCCGGCAGGACCGCCGCGTAGTACACCGTCCCCTCCTCGGCCGTGAAGGCGTTGTAATCCGCGCCCATCTCGTCGAATTCGCGGTTGACGTCGCCGGCCGTGCGCGTGGCCGTTCCCTTGAACGCCATGTGCTCGAGGAAATGGCTCACGCCGGCGATCGCGTCGGTCTCGTCGCGGGCGCCCGTCTTGACGAAGAAACCCAAAGCCGTCGAATAGCCCTGGTCGTTGCACTCGGCCACGATTTCCAGGCCGTTGTCCAGCGTTTGCTCACGAAACTCCAACGGGCACCTCCAACTCGCGCGGACCGAGCGTAACGACGGTGAACTCGCCGGGCGGATGCTCGGCCAGGTAGGCGTTGATGCTTTCGCACGTCAAACCCTCGACCAGCCGACCGAGTTCGTCCAGGGTGCGGACGCGATGCAAGTGATACCAGTCGCGGGCGATCGCTGCGCTCCGCGCGGAGCTCGACTCCTGCTGCATGATCAGGAGGCTCTTGATGCGGGCCTTGAGCCGGTCCAGCTCGTGGGCTTCGACGCCGCGAGCCAGGCGGGTCAGCTCGGCGACCACTACGTCCAGCGTCTCTTGGGCCCGGTCGGCGCTGGTGCCGGCGTAGCAAAACACCCCGGCCCGGTCGCGAAGGTAATGGTACGTGGCGTAGACGCTGTAGCAGAGGCCGCGCCGCTCGCGCACTTCGGTGAACAGCCGGGCACTCATGCCCCCGCTGAGCACGCCCACGGCGCCCCATGCCTGGAAGTAGTCGGGATGACGGTAGGGCACGCTCTGGTACGAAACGCCGATCTGCGTCTGGCTGGAATCGTAGGCCAGGTGGTCGTGTCTCGGTGACCAGGGTTCCTCGCCGATCGCGGGCTCGGCGCCGGACTCCCAGTCGCCGAACAGCTTCTCCACGGCCCCCCGCAAACGAGCCCAGTCGAACCGTCCGGCGACGGCGAGCACCGCGCCGTTAGGCCGAAAACCCCGATCGAAGTGCTCGCGGACGTCGCCGATGGTGATCGTCTCCAAGGCCTCGAACTCGCCCTGGGTGGGGCGGCCCCACGGCCGGGGGTAGTGGCGGCGCCGGAGCTCGATCATCACCTTCTGCGCCGGCTCGTCTTCCACCGCCCGAAGCTCCTGGAGCATCACCTGACGGCCGGCCTCCAACTGATCGGCCGGCAGGTGCGGGCGGCGAACCACGTCGGCGAAGACGGCCAGGGCCGCGGGCAGGTTGGCCGCCAGGGTCGCCCCGCGAAAGGTCGTGTGCGCCTCGCTTACCGAGTCGCTCCACTGCACGCCCAGGTTGTCCAAATCGCCGATGAAGCGGCGGCTGTCGCGCTCGCCCGCGCCCCGAAGCGCCATCTCGCAGGTGAAACTCGCCAATCCGCTTCGCCGGTCCGGGTCGTGAACGCAACCGGCCGGCACCATCAAGGCAAACGCCGCCGATTCGAGCCACGTCATCGGCTCGGCGACCAGCACCAGGCCGTTGGCTAGCGAGTGCGAAAACGTCGTCTCGGCCACCTGCTCTCCTCTGGTTTGTTTGCGAAGTAGAGAGCCGGAAAGGAGTTGGGAGAAGGGAGTTGGGAGTGGGGACTAGCGAGTGGGAGGATGCATCGCTCACTCGGACGCCCGTCTGTCTCTCTCGCACGTTCTCGCTTCTGTCGCCCGACTCCCAACTCCCTTCTCCCCACTCCTCACGAACACGCCACGTCGGCCGGCTTGAAGACCGTCTTGACGGTGGCAAACCCGATCCGGCGATAAAACCGCACGGCCCCCACGTTCTGCGCCGTCACCTCCAAGTGAACCCGGGTCACGCCCCGCCGCAGGAACCCCTCGAACGACCGATACAGCAGACCGGTCCCAACGCGGCGGTTGCGATGCGGCGCCGTGATCCCCACGTTCTGCACCGACCCCGTTCCGTGGCGGTCCCGAACTGCCTGGACCGTACCGCACAGCTCGTGCTCTCGCGTCCGCGAGCCGTTGCACACGACCAGCCAAGTGGCTTCCGGCAAGAACCCCTCCTTGCGGGTGATCTCCTGGATCAACCGTCGGCAGCCCGCCAATTCCCCGAAACAAGGAAACACGTTGGCATCGATCTCGTCACGAAAACTCCAGTACTGGGCCTCCGCGTGCGCGTCCAACAGGGAATCGTCCCAGGCCAAAAACCGATAATCGCGCGGCACCGCCGGGGGCGACCAGTCGAGGCCGACCAGATCGATCTCCATCCGGTAGCGTCTAAAGTAGGTCAGGCTCATCCGACCGGCTTCTCGACAAGACGAGACCTGTTCCGTCGCGTCCGGGGGCTGGCCAGCGCGGATCGCCCCCGGTTCACGTCCTTCTGTAATCTACCGGTATACCTCTCTAGGGTCAACGGTACCCCGCCTCTTCGGGCCCGCCGGTTTGGCCAAAGGACACCGGGGATCGACGCCGACGGGTATGGGGGCCCGGAGGAGTTTTCGCCTATCGCTCCTCAGCGCGTGCCACGCGACTGGCTTGGCAGGGTGATGAGCCCCCGCAGCACGCGCAGGTTGATCACGTCGAGGTCGACGCCGTTTTCCTTTCCTTTCGGCGTTTCCAGGTACATGGGGACCTTGCGGAATCGGCGGTCGGCCAGCAGGCGTCGAAACGGCTCGAGGCCCATCTTGCCGCGTCCGATGTGGGCGTGGCGGTCGACGCGGGAGCCGAGCTCGCGGCGACTGTCGTTCAAATGGAACGCACTGACTCGCTCGAGCCCCACGGTGGCGTCCAGGGCTCGCATCGTCGCCCGGTACTCCTTCTGCGACCGCATGGCGTAGCCGGCCGCGAAGACGTGGCACGTGTCGAAACAGACTCCCAGGCGCTCGGGATCCTTTACCCGGTCGAAAATCGTGGCCAGTTGCTCGAAGCGGCAGCCGAGCGAAGTCCCTTGTCCGGCCGTCGTTTCCAGAAGACACTTCGCCCGAATGCCCCGCGTCTGGCGGTGAATCTCATCCAGGGCCCGCACCACCCGGCGAAGCCCGCGAGCTTCGGTGCTGGTGGTGTAGGCCCCCGGGTGCGTCACCAGGTGGGGGATGCCGAGCGTCTCGGCGCGGCGCAGCTCGACGACGAAGGCATCGACCGACTTGCGCCAGATCGCCCTGTCGGGACTGGCCAGGTTGATCAGGTAGGCGACGTGGGCGGCCGGATGGGAGACGCCGAGCTCCGCGAGTGCATGGCGAAACCGTTCGGCTTCTTCCGGCCCGATCACCTTGGCCCGCCACTGGTTGTTGTTCTTGGTGAAGAGCTGGACGCAGTCGCAGTCGCACGCGGCGGCCCTTTCCACCGCCCGGTGGTATCCGCCGGCAATCGACATGTGGGCCCCGAGAATCGCCATGGCCAGACCGTACCATTTGCCGTGGCCGGGCACCAGTCGCACGGGAACCGTCGTTTTGCGGGCGGCACGGGCATCTTGCCCGTGCTTTCGTCGACGCACTGGCCCGAGGCCAGTGCCACCCAGCTACCGGCAAGTTCAGAGCGTGGGCTACTGAGGCTCTGGGAGTCGCCCGGAGTCGGTTCAGCGTCCCCCACGTCCCGTCGTTTGGGTGGAGGGGGCCCGTTCTTCTTGCCAAATCCACCCCATTTGGCTGAACAAACTAAACAATGCGACTGCCCGCCAGACTTGCCGTTTCCGGGCAATTCGCGGCGCGGCGCTTGCATTTTTCCCGCCGAGCGTTCTACAATACAGGGCGAGGTAATCCCTTGGCATTTCGCCACTTACTTCGGGGGGCTCGCGATGGAGCCCGTTTTCTGGGTCCTTCTCGTGATTACGGTCTGCGTGTTGGTGGGGGCCGCCTTGGCTTGGCGGCCGTTGTCGGCAGCGCGGCGCAAGGCGCGTTTCGCGGAGGCCTGCCGCGACTTCCACCACCAGCGGGAGCGATTGGAAGCGAAGTTCGTGCAGCTTGGTGCGGCGGCGGGCAAGGCCGAGGGCCCGAGGTGGTCGGACTGCTTCTTCGATGACGACGTGGCCTACGCCCGAAGTCGTTCCACCGGAGAGCTTTCGGCGTTTGTGGCCGTGACGATCGAGATGGACGAGTTCGATCGGTGGTCTTCGGGGGCCCCCGACGCCGTGGGGAACCTTCGTTCCGCCACGGCGGTATTTCGCTTCGACCGCAACCACTGGGAGACCGACGGTCGGGCGATCTTCAACCTGACCCCCACCGAGGCGATCCACTTCTATCAGCGCGATCTGGAGATGGTCGGCCAGGAGTTGGCCCACCGCCGGTAGCCCGGCTTGGTCGACACGGCCCAAGCTCGGCGCCGCGTGCAAGGTCCAGTGCTCGCGCCGTCAGGTCGCAGAGCGCTTACGCCATCGGCTGCATTCTCGCGCAACCAGTGCGCCGACGTCGCTCAATCCGCCTTCAGCAGCTTGCGCAGGACGGCCGGGAGAATCCCGCCGTTACGGTAGTACTCCAGCTCGACCGGCGTGTCGATGCGAACCTTGGCTCGGAACTCGCAAAGCTGGCCGGCGGCGGTCGTCGCCCGGAGGGTCAGCTCGTCGCCGGGGGCCAAGCGGTCGTCGACCGGGACATCGAGGGTTTCCTCCCCGGTCAGTCCCAGCGACTGCCAGGTGGTGCCCTCGGGGAGTTCCAAGGGCAGCACCCCCATGCCCACCAGATTGCTGCGGTGGATCCGCTCGAAGCCGGAAGCGATCACGGCCCGGACGCCCAACTGCTCGGTGCCCTTGGCCGCCCAGTCGCGGCTGCTGCCCGTCCCGTATTCCGCGCCGGCGAGGACCACGAGCGGGACACCCTCCTCCTGATACCGTTCGGCCGCCTCATGGATGGTCGTTTGCCGGCCGTCGGGCAGGTGCCGGGTAATGCCCCCTTCGGTGCCGGGGGCCAACAGGTTGCGGATGCGGATGTTGGCAAAGGTCCCCCGGGTCATCACGCGGTCGTTCCCCCGCCGGGAGCCGTAGCTGTTGAAGTCGACGGGCGTCACGCCGCGGTCTTGGAGATAACAGCCGGCCGGGCTGTCCGAGGCAATCGTGCCCGCAGGCGAGATGTGGTCGGTGGTGACCGAATCACCCAACGCGACCAGCACCCGGGCGCCGCGGATCGGTTCGATCGGCCCCGGTTCCGCGGCCAGATCCACCAGGAACGGGGGCTCTTGGATGTACGTGCTCTCCCCCCAATCGTACAGTTCCCCGGCGGCGACCGGCAGTTCGTTCCACTGCTCGTTGGCCTCGAACACGCCCGTGTACCGGCGGCGGAACATCTCGGGCCGGACCGCCTCGGCGACCGCCGCCTCTACCTCTTCGCGGCTCGGCCAGATGTCTTTGAGATACACGGGCTGCCCGTCCGGGCCCGACCCGATTGGCTCCGTGGCCAGATCGATGTCGACCGTGCCGGCCAGGGCGTAGGCGACGACCAGCGGCGGGCTGGCCAGGTAGTTGGCCTTGACCAGGGGGCTGATCCGGCCCTCGAAGTTGCGGTTGCCGCTCAACACGGATGCCGCGACCAGGTCCGCGTCGGCGATCGCCTTGGCCACCGGCTCCGGCAGCGGCCCGCTGTTGCCGATGCATGTCGTGCAGCCGTAGCCGACCGTGTGGAACCCCAGGGCTTCCAAGTCCTTGTCCAGATCGACTCGCTCCAGGTAGTCCGTTACCACGCGGGAGCCCGGGGCCAGGCTTGTCTTCACGTGGGGCTTGACGCGGAGGCCCTTTTCGACGGCCTTCCGGGCCACGAGTCCGGCGGCAAGCATCACGCTCGGATTGCTCGTGTTGGTGCAGCTTGTGATAGCCGCGATGACCACGGCCCCGTGCCCGACCTCGATGGTGCTTCCCTCCTGCGCCACCTCGGCCGTACGCCCGATCTGGTCGTCGGCCAACGCGAAGCCGCGCTCGCCGACCGGCGCCCGAAGCGATTGGCCGAATGCCTCCTTCATCGCGCCCAGGGGCACACGGTCCTGCGGGCGCTTGGGTCCGGCCAGGCTCGGCTCGACGGACCCGAGATCGAGCGAGAGGACCTTGGTGTAGCTCGGCGTGGGCGAGTCGGCCGTGCGAAACAGCCGTTGCTCTTTGGTGTACCGCTCGACCAGCTCGACTTCCGCGTCGGTTCGTCCGGTGAAGCGGAGGTAGGCGAGGGATCGGTCGTCGATGGGAAAAAACCCCATGGTGGCGCCGTACTCGGGTGCCATGTTGGCCAGCGTCGCCCGATCGGCGACCTCCATGTTCAATACGCCCGGCCCGAAGTACTCGACGAACTTCCCCACCACGCCCTCGCGCCGGAGGATCTGGGTGACGGTGAGCACCAGGTCGGTGGCGGTGGCCCCGGGGGGCAGCTCGCCGGTCAGCTCGAAACCGATCACCTCGGGCATCAAGATATAGAGTGGCTGGCCCAGCATCACGGCTTCGGCCTCGATCCCCCCGACGCCCCAACCGAGCACGCCCAGGCCGCCCGTCATCGTGGTGTGGCTGTCGGTGCCCACGAGCGTGTCGGGCAGGGCAACCGGCCCGGCCGCGTCCTCGCGAAGGAACACGCCCTTGGCCAGGAACTCGAGGTTCACCTGATGGACGATTCCCGTGGCGGGGGGGACCACCCGGAAGTTGGAAAACGCCTTCTGGCCCCACCGCAAGAACTCGTAGCGCTCGCGATTTCGCCGCATCTCCAAGTCGACGTTGAAGGCCAGCGCGTCGGGCGACCCGAAACGGTCGACCTGGACCGAGTGGTCGACGACCAGATCGACCGGGATCAGGGGATTGATCCGACTCGGATCGCCGCCGAGCCGGTGCATCGCGCTTCGCATGGCCGCCAGATCGACCAAGGCGGGCACGCCCGTGAAGTCCTGAAGCAGGACGCGGGCCGGCTTGAAGGGGATCTCCGCGGCGGGCGGCGACGTGGCGCTCCAGCCGGCCAGGTTCTTGACGTCGTTCTCCGTCACTTGGTACCCGTCGCAGTTGCGCAACACGGACTCCAGCAGTGCGCGGATCGAGAACGGCAGCGCCGCGACCTCGGTCAGCCCCGCCTCCTCCAGTTTCGCCAGGCGGTAGATTCCCGCTCGGCCGGAGCCGGTGTCGAAAGTGTCTCGGGCGTCAAAGGGGTCGTTCTCCGGTTGCCGAGCGGTCATATGACGATTCTCCCCGTCTGGAGGGTGTTGGTTTTTGTAACAGTTCAGCCAAATGAAGTGACTCTCGATGTGTAATAAGGAAAGAGGGAAAAGGGGGAAAATGAGAAAGGCAAGCTGATGTGATTATGGCCTCCTCCAGCTTTGGAATTGCTCGCTTTCCATTTTCCCTCTTCTTACATCTACTTCAGATGGCTGAGCAGATACTGGTTTTTTTCATCCCTTGATTTCGGTGAGACGACGCGGCGACGGGCGCACATGACCCGATCGGGCCGCGCCGGGCGTGTAACAAATCGTAACGCTTTGGCGCCGATTGGGAAGGCGTCGACGCCTGGTCGACGCCGTTTGTGCCGGGCCGGCTTGAAGCGGCGGGACGCGTGCCGTACATTGCGGGGAGTAGGGTTCCCAGACGGCCGAGAGGTCGCCACCAGGGCTTGGAAAGAGGACGGCTATGTCGGACTCGGTCTTCGCGCGGATCGAAGAGCTATTGAACGCTCGTGGCGTCGCTTTCGAGGTGCTGCGGCACGAGCCGGTCTATACCAGCGAAGAGGCGGCCGAGATCCGCGGCACCCCCTTGGCGAGCGGGGCCAAGGCGCTGGTGTGCAAGGCCGACGACCGGTTCGTGATGTTCGTCATTCCGGCCGATCGCAAGCTGGCCAGCCGGGAGGTGCGTCGGGCGCGCCGCTGGCGCAAGCTCCGATTCGCCGACCGGGACGAAGTCGAGCACCTGACCGGTCTCGAACCAGGCTCGATCCCCCCGTTCGGCAGCCTGTTCGGCCTGCCCACGCTCTGCGATGAGCGGCTCGGCGAGAACGAGACGATCAACTTCAACGCGGGCGATCACCGCGTCTCGGTCAGCATGCGGTACGAAGACTACGTCCGCGTGGAATCCCCCGAGCTGGACACGTTCGCCAGTTGAGAAGCCGTTTGCGGCCTCTCCACTGGAAAGAGCCGCTTGCGGCTTCGCATCACATGCGCCCACACGCCCTCAATCGGCGCGCATACGGCGAATTCGGGTTGTGCCCCGGGTGCAAGGGCCAACCGTCGTACTCGGCGACGAACGGCCAGCGCTGCGGCGGCAGACCGCGCTGGATCGGGTTCTCTTCGACGTAGCGGATGGTCCGCCGAACGGCGTCGGGACGGTCGAGGAAGACCTTCCAGCCCGGGCCGCCCCAGACGGGATGATCGGGTTCGCAGAGACCCGAGGTGCGAAGTCGCGAGCGGCTGGAGTCCTGGAGATTCTCGATCATCTGCTCCGCTTTGTGCTTGTGCTTGCGCACGAGCACGTGGACGTGGTCCGGCATGATCGCGCAGGCGTAGCACGTGTATCGATGCTCGGCGATCGAGTCGGCGAACGCAGCCGCAATCGCATCGACCTCGCGAGGGCCGAACTCGATCAGCGGGAACAGGAGCACTTCTTCGGAGCGCTGGTGAAAATCGCGCATCACGGCGGACGACGGCTGGACCTTCCGACGGCCATAGTGCAGTTCACCCAGCTCCGCGATCACGTCGCTGGCGATCCTCCGCGACGTGCTCCCACGGGGATCGTTCGGCAGCCACCAGCCGTAACCCGTCCAGATCAGGTGGTGGGCAATGACGATCGGCCGCGGCATGGAAACGTCTCCTGCGTCTGAGGTCTCCAGACCCAAGTAACGAAACGCAGCCGCTTACGGCTTCGCACGGAGAATTGTATGCGATGACGTGCGAAGCCGCAAGCGGCTGAGACCGTCACCGTGCGTCTTCGAACGGTCCGAGGGTCAACCACGCTGCCGGTAGCGACGCCGTGACGCGGATCGCCTCGTGGGTCTTGGGGTGCCGGAAGCTCAAGCTACGAGAGTGTAGTGCGATCGTTCTCAGTCGCTCGTCTTCGTGTTGGGGCCCGAAGGGGAACGAGGAGCCGTACTGGAAGTCGCCCAACACCGGGTGTCCGCGGCTGGACGCCTGGACGCGGATCTGGTGCGTCCGCCCCGTCTCCAGCTCGATCTCGAGCCAAGTGCCCCATGGTCCGTCGCCCAGGGTCCGATAGCCCAGCACGGCGATCCGCACGCCGGGATGGGCGGCCTCGACCACCTCCGCCCGAGCTTCGCCCGGCACCTTGCGGAGATAGTCCCGCCACGTGCCGCTTGCCGGGGCGACGTCCCCTTCGACGCACGCCCAGTAGACCTTCGTCACCGCGCGTCGCTCGAATTGCTCCGCCAGCTTGCGCGTCGCCCGGCGGGTCTTGCCGAGCACCATCGCCCCGGAGGCAGGCCGATCGATCCGGTGGGGCACGCCCAAGTAGACGGGGCCCCGCTGGTCGCCGTGGCCTCGCAGATACTCCTTGACGCGGACCTCCAGGCTGTCGATCCCGGGGGGTGCCTGAGTCAGCAAACCGGGGGGCTTCCCCACGGCCAGGCACGCGTCCGATTCATGCAAGATCTCGAATCCAGGCTCGTTCATGGCCCGTATTGTAACGTGCCGGCGCCGGCAGTCGGCAGGGCCGGCGGGGGAGTTTGCCAACCCGATGGGGCCGTGTTAGACTGCCACGGCAGAAAATCGGGACTGCGCGAAAGCGGGCCGCCACTGGCTGCGATGGGGAGACTTGCCCATGGATCGATCCACTCGGACGTCGCGACGGCGTTTCTTCCGCCTCATGGGAAAGGCCGCCTCGGCCGCGCTGGCCGTTCCTTACATGGTCCCCGGAGGCGTGTTGGCCAGGTCCGCTAGCGCTGGGGCGAACGACCGGATCGGCGTGGGTTACATCGGGCTGGGCGCGCGCGGCAATCACATCCTCCACCACTTGCCCGACGACGCCCAAATCGTCGCCGTCTGCGACGTCGATGCCCGGCGCGTGGCCCGGGTCGCCGAAGGGCACGACTACGCCACCTGCGGCGACTACCGCGAGCTTCTCGACAACCAGGACGTCGACGCGGTGGTGATCACCACGCCCGACCACTGGCACGCCCTTCAGGCGATCCACGCCTGCCAGGCCGGCAAGGACGTGTTCTGCGACAAGCCGCTCTCGCTCACCGTGCGAGAAGGCAGGGCGATGGTCGACGCCGCCCGGCGGTACAACACCATCTTCCAGGTCGGCCCGCAGCAGCGGTCGATCCCCGCGGCGATGCGGGCGTGCGAGTTCGTTCGGGCCGGGCGCCTGGGCAAGGTCCGCGAGGTACACGTCACGAACAACCGCTCGCCGCGCGACTGCGACCTCCCGGGCGAGCCCGTGCCCGAGGGGCTCGACTGGGACACGTGGCTCGGGCCGTCGGCCAAGCGTCCCTTCCACTCCAAGATCTACAACGGCTCGCGCATGCGCGACTGGTTCGGCTGGATGGCCTTCAAGCCCTGGTCGGGCGGGATGCTCACCTCCTGGGGCGCGCACGGAATGGACCTCGTGCAGTACGGCCTGGGCATGGACGCAAGCGGACCCAGCGAAGTCAAGCCGTTCGGCGAGGGGCTCACCTGCCCGCTCGAATACGTCTATCCTGACGATGTCGTCGTCAAGTTCGACGACGCCCCGCAGGGCGGCGCGATCTTCGTGGGCGAGGAGGGCACGATCACGGTCGCCTGCGGCGTGGCCACCTACGACCCGCCGGAGCTGGGCAAAGGGGCGCCGCCGAACGACCCGGCCCTCTTCCCGGGCGCCACGGCCCCGATCCACACGCGGCAGTGGCTCCAGTGCGTGCGGGCGCGCCACGGGCTCACCTGCGACGTGGAGGTCGGCCACCGCGCGGCCACCGCGTGCCACCTTGGCAACATCGCGCGCTGGCTCGGGCGCCCGCTGCGCTGGGACCCCGTGGAAGAGCAGTTCGTCGGCGACGATGAGGCGAACGCGAGGCTCAGCCGCCCGATGCGTGCGCCGTGGGAGCTGCCGGAGAACCTTTGACGCGCTTGCGCACGTCCTCCTCGGGGCGAGGTGTCGGAGTAGACGACTTCGATCCGCTGTCGGAACAGACGGCGACGGTGCGATCCGCGCCGCACTCGAGCCCTGGTCATCTACGATGTCAAACACCGTGCTTCTCGAGGCTTGCCGCGTCTGCCGCCAACACCCGGACGGCCGACGATGGCTTGTTGAGGACGTCTCCCTGGAAGTCCGTGCCGGCGAGCGGATCGCGCTGGTGGGGCCTTCCGGGTCGGGGAAGACGCTATTGATGAGGGCGCTGGTTCTGCTCGACCCGCTCGACTCCGGCGAGGTCCGCTGGAAGGGGCAGGTCGCTCGCCGAGACATGATTCCCGCGTTCCGCCGCCAGGCGATCTACCTGCACCAGCGCCCGGCCTTCGGCCAAGAAACCGTCGCGGCGGCGCTGGCAAGGCCCCTCGCCTTCCGGGCTCACCGCGGACGCCGCTTCGACCGGGATCGCGTGCTCGATCAGCTCAAGCGTTTGGGCCGCGACGCGTCGTTCCTCGAAAAGCGCGTTCGCGATCTCTCCGGGGGCGAGATGCAGGTGGCGGCGCTGGTGCGGGCGATCCAGCTCGAGCCGGCGATGCTGTTGCTCGACGAGCCGACGGCCGCGCTCGATGCCGAGACCGCCGCCGTCGTCGAGGAGCTGATCTCCGGGTGGGTCGACGAGGCGCCCCGGCGCCGGTCTTTCCTTTGGGTGGGCCACGACCAGGAGCAAGCCCGGCGCATGACCCGCCGCAGCCTCGCCGTCGACGATGGGCGGCTGACGGACGGCCCGTGGTAGCCGGCGCAGGGATCCACCCCCGACGGTAAACCGAATGGGGACTTTGCGATGCAGGAAAACGAACTGATCCTCCTCGGACCGTGGCAGCTCGTTGTGGCCGCCGCGCTGATTCTCCTCAACGGGGCGATCTCGCTCGTGCTGAAGCTGGACCTCGAACGGCGACTGCTGGTGGCGTCGATTCGCACCGTGGTCCAACTCCTGCTCATCGGGCTCGTCTTGGAATGGATCTTCTTTCCCGGCCGACCGTGGTACGTGGTCACGGCCCTGATGTTGGCGATGACGCTCATCGCGGCCGGCGCGGCCGTGCGAAGGGCCGGCTATCGCTACCGCGGGATCTGGGCCGACGGCATCGTCGCCATGGCCTCCAGCTCTTGGCTGATCGCCGCCGTTGCACTTTTCGGGATCGTCCGGGCCCGACACGTGGTACATGCCGCAGTACGCCATCCCGCTTCTGGGGATGATCCTGGGCACCACGCTCAACGGCATCTCCCTGGGCCTCGATCGTCTGGGCGAAGAGCTGGACACGAAGCGCGACCAGGTCGAAACGCTCCTGGCCCTCGGGGCCACCCGCTGGGAGGCCGCCCACGAAGCCATCCGGCGCGCCGTGCGCACCGGGATGATTCCCCTCATCAACCGGATGATGATCGTCGGACTGGTCAACCTGCCCGGCATGATGACCGGGCAGATCCTCGGCGGTGTGGAGCCGTTTCAGGCCGTGATGTATCAGATCGTCATCATGTTTCTGGTCGCGTCGGGAGCGTCGCTGGGTGCCTGCTCCGCGGTCCTATCCAGCTATCTAAGGCTGTTCAGCAAGGACCATCAGTTCCTGGCCGAGCGGCTGGTGAAGCGCGCGTGACGGTTGGTCGCGTCCGGCGCGGGCTCTAACCGGGGCACCGTCTAATAGCCAAATAACCCCATTGCCCTCTTTCCGCTGCTCCCCGCTACTCCACCCGGCGGATGTACACGAAGTACGCCCCGCGCTGTCGGCCGTCGGGCAGGGTGAGCCAGGTTTGGAGCCGCGTTTTGCCCGGCCGGAGCGGGACGGTGAACGTCGCCTTGGTGGCCCCCGGCGGCACCGGCTGGGAGAGGTCCACGTCGGCGATCTTGAGCCGGGCTGCGGTGGCCTCGATCGACTCGTCAACGTGGTCCGGCCAGCGGCGGAGCTCGAACTGGTATCTGCCGGGCCGGGTCACCTCGATCGCCCACCAGCCGTTGGCGGTCAGAATCTGTCCCTTGGGCTCGCGGATGTGCCCTTGATTCCACGGCGATTCGGCCTGAGAAGGCGGGTGCCAGTCGTGGGCCACCAGGCGCGTGACCGGCTCGGCCTCGGAGCCGATCCCGAGGTAAACGAACTCATCGAACACCTCCGACAGGCTCGTCCACCAGCCCTCGTAGGCGGCCGTGAGCTGGGCGGCCACCTCGGCGTGCTGGCCGGCCACGTCGCGCTTCTGCCCCGGGTCGGCCTCGATATCGTAAAGCTCCTTGCCGCCCACCAGCCGCCATCGCTCCGTCATCACCGAGCACTTGCGCCACTTCTCGGGGTACGGGATGCGTTGCGAATGGACGAACAGCGTCCGTTCGGGCCAGGCGCGAGCGTCGCCTTTCAGAAGGGGCGTCAGGCTCTTGCCGTCCAGCGGCGGGCCGTCGGGGCGCACGAGCCCACATAGATCGGCGAGCGTCGGCAACACGTCGACGTGCGCGGTGAGCTGATCCACGTCGCGGCCCCCGCCGATCCCGCCCCGGGGCCAGCGGATGAACAACGGCACGCGATGCCCGCCCTCGTACTCCGAGCCCTTGGCGCCCCGCATTCCGGCGTTGAAGCCGTTCCACGTGCCGGGCTCTTTGCGGCGGCGCCCGGCGCCGGCGGCCGTGCCGTTGTCGGTCATGAAGACGAGGATCGTGTTTTCCTCGAGCCCCCACGCGTCCAGCTTCGACACCAGATCGCCCATGTTCTCGTCGATGTTGGTGATCATCCCGTAGAAGTGGGCCATAGTGGGCGGAACGCCCTTTTCGGCGTACGGTTTCCAGTACTCGTCGGCCACCAGGTACGGCCCGTGCGGGGCGTTGGTCGAAAGATAGACGAAGAACGGGCGGTCCTTGTTCTTCTCGATGAACCGAATCGCATCGGCGAACCAGACGTCGGTGCAGTAGCCGGCGACCTTCTCCGGCTTGCCGTTGCGGAAGTAGGTGTCGTCGAAGTAGTCGTTGCCCCAGTAGTCGGGTCCCTGGCCCACGCCACCCCCGCCGTGGTAGAAGGCTTCGTCGAAGCCCTGGTCCTGCGGGCGGCAGGGGAAGTTGTCGCCCAGGTGCCACTTGCCGAACATGCCCGTCCGGTACCCGCCCGAGGCGAACACCTCGGCCAGCGTGACCTCGGTGGGGCTCATCATCGAGCGGCCCATGATCGTGTGCCAGACGCCGGTCCGCGTCGAGTAGCGGCCCGACATCAAGGCCGACCGCGTGGGCGAGCAGGTGGGATCGACGTGGAAATCGGTCAGGCGCACGCTTTCGGCGTAGAGCTTGTCGAGGTTGGGCGTTTGGATCATCGTGTTGCCGTGCGCGGCCACGTCGCCGTAGCCCTGGTCGTCGGTGATCACCAGGATCACGTTGGGCCGCTCGGCCGGCGCTGCCCGGGCAAACGGCACCGCACCAAGCGCCGCCAAGGCGACCATGAGCGCGACCGCTTGAAGCGAGATCCGTTGCGAGAGAAGCTGCCTGATCATCGTTGGTCTCCTTCATGCTTTGAAACTGCGTCCCAGGAGGCTTGAGGGGTGAGGGGGTGACAAGGTGAGGGGGTGACAAGGTGAGGGGGTGACAAGGTGACGGGGTGACAAGGTGCGCCACTCTCTCGCCGTGTTATCCAATCACTCCACCACCCATTCACTCCATCACCCCCTCACCCCCTCATCCCCTACTGCTCCCGCATCCGCCCGCTCTTGTCGGCCTGCCAGAGTTGGCCGCTGTCGACGTCGAGGGCGGTGAGCCAGCCGTTGCCGTAGACCCAGGTGTCGATGCAGAGGAGATGGCCCAGGTCGAGGACCTCCCCGTTCTTCTGCGACGTGTGACTGACCACGGCCACCTTGCCCGAGCGGTGGGGGCCGGGGACGTTGTCCCGAATCGATTCCCACCGGAGCACGTCGGCCGGCTGCTTGTTGAGCGGTTTGCGCGGCAGATAGTTGGCGTGGACGTAGAAGTGCCCATCGGTCTCGTGCCAAGAGACGCAACTTCGCAGGAAAGCGATGTGCTCTTCGGGGATCCCTTGCGGGCTGGTGCAGCCGTAGGAGGCCAGCGTGGCGTCGCCGCCGTACGAGAGCCAGTCCGCCAGCAAGGACGGGCGCAGGGAGACGATTTCCAGGAGCATCTCATCGTGGTTTCCGAGGATGGGCACCAGCCGGCATCGCTTGCCCAGCGGGATGAGCCGGTCGAGCACGCCGCGGGAGTCCGGGCCCCGGTCGATGTAGTCGCCCAGCGTGACCACGGTATCGCCCGGGCGCGGATCGGCCGCCGCCAGGACGGCGTCCAGCGCCGCCGAGCAGCCGTGAATGTCCCCAATGGCAATGATCCGATCCGCCATGGCTGCTATCGCTTCCGGTACGATGCCTCGCTCCGCTCACAAGGGAACATTATTGGCCGCGACGGCCGATTTGGCAAGCCCCACGGGGCTCCGCGGCCCAAGCCCCATCCGTCGGATGAACCCTTAACCCTACGAGGTCGGTCGCCCACCGTACGCGAAGGCGGGAACCAGCCGAACCCTTGCAGGGCCGGCGGCCGGAAATGATAATGGTGATCCTGAGGCTGCGTTCATTGGCTACGCAAGGCTCAATAGCCTCGATATCCCAACGACCAATCCAAGGAGCCGAGAAATGAGAAACCAGACGCTGCTCACCCTGGCCACGGTTGCCGCGCTTGCCGGCCTGCGGGCCCACGCCGCCGAGGAGCAAGGGGCGATCCGCCTGACCGCGCTTGGCGCCATGGAGCGAATCGGCCAGGATCAAGAGCCCTTCGGCCCGGCGCAGGCGGAGATCGAAGCGGCCCGCAACGAGTGGGAGTCGTTCCAGGTCGTCGTGGCCGCGCCGGACGAGAACGTCCAGGTGACCACCGCGGAAATCAGCGACCTGGCCGGCCCGAACGGGGCGAAGATGCCCAAGGAGCACTTCAAGCTGTATCGGGAGGAATACGTCCGCGTGAGGAGGTCGACACGCCAGGCGGAGCTGCCGCCGGGCCTCTATGCCGACCCGCTCGTCCCGCTGGTCAACCCCATCACGGGCGAGCCGATCGAGCCGCGGCGCCGGGTCCAGGAGCGATGGGGCGGACCGTCGACCTTGCGGGGCCACGACATGTTCGCCCTGCCGTTCGAGGTCTTCCGCGGCCAGAACCAGCCGATCTGGGTCGACGTCCACGTGCCCAAGGACGCTCCGGCGGGCGCCTACCAGGGGACGTTCCGCGTCCGCGCACGCGGAGGCATCTCCGCCGAGATCCCGGTGGCGCTGACCGTATGGGATTTCGCTCTCCCCGACGGGCCGACGCACAAGAACCATTTCGGCAGCTTCCGGAACGTCGCCCGCGACTTCGACGTCGATCGCGACTCCGAGGAGTGCCGCCAGATCGAGATGCGCTACTGCCGGGCGATGGCCGAGCATCGCCTCAACCCGCCGATTCCGCACCACCTTCTGCCCGAGGTCGGTAGCGACGGCTCGTTGACCATCGTGCCCGAGCGTAATGAGGAGCTAAAGCGATTCGTCGCCGAGCTGCACGTGACCGATTTCGAGATCCCCTGGGCGCCGTTTGGCCGGCTGCGAGTTTCGGCCACCGAGCCCGACTACAAGCACGTCGCGCCGGAAGACCGGGAAAAGGCCAAGCGGTACTACCGCGGGTACTACGACTACCTCGAGCAGAACGGGTGGCAGGATCGGGCTTACGTGTATCTTTGGGACGAGCCGAATCTGCGGGAGAATTACGAGCAGGTGCTCGTGCTGGCCGAGATCGTCCACGAGGCGGTTCCCGAGGCGAAGTGCCTCGTGGTCGAGCAGACCTACCCCCACGCGCCCGACTGGCCCGACCTCGACCCGGCCGTGGACATTTGGTGCCCGCTCTGGGCGTTCATCGACCGGGGGACGATCGCGGCGAAGATCGCCGGGGGCGACGAGGTCTGGTCCTATACGGCGCTGGTGCAGCGGGCGCCGGGGTATCATCCCCAATACGAGCAGGTCAAGGGGCTCGACCCGCCCTACTGGCACATCGACCGCCC
>CAZDHR010000013.1:0-38170 GCA_964505295.1 uncultured Planctomycetaceae bacterium
GCGTCACCTCGCGGAAGTGCATCTGCATCTCCACGTCCCACGCCACGTCCTTGGCATGGCAACTGGTGATCCACGGACCGAGCTTGTCGAAACACTCGTCGAGCAAGGCCGTGTTGCGGTAGAACCGCTCGGGCGAGTTGACCAGGTTGCACGGGTCGAGGTGCACGCCGAACGCGTCGCGCTCGACCGCATCGAGCAACCGGGCGTACGAGTCGGGGCCGTCGGGCAGGGCCCAGCCCATCATCTCGAAGCAGAACTTGGCCCGGGTGGGCTTGACCGCGTCGATGATCTTGCGGGCGTTTTCCACCGTGGCGTCGAAGAACTCCTGGGAGAGGTTCTTGGGGTGCGGGCCGTACCAGAGGTCCGGGTTGAACGAGCCGGCGATGTCGACGCAGCAGCGGGCGCCGATTGCATCGGCCAGGGCCAGCCCTTCGGTCACCCGCTTCAGGTTCTCCGCCCGCTTGGCCGGGTCGGCCGCCAACAGATTGCACCATCGGCCCACTTCGGCGATCACCACGTCGTGCTTCTCGAAGGCCTCGCGCATGGCGCGGATGCGGTCCTTGTCGTCCAGGCTCACGCCCGGGCAGTAGGCCGCGCGGTAGCCGAGCTTCTTGTGCGCCAGCGCCAGCGCCTCGGGATCTTGCGGGGCGCCGAACACGGGGGCGCCGAGCCGGATGGCGTGCGTCTTGTCGGAGGGCGTGGCAGCCCGGCCGGCGGCCGCTGGCGATCCCAGCCAGCCCGCGGCGGCGGCCCCGGCGGCGTGCTGGAGGAAGTGGCGGCGGTGGGTCGGTTGCGAGTTCATGGCAAGCTCCTGTTTGGAAATCTTGGGCGCCCCGTTCATGCGGCCTTGGCGCTGAGGCCTATTGTATGCTCGGGGGACTCGCAAGTGCACGTTAGCCGGCTATGGAAGGCCCGGTTGAGAGGATTCGCGGACTCGCGTTGTGGCGCAGTCGCGAGTTGTGGGCTCGTCTCTTGAGCCAGAGCACCCGTCGGCGGCAATCGCAGGGAGACCCCTGGAGTCTCTCTCCACGAGGACGTGCGTGGCTAGGTCAAGTTCGCCGCGGAGACGATTTCCGGGGCAATCAACCGTGAGCCCTGAGGCGGGGCGAGCCCTTTGGTGCGCACGCACACGGCCGCCAGGCCCTTTTCGCGCTGGCGCCGCTGGGCAAGCTGCCGGCTATACTCGTTGAAAGCCGCCTCCCCCTCGACCTCGAAATAGATGTACGAGTCCTCCGGAAGCCGATCATCCAGGTCGGGATGGTCCAGGAGGAACTTGGCGAACTCGGCGGTCAGCTCCATCTGTCGACGGGCAAAGGCTTCAGGGTCCATTACGACTCCACCTCTCGAAGGAAACGTGCCCTTTGAGCTTCCCAGTTCGTGCGCAGGTCTTCGATCGCGTGAGTAAACGTGTCGTTTGCGTCGCCGTAGAAAAGGGGGGTCTTGTCCTGGCTGCCATCAGCGTGAATCGTGTCGCGATGACAGAAGCCATGGGCGTTGTCGTACCGCACGACCGGGCTCCATTGGTCGCGGTTCGCGATCTCCAGTTGAACCGTGTATCGGGTGATTCGCTTGCGATGACGTCGGTACGCGCAACGGATGCGGACCTCGTCGGGAACGATCTCGACCTGCCACGAGCGAGTTACGACGTCCGGCTCCGCCACGGCAGTACCCTGCACCAGGAATGCAGCAGTCCGCCACCCACGATTCCACGTTCTGGATAGCCGCCTCCGCGGGATGAAAACGGCTTCCGCTCACCCATGAATTCTATTTCAGAAGGGCTCCGTCCGTCAAGGACGGACAGGGCGCGCTCAAGCATAGGGACCGCTTGTGCGAAATCGCACAGTGCCCTTCGGCCCATGTCTCACTCCCCCAAAGGCTCCAGCACCACCTTCACCTCCGGCGGGGCCCCGCGGAGGTCGGCCACGAGGACGTTGTCCGGCAGGAACCGGTAGGTTCGCATCCGTTTCGTGGAGGGGTCGCGCAGCCGGAGGTTGTCGCCCTTCTGGAGCACGGGGCGATCGTCGGTCACCTCGCCGAAGGGCGCGGGCCGCGTGGCGTCGCACGGGAACCAGTGGCCCTTGCCCTGGTCGTCCTCGAGGTAGAACTCGCCGTAGCAGTGGCCGGGCACGCGCACAGTCCGCGCCGGGACGCCACCGGCGCGGCAGATCGCGGCAAACAGCGACGTCAGCTCGTCGCAATCGCCGGTGCCATCGCGCAGGGTCTCCAGCGTGGTCTTCACCCCGCGGCCCTTGTTGTCCACCAGCTCGACGTTCCCGCAGACCCAATCGTAGATCGCCTCGACGCGATCCCAGGCCCTCGCCTCGCCTGCGCCGATCTTCTCCGCCAGGGCCCTGATTTGGGGGTGGGTGCTTTCGATGTAGGGGCTGGGGTTCAAATAGCCGCGGAGCTTGCGGTCGAGCCGCTTGGCCTCGGGTAGGACGTAGATCCCCGTATCCTCCGGCGCCAATTGCTCGGTCCGCTTCACTTCGAACGTCGCGATCCCCTGGGCCCGTTGCCCGGGGGCCAGCGAGGCAATCCTCACGGTCATTTGCCTGACCGCCGGCTGTCTGGCCGCGTCGTCGACCATCGCGTAGGAAACGCGAACGCCGGGCGAGGTTTCTTCGATGACCATGCGGACCTGTTGCTCCGGCCAGTCGATGGGGACGGAGGTCGTGGCGACGATGCCCCGGCACGGGCCGGCCGCGGTCACGACCACCCCGATCCGCCAGGTCCGCACGGCCGTGTCGCCCCGGCGCGGGCCCTGGGGGTCCGCATCGCGAAACTGGCCGAACGCGGCGATCGAGAAGCCGAGCGACAGGACCAACGGGGAGACGATCGCTTGAGCCTGCACGGGAAGGGCCCTCGCCGAAGCTCGTGAAAACTGCCCGTCTATGGCGACACCAGCTTGCGCACGAACCTCACGCCGGGGCGGCCGCCTTTGCCGTCGAGCGTTTCGGGCAGGTAGCGCTTGCGCTCGCGGCGGTTGCGGGGCGAGCGGAAGTTGTCGCCTTTCTGGAGAATCGGCCGGTGGTCCGGCATCTCGCCGAACGCCCGGGTTCCCGCCGCCTGGCACGGAAACCAATGGCCCTCGCCCTCGTCGTCCTCCAGGTAGAACTCGGGATAGCAATGTTGATGGACCCAGACGGTCCGGGCGGGCACGCCGCTTGCGCGACAGACGGCGATGAACAGCGAGGTCAGGTCCTCATGGTCGCCGCTGCCTTTCTCCAGGGCGGCCAGGGCGCCCCCCTGATGGCCTTGCTTGTGCTCGACGTTCTCGCGGACCCAATCGTAGATCGCCTCGACGTGGTCCCACGCCTTGCCTTCGTCCACGTCGAACTGCTTGGCCACGCTCTTGATCCGCGAGCTGGTGCTCTCGATCTCGGGGCTCGGCCCGAGAAAGGGGCGAACGTTGCGGGGGATCTCTCGTTTGTCGGGCAAGACGAAGACATCGGTATCCTCCGGCCGAAGCTGTGCGTGCCGCGTCACTTCCACCGTGACCACCGCCCGGCACTCCGCCCCCGTCGCGAGGGAAGGAACGAATACGACCATCTGCTTGACCGTCCCCTCCACCGTCCGGTAGCTCACTCTCGCCTGAGGACAGAAGTCCTCTTCGACAATCTTGGTCTCTTGCTCGGGCCAGTCGATCGGGATGGGGGCGGTCGCCACCATGCCATGGCAGGGGCCGCTCCGCGCGGTGATGATCACCCCGGCCTGCCAGCACTGCGTTTGGGCTTCGCCCAGCTTGGGCCCTTTCGCATCGGACCCGCGGAACTGGCCCCACGCCGACGCGCTGAGACCGATCGCCAGGAGAACACCGCCGAGAAACGCTCGAAATCGCACAACATACCCCCCGAAAACGAGACCGGGACGCCCAACACCTGCTCTTCTCTATTGTAGACCGCCCGAGGGCCGATTGCATGCAACACCTCGCCGACCCCGAGCCGGCGCACCAGACGGGGGGGCCCATTGAACGACTGCCGCCGGTGATGTGAAATGGGCGCTACCAGTACAACCCGCATTCCGCTCTCATTTCGCACAGGTGGGCCCCATGTCGGAGAAACGGCCGGATCGCGAGAAGATCATGGAGATGAGCGGCGGCTTCATGGCGGCCTGCGTGCTGGGCGCGGCCGTGGAGCTCGACCTGTTCACCGTCCTGGGCGACGGGGCCTTGTCGGCCCAGTCGATGGCCGAGAAGCTCGAGGCCGACCGCCGGGCGACCGGCGTCCTGCTCGACGCCGTGGCCTCGCTCGGCTTGCTCGACAAACGCGACGGCCTCTACTCGGTCCCGCCCGAGCTGCGACCCCTGCTGACCGAGGAATCCCCGGAAACGCTCCTGCCGGGCATCCGACACCGCATGAACGTGCTCCGCGCTTGGTCGCAGTTGGCCTGGGTAACCAAGGCGGGCATCCCCCCGCCCCGCCCGGCAAGCATCCGTGGCCCGGAGGCCGATCGGGAGGCCTTCGTCGCCGCCATGCACTCGTATTCCGGCCCGGTGGCCGACGGGCTGGTGGCCCGGCTCGGTCCGCCCAAGTTCGACCACCTGTTGGACGTGGGCGGGGCGTCGGGCACCTGGACGCTGGCCTTTCTCCGGGCGGTCCCCGGGGCCAGGGCGACCGTGTTCGACCTGCCCCACGCCATCAAGCAGGCCCGGCAGCGGATCGCCGGCACCGAGCTCGCCGGCCGCATCGAGCTGGTCGGCGGCGACTTCCACACCGACGATCTTCCCCGCGGGGCCGACTTCGCCTGGGTCAGCGCGATCACCCACCAGCACAGCCGGGAGCAGAACCGCCGGCTGTTCGCCAAGGTGCACGCGGCCCTGGAGCCGGGCGGGAGGATCGCCCTGCGCGACGTCGTCATGGAGCCGTGTCGCACGCGCCCGCAGTGGGGAGCCCTGTTCGCGATCAACATGCTGGTCAACACCGAAGGCGGCGGCACGTTCACGTTCGACGAGCTGGCCGAAGACCTCCGGACGGCCGGCTTCCGGAACCCGGAGCTGACGATCCCCTCGGACGACATGAACGCGGTCGTCTCGGCAACGAGGGCCTAGCAGCCGCGTAGCCCTCGGCCCGTACTCAGGAGCTAGCCATGAATCAGACGCCACCGACCGGGAATCTCACCCGAAGACGTTTTCTCGAGACGGCGGGCCTCGGCCTGGGCGCCGCCGGGCTGCTCGCCGCAAGCGACGGTCCGGCCGCGGAAGCCGACGAGGCCGAGCCGCTCACGTTCGGGCTGGTGACGGACGTCCACTACGCCGACGCCCCGACGCGCGGCTCGCGCCACTACCGCGATTCGCTCGCCAAGCTCGATCAGGCCGTCGCCACGTTCAATTCTCGCAAGGTCTCCTTCGTGGTCGAGCTGGGCGACTTCATCGACGCCGGGCCCTCCAAGGCCGACGAGATCGAACACCTGCACACGATCGACGAGCGGTACCAGAGCTTCGGCGGCCCGCGCCACTACGTGCTGGGGAACCACTGCGTGAGCAAGCTGACCAAGGACGAGTTCCTTGCCCACTCGGGCGCCCGGGTCAAGAAGAGCTTCTACTCGTTCGATTTCGGGCCGTTCCACTTCGCGGTGCTCGACGCCAACTTCCGGCGCGACGGCACGCCCTACGCCGCCGGCAACTTCACTTGGACCGATACCTGGATCCACCTCCCGCAGCAGAAATGGCTGGCCGACGACCTCCGCCGGGCGGGCACCAGGAAGACGTTCGTCTTCCTCCACCAGAACCTCCACGACGAAACCGACGCCCACGGGGTCAAAAACGCCCCGCAGGTAAGACGCGTCCTGGAGAACGCCGGCAACGTCGTGGCCGTGTTCCAGGGCCACATGCACTCCGGCGCCTACGCCCGAATCGGCGGCGTCCACTACTGCACGCTCAAGGCGATGGTCGAAGGCCCCACGCTGGAGAACAACGCCTACGCGATCGTCACCGTGGAGAAGTCGGGGCAACCGACCTTCGAGGGCTTCGGACGCCAGCAGAAGATGAAGCTGGCGTAGCCGGCGAGCCGTGGGAGCGCCCTTCGCGATGGTGCCGGAGGCGTGCCGTTCTCACGCGGCGTTCTCGCGTGGGAAGCTTCCGCCGACACGCTTCTACGGGCGCACGGCCACCTCCATCCGGCCGGCCTGGGCCCGGGGGAAGGGATCGCGGTCCACCGTCTTGGCGAACGCGTCGTCTGCGCCCGCGCGAAGTGGGCCGGGAATCCACTTGCTGACGCCCGCCAGCCCGCGCGACGAGCCGCCGGTGGTGCCGCACCCGGCCACCAACAGCAGGCACAACGCCGCGGCAAAAAGAGCCTTGCTTTTCATGGTTCGGCTCCGACGTGCGACTATGGGCGTATCGGCTCGAGATCCATCCATTCCCTCAGCGATTGCGGGGGAGCCGGCTCCTCGGGTTCAAACCAGGAGGCGAAGAGCGACTTTTTCTCTTTCGCTTGTCTCTGCGACGCCATGGGGTGCTTCAACGACGTCTGCTGCTTCTGCGCCGACCAGGGCGCCAGCACACTGCAACCCGGCGTGGCCAGGCAAAGGACGGCCACAAGCAGGAGCTGCCGCCCGTGTCGACTTGCCGAGCGCAAACCGAGCGGGCCCCGGCCGTTTGCCAAGATCGGGTCATCGAGCGGACGTTTTTGGCTCTTCATCGATCGATCCCCAAATCGCCATCGGGACATCTTGGATAGAACGAGCGTCGACGCGCGCCGAAGCCAAGGAGGCCGACAACTTGCCGCTTTCGGGAAAGGGGCGAGGAGTCTCGCAAAATCGGCCGGCTGCGTCCAGGCCGATTTTCGGACGACGGGCCCGGCAGAATATCTCTCCAGGCCACCTAGACTGCGCACATTTCCCAGTCCGCCTGCCTCTCCGCGAGGCGAAAGGGCTCGCCAAAGAACAACTTGCGCGTCTTCTGTCATTCTGCCTCGTGTCCCATAAGTGTTGCACGGCGTAAACATTCGCCCAACCCGTCGGTTCCCGTACCCTGGTTCCCAAGCTCCAGCTTGGGAACTGACGTTTGCCCGTTAGTCGCCCCGAATCGCGAGGTTCCCAAGCTGGAGTTTGGGAACCAGGGGAGTTCGCTCTGACGGGTTGGACGAATGTTTACTGCACGGCTGCCGTAAGTCCTGACTACGAGACACGTTAGTGCCGCCCGGACAATTGCCCTAACCTGTGGCCGTCTTTGGAGTTGTGCACTTGTGCAATGATGCTGGGACACGAGGCAAAGGTCCGGAATGCGGATTTCATCCCGCCGGGGATAGGCTCGCCGCCTCACTTGGCGGCTTCTTCCACGGCGTAGAGCTGCTGCAACGTGGCCACGTAGAGCACGCCGTTGGCGGCGACCGGAGTGCTGCACGTGCGGCTGTCGAGCTCGACCGTAGCGATCACCCGCTTCTCCCTGGCGGCGGCCAGGACGAGGAACTGCCGGCTCCGCGTGCCCACGTAGACCTTGCCGTCGGCCACCAGCGTCGACCCCCAAATCTCCCCGTTGGCCTCGTGGGTCCAGCAGGGCTTGCCGGTCCGGGCGTCGACGCAGTGGATCGTGCGCCCGCAATCGGCCACGAAGACCAGGCCGTCGGAGATCGCCGGCGTGGAGCAACAGTGTCGCTGGAGCGGGTAGGACCACAAGAGGGCGGTCTCGGTCACGTCGCCCGTCTTCGTGGCGTCGATGCACTTCAGCCAGGCCTCGTGCTTCCCCCACCAGATGTCGCCGCCGACGGTCACGTAGAGGCGGCCCTGGTGGAACACGGGCATGCTCTTGACGTTGCTCGGGCTCACGCGGCGGTTGCGCATGTAGTGGTGCACGTCCTCCTTGGGGGCCGTCGGATCGCAGTCGAAGCGCCAGATGCGCTTGAGCGTCGTCGCCGGGCCGGGGGGCGCCCCGGGCTCGATGGCCTGGAAGGCATAGCAGACGCCGTCGCCGCCGGCGAAGAAGACGAGCGGCCTGCCGTCGACCGTTCCCAGCGCGGGCGACGACCAGGTGCAGTGGAAGATCCGCGGCCCGATCCGCTCGCCGTCTTGCGCCACCAGCCGGCCCGTCGCCTTGTCGAGCACGATCAGGCTGGGGGCGTCGGGCTCGGGAATCCCGCTGTGCCGGCTGTTCACGCCGTTGCCCGTGTTGAGGTAGAGATACGGGCCGTGGATGAGGATCGAGCTGTGGGCCGCGTCGTGAGGGTGCATGCCGATTTGGGCCGGCATGTCGAACCGCCACAGAATATCGGCGTCGAGCGGGCCGACTTCCATGGGGTCTTCGCCGGGCAGGACCAGGTGGCGACCTTCCTCCCGATACGGCCCGTCGTTGCCGTCGGCCTGGCCGCGGATATCCAGACACACGACCTCGGCCCGATTGGTGACGACGTAGACGCGGTCGCCTTCGATGGTTGCCGGCGAGCAGATGCCGGCCCGGGGCCAGTCCAGGTAGACGTCGCCCTGGAACTTGGGCACCACGAGCTGCCAGCAGAGCCGGCCGGTGGCTTCGTCGAGACAGAGGAGCACGCCGCGGTCGCCCTGGTGGCGAGGGTCGCGCGGCCGGCCGTTGTTGGCCCCGATGACCACCCGGCCGCTACCGATTACCGGCGACGAATACGACTCCGTCCCCAACGAGGCCGACCACTTGACGTTCTTGCCGGTCGCCGGGTCGAAGCTCTCGGGCAGCCCTCGCTCGTCGGAGACCATGTTGCGCGAAAACCGTTCTCCCCACTGCGGTCGATCGGCCGCCTGAGCCACCATGCCCGGCAAAACGGCCGAAAGCGACGGGAGGATCAGGACCAGATAAGCACGCGGCTTGATGATCATCGAAGACCCTTTGTGGAAGGCTTCGGGGGAGACCTTCGGTCGCGGTGTCGGCCGGGCGAGCGCCCTGGGCCGAGCACGCACTAGCACCAAACGGTTCTTGACGTATTCCGCGTTAGCCTTGGGTTGTGACACTAACCCGAAGCGCAAGCGAGGAAAATGGCTGTTGTCCTCGCTTGCGCTTCGGGTTGGTGTGTCGTCTCAAACGATACGCCAGTCAGCCGGAAAACCGTTTGGTGCTAGCACGGTTCGCCCACGATCGCAGGTCCTTGGGGGAGGGCGGCAATCCACGTCCGCATTTTCTCGGCAGGCGCTGGTAGTGTCAAATGGGCTCCGAAGAGGAGGGCGAGTCTTCCGGGCGGCCCGAGTGGCGCAGCGTCTCGGCCCTTCCGCTTGTCACGTTGCCGGCTGCGCCATCGCCGTCAGTGCGATCCCCGCCAGCGTAAGGTGCGGCACGTGGCGCAGCGGCAGGTCCAGGGCCTCGGCGATGGCCGGGGCGGCGCCGCCGGAGAGGAAGACCTCGGGCTCGTCGGCCACCTCCTTGCTCAAGAGCTCGACCAGTTGCCGGATCGCGCCCACGGTCCCCCAGAACAGGCCGGATTGCATGGCCGGGACGGTCGCCTTGCCGAGCGGGAGCGGGGGCTTGGTCAGCCTGGCGACGTCGATCCAGGGCAACAGGTCGGTGAACTCGTGGAGCGCCCGGGCCGCCATGCCGATCCCCGGCATGATCACCCCGCCCAGGAAAGACCCCTCGCGCGAGACGGCGTCGACCGTGGTTGCCGAGCCCAGGTCGACGATGACCGCCGCCCGGTCCGGGTCGCGAAGGTGGTTCGCCGCCACGGCGTCCAGCAGGCGGTCGATGCCCACCATGTCGGGCCGCTCGACGGCGACCACCAACTGCAAGTCGCCGGCGGCCAGCATGGTGATCCGGTCGCGAGGCCGGTTCGTGCGGAGCCAGTCGATCAGCCGGCTGGTAGTGGGCCGGTTGACGCTCCCGATCCACCAGGAAACACCGGCTGGCACCTCCGCGGACAGCCACCGCCCGATCCGATCCAGGTCCGGCTCCCGGTCGGAGACCCCGAACCAGGACCTCGGCTTGGGCAGCTCGTCGGCGGAGCCCGCCTCGAACAGCCCCAGCTTGATCCGGTTGTTCCCCACGTCGGCAGCAACCAGCGGAAACCTCGTCGAATGCACCATTTCGCTCATCGTTCCCAATTCATCATTCAGCATTCAGCATTCAGCATTCGGACCACCGCCCCCAGAAGCTCGTTGAGCCCTTGCCCGGTGACCGCCGAGATGAGCAGCACGTCGCGGCCAAGCTCGTCGGCAAGCTTCTGGCATACGGCTTGGGCGTTGGGCAAGTCGGCCTTGCTGACGGCCGCGATCTCGGGCCGCCGGCCGAGCGACTCGTCGTACTTCACCAGCTCGTCGCGGATCACGCGGTAGTTGTCCACGGCCCGGGTGCCGTCGAGCGGCTCGGGCTCGACCAGATGGACGAGGATGCCGGCCCGCTGGATGTGCCGCAGGAACTCGTGCCCCAGCCCGGCCCCCGCGTGGGCCCCTTCGATCAGGCCCGGCACGTCGGCCAGGACGAAGGAGCGATCGAAGTCGACCTGGACGAGGCCCAGGTTGGGATACTTGGTCGTGAACGGATAGGCGGCGATTTCGGGCCGGGCGCGGGAGAGGCGACTCAAGAGCGTGCTCTTGCCGGCGTTTGGCTTGCCGATCAGGCCCACGTCGGCGATGATCTTCAGCTCCAGTCGCAGCAGGCGGCACTCGCCCTCGGTGCCGGGCGTCGACTGGCGCGGGGCCCGGTTGGTGGCCGACTTGAACCGCGTGTTGCCCTTGCCCCCTTTTCCGCCCCGGGCGACGGTCACCCGATCGCCTTCGGCGGCCAGGTCCTTGAGCACGAAGCCGTGCTCGGCGTCGCTCACCACGGTGCCGGGCGGGACGCGGATCACCGTGTCCGCGGCGGAGGCCCCGTGACATTGGGCCCCGCGGCCGGGCTGGCCGTTTTCGGCCTTCCAGTGCTTGCGATGCGCCACTGCGGCCAGGCTGCCCACGCCCGCTTCGGCCACGAGGATCACGCTCCCGCCGTTGCCGCCGTCGCCCCCGTCGGGCCCGCCGCGGGGGACGTACTTCTCCCGCCGAAAACTGACACAGCCGTCTCCGCCTTTACCGGCTTGCACGCGGATTTCGACTTCATCGACGAACATCGGTGGCATCTGTCAAGGTGCAGGGCAACACACAGGAAATAACCTCCCCGCAGAAAAAAGGTGATAGGCACCTTTTGTGCGAAGCACCCGAAGGGCCTTTCAGGCAAAAAAGGTGCCTGTCACCTTTTTCTACAGGGACGGGACTCAGGGACACGAACCCCCGCCACGAGGGGGGGTAAATCGTTAGGTCCACACTGCCGGCCCGACTTCGAGCACAAGCCGACGGCTGACGGGGATCGCTCACCGCTGAAATAGCGCTTTCCAGGTTCACTGGGGGGCAGGTTTCCATTTTTTGTTCTTTTTCCGGATAATGATAAGAGCATGCGGTGCGGTAACCCACCCGTTGTTTCCTGCCTCAGTTTCCCACCTGTTTCTTTCCCTCCACTTCCAGAAAGGAAGTACCCATGAGAAACCTCAACTCACCCGCCTTTGTCTTTGTGGCTGTTTTGCTGAACCTCACGGTTCTGAGGTCCGTTAGCACGTGCCAAGGTTTCATGACGCAAGAGCAGCTTAACAACCACACCCAATGGATGAACGCTTGGGCTGGCTGGACCAACGCTGCCCAAAATGTAGCTCGGTCCAGCGTCCATGTTCAAATGGCTGAAGCGCAAGCCAAACTACTCACAGCCAGAGCAACAATGATTAGCGCTATCGCCAATGCCAACAAGGCCAATGCCGAAGCCCTGCAAGGCCTTGAAACCGCCCGCAGCTTGGCTTTGGACAACCGCTTGAAAAAGGCCGAGACGTTCTACGGGAAACGGGCTTTGCACGAAAATTACAAAAGCCTGGCCAAAGCTCGGCCTCGACCCACCCGAGACGATCTGCTCCGCTACAGCAAGACATCCGCACCCAAACCCCTGACCCCGGAGGAATTTGATCGGATTGGGGGCGAAATGCATTGGCCTTCGCTTCTTCAAAGAGATGACTTTTCCGAGCATCGCAGCCAGATCGAGAAGCTCTTCCTCGCGCGTCTCGATTACGACCAGGATATTCACCAGCAAGTTGACGATCTTACCGACGCGATGCACGCCAGATTACGCTCGATGGTTCGCGAGGTGCCTTCAGGCGAGTATATTAGGGCTCGGAGGTTTATCCGCAGTTTGGTCTACGAGTCCCAATTCGACTTTCAATGGCCACACAAGATTGGGGACCTAGCCGCCAAGTAACCGACAAGCCAACCCAAGCCCCGCATGCTCAACCCTCCATCACCACCAAATACTCCCCGCATCGCATGTTTGGTGGTACAAGGGTAAGCGCAGACATGTAAGCCCAACAGAATGGCTGCTTCATGCCTGGGCCTTTTTTCTAGTAGTGACACCACAGGGAGCGATGCTCTGCGTGGGGCCATTTCGATAATAGGGCGTCAAGAAAAAGGGGGATGACCTGTTTTGGGTCACCCCTGGCGTTGGGCGTTCGTCTTGCCGCTGGAAGCCTCTAGTTCGACGCGACGACATTGACCCGGCGGCCGCCCCGGTCGAACTTGACGTAACCGTCGACCAGAGCGAAGAGCGTGAAGTCGTTCCCCTGGCCCACGCCCTTGCCCGGATGGAATCGGGTGCCTACTTGGCGGACCAGGATATTCCCGGCGCGGACCTGCTGGCCGCCGAATCGTTTCACGCCGCGTCGTTGGGCGTTGGAGTCGCGCCCGTTGCGGCTGGAGCCTTGTCCCTTCTTGTGAGCCATGAGTCCTTCCTCGCCGTATGCGTTCGATGACGCGTGCCCGGCACGCCCCCTTCTTGCCGTCCAATCCCCAAAAAAAGCGCGCAACGCAGGCCAATGTGACCGGTGCTGGGCTAGGATCGACCCCTCGCCCCCCCATTGGAGGCGCTGTCGAGCGGGATAACCATATTAGGCTATCGGTAAACCCACTCGTAGTCAACCTCGCCGGGGATGCCGAGCCGGAATTCCTTCTCGTGCTCGTAATACTCGTCCCCGGGCCGCCAGAAGTTGAGTTTGAGCGTCTTTCGCGTGAACTTCCGGCCTTTGCCGAGGGTGTCTCCCGGCTGGTAGGCCCCCGGGGGGTCCTCCCAACGGTAGGCGTTCGTCAGCCCGCTCGCGTAGATCGAGAACCGGTCGATCCGCGGATCGACGTTCTCCCACGTGGCCACGCCCCAGACGGTCTCGCCCGGCTTGATCGGGCGGACCATCTCCACCGAGTTGAGGAATTCTCGGGCCGGGTCCTCGCGCATCCGGATCGGCCCCATGGCGACCGGGATCACGCGGTCCGGATACACCTTGCCGAACTCGTGACTCGCCAGGCGAAACTCGGGAATGAAAAGGACCGGCTTGTCGGAGTCCTGAAGCTCGTACGTCCCGTCCACCGCCTTGACCGAAGGCATCACCTTGCCCGGATTCGTCACGCTGTACACCATGTACCAGATCAGCTTCTCGCGCATGCGTCCGTCGACGTCGGGCACGTCGACCAGGATCATCCGCATCGGCTTGAACTTGAAGTCCAAGTACCAGACCTCGCGGCGGAAGGGGACGTTTTGCGCCATCTTGAGGCTCGGGTCGACCGCCACCAACTCCACCACCGAGTGACGGCTGACCGTCTCGGCCTCGTGCAACTGGGGGTCCACCTCCTTCATCACCCCGGGCGCCAGCGCGCGAGGCCCCCCGGACGCCTGACCAAACGACACCACCGCGCCACTGAATGCCAAGGCGGAAAACACCGGGCCGGCGCACCACGTCCACAGGCGGGTCGAGCGATTCATCGGCGAGCTTCCTCTGTCTGGAAGGGATGTGGCAACCGGTGAGCGATGACGACGAACCCTGCCCCAGGAACTATCTAGTATAGTTGCCGTGATTGCCCGCCGTCAAGGTTTGCCTTCCCCCCGGTGGTGGTGTCCTAGAAGTGTGTGGCTGAACGCCGATGCCGGCCCAGGCAAGTCTTCATTCCCCCTGGTCTGGCGGGGGCAACGCATCTGTCTGCTTAGGGAGCTTGCGTTCTTCGGATGAAACGCGGCGCTCGACTTTCTTGATATCCTCGGCCGGTGGCAGCTTCTCGGGGCGGATTCCCCGTTTTGTGAGCACTTTGCGCACATCCTCGCTGCTGCGCACGTGTGCGGCGGTTATCTTGGCTTCAGTGTCGAGTCCATCCCGGTCGACGTGGAATGTGGTCACCTCATTCGCGAAGTCCTTAGCCTTGATGGTAATCGTCGGCAAGAAGTCGGCGAGCGGCCGAGATTTTGGTACACCGAGCCGATCTTTCATGCTCTGGGTTGTGAGGCCACCAAATAGTGCACGGTCGCCCTTGCTGCGAATCCGTCCGAAACTCCTGTCGTCCCCCAGCCTTTCGTAGATCACGCCAGAGAGCTGTTTCTCGGATGTTGTTAGTTTCTTTCGTGCGGAAAGCCGTTCCGTCTCAGCAAGGCGTTTCTCGATGATCTCTTGCTTGCGGGTCTGAATGGCAAAGTACGTCTGAGCGAAGGCTATCTGATCCTTCGCGGGATCGCCGTTCTGGGCGATCAAGTAGCATGCGTAGCGGGTAAGGGCTATGTCGTTGATTTGCCGCTCTGCTCCAGAGCCAACCTCAACCATTTTGGGGACATACACAAAATGGTCGTCTGGGTCGTAACCCGAGTTACGACAAGCACTTATGGCCTTCCTTACAACCTCTTCAAAGCTCCTCCACTCGCGATAACCGAGCAACCCTTGCAACTCCCTCGCATACCAATACTCAATCCCGGCGTCGGCTTCTGTGTGAACCGTGGCCTCGAATTCTCCGTGCAACCTGACAATAAGCTCCTTCTTCATGGCGTGCCCCCTAAATGGGTTGGTGCAAGATTGGGCGTCCCAAGGCTCTCGGCGATTGTAACACAAGTGGGCGTACCGGAGAAGAAGTCTCTCGCATTTCGATCGGTTGACGGCCTCTTGCCATCGCCCGCACGTATTGGTATACTTGTTGTGAGTTGCGAGTACCCGGAGACCATCTGTGCCTAGGGAGAGCTACTATGGACGCCGCCACGGAGCTGCTTGCCGCTCGCATCGCCCAGTTGAAGGAGGATCTTGCAGAGCGCAGGGACAAGAATCGGGAATTAGAGGCACGGCTTTCTGAAGGACGGGAGCGCGAGAAGGTTGTCCACGAGACAATCAAGGAGTTGCAGAGCTTGCTTGACGCCCTGGCAGGAAACGGCGAGGCCGAGGATGCAGCCGACACAGCGCATGTGGTGGAGAGACAAAGGCCATCGCAGGCGATCCGTACACTCTTGGAGGATCACAGCGATGGGTTGACTGTTGGAGACTGTGTGCGGCTTCTCAGAGGCAGGATACACAGCCAAGCAACGAACAAGCGCAATACGATTTCCACAACACTCTACAACATGAAGAAACGCGGTGAGGTCGTGCATGACCCTCGCACGGGGAGATACAGCCTGCTCACCGTGGGGATACCAGAGGAGTAGGATGCTCAATGACGGATCGAATGAAGCGGCAACGAGGCTCGCCAAAGCCTGCCCCGGGAACTGTTTAGTATAGTTGCCGTGATTGCCCGCCGTCAAGGTTTGCCTTCCCCCCACAAGGCGTAGTCTAGTGGGGCAACGCAACCCCCCCACCGGAGGTGTCGGCCGCGGCTGCATGCGCCGGCGCGAGGTGCCTCATCGCCGCCGTGCCTCCTGCGTCGCTTCCCATTCCCTCATTAACCCTAATTCCTGCATCCGCTCCGCCGTGGGCACACCGCCGGAGTCCCAGCCCATCAGCCCGTAGTACTCGTCCAACATCGCGTCCAACGGGACCGTGTTCCCTTGGCTGGGGCCGGAGGGCATCGCTTCTTGGAGCAGTCGCCTGGGCAGGGTGTCGTCGTTGCGCGTGAGCCCTTCGCGGAGGTTGAACAGGCGCTCCAGGTTGTCGACCCGCTCGGCGATCCGCAGGGCTTCTTCCTCCTCGAGTGCGATTCCGGTGACGGCCCGGTACAGGCTGAGCATCGATTCCAGCCCCAGCACGAAACGCATGGAGGAGCACATGGCCAGCGAGTCGACAATGGTCATAATCAATTGCGTGTCGCGGACCATCTTGGCCTTGCCGTCGGGGATCAGGCGCCGCGCCGGATCGCCGGCCGTTTCCAGGCCCATCGTCGGGGCGATCATGTGATGTCCGCCTTTGGGGGAGATGGCGTAGGAAAGGCCCATCCCCACCACGCCGCGCGGCTCGTACGTGGCCAGTTCCTGGCCTTTCACCTGCATCGCCAGATCGGGGACGCCGAATCGCTCGGCCGCGCGCCGCGAGCCCTCGGCCAACACGTCGCCCAGCCCTGTGCGGTCGGCAATCTGCTGGGTGATGGCAACGAGCGCTTCGCCGTTGCCGAAGCGGAGGTCGACTCCGCCGGTATCCTCCGGGCGGAGGATGCCCTGCTCGTAGGCCTCCATGGCCAGGGAGATCGACGCGCCGGCCGACATCGTGTCGAAGCCGTAGGCGTCGCAGATGGCCGTGGCGGCGACGATCGCGTCCGGATCGCTCACACCGCAGTTGGCGCCCAGAAGGCCGACCGTCTCGAACTCCGGCCCCTCGATGGCCTGCCCGGCAAACGGCCCCCGGCGAACGGCGGAGACCTTTCCGCAGGCGACGGGGCAGGCGTAGCAGGAGTTGTCGCCGATGAAGATCTTTTCTTTCAGCGCGGGCCCGGTGAGCCGGTCGGCCTGGTCGAAGTGGCCGGTGGTGAAGTTGCGCGTGGCCCAGTAGCCGAAGTGGTTGGTCCCTTCGACCATTTCCGGCGTGCCGAAGCGGCGGCGCAGTCGCGCTTTGGGGTGTTCGGCCAACTCGGCGTAGACCTGCTCGGCGATCTCGGCCAGGGCCTCCGGATCGGCGACCTCGACGCTCCCCGTCCCCCGCACGGCGATCGCCTTGAGATGCTTCGACCCCATCACCGCCCCGGCTCCGCCCCGGCCGAACTCCCGGTGATAGTCGGCCTGGATGCAGGCGTAGCGGACCCGCTTCTCGCCCGCCGGGCCGATCGAGGCCACGCGGATCTCCGGGTCGCCCAGCTCCGCTCGGATCGCGTCTTCGGTATCGTGGGTAAGTTTACCCCACAGGTGGGCGGCGTCGCGCAGGGCGGCCGTGCCGTTGTCGATCGACAGGTACACGGGCTGGTCCGATCGGCCCTCGACGACGATGCCGTCGAAGCCGGCGAATTTGATCTCGGGGGCCAGGTGCCCGCCGCACAGCGAGAAGGAATACGTTTCGGTAAGGGGCGAGCGGAACGAGACGGTGACCTTGTTCGCCCCGGGGGCCATCGTGCCCACCAGCGGGCCCGTGAGAAAGATCAGCTTGTTGTCCGGCCCCAGCGGATCGGTGTGCGGCTCGAGCTCGTCGAAGAGCATCGACGCCCCCACCCCCCGCGCGCCGAGGAAACGCTCGAACCGATCGCGGGGCGTGGCGACCGGCTTCACTTCGCCTTCGGTCAGGTTCACCCGCAGCATCCTGCCCGTCAGTCCACCGCCGATGTCGCTCATTGGCCACCTCCTGGTTCGCCCGCCAGGCGGAGGGCGTGATGCTCGCGAAACCCCCGATCCGCCCGGTCGAAGGGCACGTAGTCGATCGCGCCTTCGGGGCAGTGCTTCACACACTGCGGATCGCCGCCGCACAGATCGCAGAGGAGCGGGGTTTCCGCATCCGCGTCCATCTTGATCGCGCCGCGTACGCAGCGGTCGACGCACATCCGGCAGCCGATGCACTCCTCCGCGTCCAGGATCAGGCCGAACGTGCCCTCATCGCGGCGGATGCACTGCGCGGGACAAATCTCGATACACGGCGCTCGGACGCACTGCGAGCAGGCCACCGGCACGTTGATCTGGCGATGGTGGACGCGGTGGACCGCCAGTCTGGCTTTGGCCGGATTCATCTCGCCATGATGCGTCTGCGCGCACCACTGCTCGCAAATGCGGCAGCCCGTGCACTTGTGGGGATAGACGACGAGAACCTTGTGTCTCATATTTTCCGGGATCCTCCTGGCGGCAGGAGTGTCAACGCTATCTCGTCAGCCGTACGTTGTAGGGTGGGTGCTTGCACCCACGCACCGGATGCGGCTTTGCTGCTGGGAAACTTGTCTGCGCGTGCGTGCAAGCACGCACCCTACGGCTCCGTTCCGCGTGCGTGGGAGCATGCACCTTGCGGAGGACGTTAGCTTCACCTCCTCGGTCACGGTCGTATGGGTCTTTCACGCCTGCTATCACCGGCCAACGTCCCGTTCAGATCGCCCAAGGCTCGCGTCGGGCGCGATCGAGGAACCGATCGGCGGCGGGGTCGTCGACGAACGCTTCGCCGACCGGGTCCCAGCGCAAGGGGCGCTTCAGCTCGTAGGCGATGTTGCCCAGATGGCACAAGCTGACCGTTCGGCAGCCGATCGCCACGTCGGCGCTGGGGCGCCGGCGCGTGCGCACGCAGTCGAGAAAGTCCTCGTAGTGCCCCTTGTTGGCGTACAGGTCGTTGGCCGTGTGGACCGAATGGGCGTAGTCGCGTTGGAGGCTTTCGGGCTCGAACGAGGTAACGCCTACGACGGCGGTGGCGCTCACGCGGCCCTCGCTCCCCAGGAAGGTCACGCCGGTGCCGACGTCGAGGCTGCTGTGGCAGATCGTCGCCCCGTCGGCGTACTTGAACGTCAGCCTGCGGCGCGACCACGATGCCCGACAGGCGTCCGAAGAACGCCCGGCGGCTTGGCGGACTGGTTGGCTTGCGATGCATCGAAACGCTCCTCGGGAGAATCGGCCCTCGGCGACCACTTGGCTTCAAGGGCCAGGCATCGACGCGCGATTCCACGGGCCGGCCACGCAAGAATGAACGAAGCGGCAAGAGACGGCGTCTCGGTCCAGGCACGCGCGTCCCGCTCATGCTAGCCGAACCAGCGCGGCGAGGCAAGCAGAGGATCGCCCGGCGCCTCACGTCGTCACGGCCAGCGAGATCAGAACCGCGATCCAGACGATCAGCAGAATGCCGGCGCCGACGAGGAGCGGCTTGTTCGGACGGGGAGGATTCGGCTCGGGCGCAGGCCGCGCCGAACGAGGACCGGCCGATTCCGCGGACCGAGCCGTGGGGGCGTGCTCTTGCCGCGCGGACGGTCCCGGGCGGGCACGGCGCGGGCGCGATGTCTTCTTGCGACGGCTCATCGTGAGGTCTTTCCTTTAGGCCGGGGCGGGCCGCGCCTCTGCCTGGGGGCGCCCGGACGGCTAACCGGGCGGGACGATCTTGAACTCCTGCTCAAACGCGGTCTCGAAGTCGTACACGTCGTCAAAATCCTCGCGGCGGTCGTCCGGGGTCTTGCGCATCCGACCGAATCGGATCAGGTTGAAGACGATCTCGCCGAAATCACCCGTCGTATGTAAACCCCAGCTATTCAACACCGTCTTGGCCATGTATCCGTACTGGCGGATCGCGTACTGGCGGATCGCCTCGCACAGCTCCTGGCCGGAGACGTGCTGTTGCGGCTCGTCCACTTCCTCCTCGGGCTCGTCGTCGGAGAGTCCCGTCGGCTCGCTGGGACGCTCCGTCCCCATTTGCAGCACCGCCTGCGCGTAGTGCAGGGCGCTGAAGACGAACTCATAGGCGGCCACGTCGTAGCGCTTGTCTTCTTCGAGAAGCTCGGCAAGCTCTTGCGACAGATCAAACATGACTTGTTGCCTGATGCGAAGTGGTCTCTTGCGTCATCGAGTCGCTTCCTTGGGGTGAACCGTCACGAACCTCCCGAATTCGCCGCGCCGCCCGATCGACTCGCGTCTTCCAGCGCCGAGACGTCGGCCAGGTCGACGAGCTTACGGACCCGGTCCTCCGTTTCGACGAGCAACTGCTCGGCGAGGATCTCGTGGCCCACCACCCGGGCACGGCCCTCGGGCGTCATCACGCGCGAGCCGAGCGGCGGCAGCTCGGCCTGGACCCGCTCGTACGTCTCGTACTCGAACCGCAGGCAGCACTTCAACCGCCCACACCGCCCGGATATCTTCGTCGGATCGAGCGTCGCCTTCTGCAACTTGGCCATCTTCATCGACACGGGGGGCATGGAGACGAGATGGTTGTTGCAGCAGACCGGGTTGCCGCAGTCGCCGTAGTCGGCCATCAGCTTGGCCTCGTCGCGAACGCCGATCTGCCGCATCTCGATTCGCGTCTGGAATTCCCCGGCCAGCTTCCTGACCAGCTCGCGGAAGTCGACCCGGCCGTCGGCCAGGTAGTAGACCACGATCCGCTCCCCGCCGAAGATGTGCTCCACGTCGACCAACTGCATTTCGAGCTGCAATTCCGCGATGCACCGCAGGCAGACCTGGCACTCCTCCTTCTCCTGGTCGTGAATCCGGGTCGCCTCGTGCGCGTCTTCGGCGGTCATCGCGCGGAGGATCTGCCCTTCGATCGGGTCCTTCAGCCGCTCCACGGCCTGCGGCACGGCCTCGCAAAGCACCTGGCCCGCTTCCAGGCCCCGGTCGGTCCGCAGGATCACCGGGACACCGCGCGGGTACTCCCTGCCCTCGGGGCATCCGAAGACCCCCAATAGTCGCATTGCGCCGTATCGGGCGATGTACTTGGACATGGAACACTGAGAACCGCTTGGGAGACCCCCCCGCGCCGGTTCCGGCGCGGAAGAAGGCTTCAGAAGGCCTCTTCCTCGAACGGCGAACCCGTTTGAACCATGCAAGTATACCGGTCGGGTCGCCCGGCGAAAAGAGAACAACCGGGCGGAGGGGTGGGGGTGACAGGGTGACAAGGTGACGGGGTGACAATGGGAGGGACGGCGGTGTGGCAAGGTGGGGGCCAAACAGCGGGAGGGGCTGACCGCGCAGCAAGGTCCGAGGTTGGCGTGGGCCTACTACAAAACCGGCAGGCGATGACAACACGACCGGACAGCCATGATCCGCCAGGTCGTTTCACCCCGTCACCCCGTCACCCCCTCGCCCCGTCACCGCCGCCTGGTCGCCCGTTGCATGTCGCGCCTCGCCTCCGCCTTCTTCATCGCCTCGCGCTTGTCGTGCTTCTGCCGTCCACGACAAATGCCCAAGAGCAGCTTCGCCCGACCCCCCTTGAAATACAGCTTCAGAGGGATAAGCGTTAACCCTTTTTGGTAGGCCTGGGCCGCAAAACGGCGGATCTCGCGGCGATGCAGGAGCAGCTTGCGCGGCCGGCGGGGCTTGTGGTTGAACTGATTGGCGTCGACGTACTCCGGGATGTCGCAGCCGACCAGCCAGACTTCTCCGTCCCGGACCCGACCGTAGGATTCGTCGAGCGAGACCCTCCCTTCGCGCAGGCTCTTCACCTCGCTGCCGACCAGCACAATCCCGCACTCCAACGTGTCGAGCACTTGGTAGTTGTGCCGCGCTTTGCGATTTTGGGCGACCAGCCGTTCGTTATCGTCCTGCTGGCCGGACGCCGCTTTCTTCGATCGCTTCCGGTTTTTGGCCGTGGCTCGGGTCTCCTTGCAGGCAGATTGCCGGCGGTTTGGCTTGTCCGATTCGGGTTGGTGTGGATCTTGCCGGCGGGCAGCATATCTCCTGACGGGTGATCAGTGCCTGACGGGCACCCGAAGGGTGATGGGAATCTCAGCAAAGGCAACAACTGGCCTTTCTTCGGCCGTGCCAATCGAGATAATTCGACGACCGGCTGTGGGCGGAAGCCCGTTGCCTACCCCCTTTTGTACTACCCGAGCCGCCAGAACTCAACCGCTCCGATGTCCGGCATCCCGTTCGACCGCGACACGTCGTCTCCCGCGATGGAAGCCCATCTGTTGGGGCGAATCGACTTCGGGCGGTGCCTGGCCCTCCAGCAACGGCTCGTCCGGAAGATCGCCGCCTGGGGCGACGCCCAAGTGCGCCTCTTGCTCTGCGAGCACCCCGACGTCGTCACCGTGGGCCGGGGCGGCTCGCCGGCCGAGATCCGACGCGACTCGCGACTGATCCGAACCGGACAGATCGAGGTCCGCTGGGCAAAACGGGGTGGTGGGTGCCTGGTCCACACCCCCGGTCAACTGGCCGTCTACCCGATCCTCCCGCTTCGCCCGCATGGCTTCTCCGTGGGCGAATACCTCGAACGTCTCCAGACGGGCATCGCCAACACGCTCCGGGAGCTGGGCATCCGGGTCTCGACGCGGCCGGGCCAACACGGCCTTTGGGGCCGCACGGGCAAGCTGGTGGCGTTTGGCGTCGCCGTTCGCGACTGGGTCACCTATCACGGAGCGTTCGTCAACGTCTCCCCCTCCCTGGGACTGTTTCGGGTCGTCGAGGCCGCCCCGGACCCAACCGCTCGAATGAGCTCCCTGGTGGCCGAACGCCAGCGCCCGGCTAAAATGACGAGCGTCCGGGCTGAACTGATCCCTCGACTGGCCGAGGCGTTCGGGCTCGACCGGTACCACATTTACTCCGGCCACCCGTGGCTCGTCGAGCGCGTCGCGGCACGGCGATAACGCAAACGGAAACGAGCAACCACCAACGGCGGCAGCCCTGGCCAGACGGGTGCCGCCAACTTCTGTTTGACCCCCCATGGCGCCAATGCCCGACTCCGCTCCTCCAGGCCTGCCCCGTTGGCTGAAGCGAAACGTGCCCAAGGGCAACGCGGGCCACTACACGGCCAAGCTGATCCGGCAGTTGCACCTCCAGACGGTCTGCGATCATGCCCGATGCCCCAACCGCATGGAGTGCTACGCCCACAAAACCGCGACGTTCATGATCCTGGGCGACGTCTGCACGCGGCGGTGCGGTTTTTGCAGCGTGGCGACGGGCAAACCGCGACCGGTGGACCCGGACGAGCCGAGGCGCGTGGCCGAAGCGGCCCGGCGCTTGGGACTGCGGCACGTGGTCGTCACCGGGGTCACGCGCGACGACTTGCCCGACGGCGGGGCCGAGCACTTCGCCCGAACCGTGCTGGCCGTGCGCGAGGCGACGGGCGCGACCGTCGAGGTGCTTCCTTCCGACTTTGCGGGCAACCGGGCGGCCGTGGACAAGCTGCTCGACGCCGGTCCCGACGTGTACAACTACAACACCGAGACCGTGCCGCGCCTGTTTCGGAAGGTTCGCGGGCCCAAGCCCGACTACCGCTGGACCTTGGAGACCTTTCGCCGGGTCAAAGAGCGATGCCCGACGGCCCGGACCAAGACCGGCCTGATCCTCGGCTTGGGCGAGACCGTCGAGGAGCTGCTCGATACGCTGGCCGATCTCCGCGACGCCGGCTGCGAGATGCTCACGCTGGGCCAGTACCTCCAACCTTCCGCGGGCCAACTGCCGGTGGAGCGATACCTCCGCCCGGAGGAATTCGAAGCCCTGGGCCGCGCCGCCCGGCACATAGGCTTCCGGCGAGTCGCCAGCGGGCCCTTTGTCCGCTCCAGCTACCACGCCCGCGAGATGGCGGAAGGGATTCGCGCGGAAAAGGGGGCAGGCGAACCTAATGGGTAAGCTACGTAGCGGGAGAAGCCGTTTCGGGCGGCGCCGGGCCTTATTGCCTACATGGCCCGAACTTCCCAATATGCCCGCCTGCCCCATTGTCCGGCCATGACGCGCTACGACCTCAACCTGCCCGACTTGGGGCTTGGCGACCAGCCGATCGTGGCCGGCTTGTGGCTGGTGGCCGAGGGCAGGCGTGTGTCGGCCGGCGAGCCCGTGCTGGAGATCGTGGCCGGCAGTGCGGTGGTCGATCTGCCCGCCCCGGTCGACGGCGTGCTCGTCGAGGTGCTGGTGGACGAGGATGTCCCCCTCCAGCCCGGCCAACGGCTGGCGGTCATCGAATCGGACGGGGGCGGCGAGGCTTCGGGGTAACGTCTGAGTCCGATGGCGCTCTTGGCGTTTCCATCCTTGTCAACTACGAGAGGAACTCAACGTGATTCCGCATTTCATCGGGTGTCAAGACCTGGAAGACCAGCATCAATCCGGAGACTATGGTCCCAATCGGTGTCTGCTGCGGAGCGTAGACAATGCCACAATGTTCGATGCCTTGTGCATGCAAACGTAGGAAATCGTCGTCCTGAGTGAACACAACTCGCTGGCGTTCAGTGGCAAACCGCAAATGTTCGTCATCGGTTGCCCGAAGCATGCCTGCTTCAGGCGCGGTAAGGACGTCAACGCCGCGTTGACGAAGACCACGAGCGACGGCCTTGGCGATGTGCTCGTCGGTGTAATCCTGGACCTTTTCAGCCATCCGGAGAACCTTGCCGAAGCTTCTTCTTGACCAATGACGGCGTTTTCTGTTTCAATTCGTCGATCCAGTTGGTGGACTCTTCAAGGGCCTTGTCGATGTCTTCGCGGTGGTCGAAGTAATAGGCAAGTGCCGCGTAAACGTCGGAAAGTTGAAGGTCGTATTCCGCTGCGATTTCATCAGCGCTTTTGCCCAGACGATCGTGCCAAAGGGCAATCGGTTGGACCGTGATTCGGTGGCCGGTGATTCGCGGTTTACCGCCGCAAACTCCGGGGGTGATCTCGATGTGCTGGTCAAGCGTTTTTGCTGTCATCGTGCGTACCGTAGATATCGGTTCGGATTGCGATGATTTCCGGGAAACTGGGTGGCGTGTTCTCCGCCATGTAACGTGACTCCGCTCAGTTGTCTGCCGCGGGGCGAGCAGAACCAACGACAACAGATTATCCAACAACGCCCGCGTGCAGGTCAACTGCAGCCGAGGGTTATGCGGTGCTTTCACCAAGGACATTGTAAACGTTTGGGTAGCCCCAGCGACGCGCCCGCGGGGGTTTTTTGTGGGGCTCTGCGGTGCCATTAAGCGCGACAGCGGTAGCTGGCCAGAATGCCCCTCCTCGCTCGAACTCGCCGTAAAGCGGATGAAGTGGCGCCGGACCGTCATTAAACGCTCCTGGCTGCTGAGCTGCGGGTTTCTACGGCGCGGGCGGCACCAGAGTTCTACCGCACGCGAAGGTGGCCGGCTGGATCGAGGGCCCCCTTCCGTCCATACCCCATCTAGGGGTGTGGCCCGCGCCTTGGGGTTGTCCGCACGCCGCCCCCCCATGATTGCCATTGCTCGAAGACGCCGCGGACCGGTATGATGCCCCTCCCGTGCTCTCACGGCAGGCCGGTCCCGGATTCTTGGGCGAGGCCCATCGTGGACATCTCGGACGGCCCGGAGTGCAGACAGGCACCCCCGTTGGGGGATGGGGCCACTGACCGGAAAAGACGGGCAAGACGCCTGTCGGCACCCGACTCCTGCGGAACGGCCCAGGTGAGCGAAAGGAGGCGCTCTTAAGCCATGCAATCGTCGGCAACCGTGGCGTGTCGGGCGGGCGTGATGCTCGTCTGCCTGATCGCGATCCCGCTGGCGGCCCTGTTCGGCACCAAGCTGCCGGATCTTGCCAAAGGCCTGCTGGCGAAGGAGTGGGACCTCTCTCTGCTTGACCGGGAGTGGGACCTGTCTGGGCTTTGGTGCCGGGATACGCCCACGGAGGCCCCGCCTTTCGGACCGTCGGTATCCACCGCTCCGTGGAGCGACCGGCCCGGCTCCGGCAACTTGGGGGGAATACCAAGTCACTGGCAAGCGGCCCCGCCCGCTGAGGCACGGCCCAGTCCCACGGCCCGAGCCCTCTACGAATCGCCGATCGAAGGGACGTCGCCGCATAGCCCGCATACCCCTTCCGAAGGAGTAAGCAGCACCGCCTTAGCGGCCGATCCCGGCTCGCCGAAACTCGTCCCGGTGGCGATGCCGGGCCAAGCGGCCGGATCGGCCAGTCGCGCGGGCTACTTCTCCTCCGTGGCCGGTGCGCAGGCGGGTGGGGCCACGCCCGAATCGCTCCAAACGAGCAGCGAAGCGGTCCGCGTCCAGCGGCGGCTTCGCGAGCTGGGGGCCGCCTACTACGCGCTGCAGACATGGGGTACGCAAGGAAGACTCTTTCGCTTCCACGCCCGAATGTCCGTGGCCGGCGGAACCGGTGGCCTGCGCCACTTCGAGGCGGTAGATGCCGACCCGGAGCGGGCGATGACCGACGTGCTCGGTCAGGTGGAGACTTGGCAGGCCAGGTAGCTCCGCCATCATGGGACGGGTTCTCCGTCATTGGCAGACCGACGCCAGCAGACACGATTCCCGAAGCCCGCGGCACGGCGTTGCGCCCCTGAAATCGGCAGCCCGGGCAAGATGCCCCGAGCTACCAGGGGGAGGAGATGGAAACCGGGCTTGCCAAGGCGTTGGGCTTCGGCATAGGTTGGACATTCGGGGTAGCCAGGCGTGAGTAGAATGGCCTGACGAAAGCGTGACTGCGGCGCGCACGCCCGTCCCCTTTCTGGTAAGATTGAAGGTTTCGGTTCTCCGATGTACGCAGTCAAGGGGAGTCCCGGGCGGGTATTGGGCAGCGTGGCCCTGCGGTATCGGCACCCGGCGGTGTGGCGGCCCTGGCCGCCGGCCCGTCGCGGTCCGCAGCGATCCGTCGGGTCGGCGCGACCGGACCGCGACGACGAGTCGGCAAAGGGGCCTACGGCCCGGTCCGAACGGATGGCCCGATTGGAGGCGGCGCTGTTTCTCGCCCGAGAGCCGATGGGAAGTCGAAAGCTGGCCGACTTGGCCGGCTTGGCGGACGGGACCGAAGCCCGTACACTGGTCGGCAAGCTGAACCGGATGTACGATTCGGAGGGGTGCGCGTTTCGCGCGGTCGAGGTGGCCGGCGGCTTCCAGTTGATGTCGCGGGCCAAGTTCGTCCCGTGGCTACGGCGGCTGCACGCTTCGCCGGTGGAGGTCCGCCTGTCGGCCCCCGCGATGGAGACGCTTGCGGTGGTGGCGTATCGTCAGCCGGTGTTGCGGGCGGAGATCGAGGCCGTGCGCGGCGTGCAGTGCGGCGAGATCCTGCGGCAACTGATGGAGCGCGAGATGGTGCGGATCGTGGGCCGTTCGGAGGAATTGGGCCGGCCGTTTCTCTATGGGACGACCAAGCGATTCCTGGAGGTTTTTGGAATGCGTCATTTGGAGGAATTGCCGCGGCCGCGACTGGCGCAGGCCGGCGGGGCGGTTCGCCCTGAACCGGCGCCCTTCGACCCGCTCGAAACCGGCGCCGCGCCGGAAACGACGAGCCGGCCGATCGATTCCAGCAAGACGGAAGGAGAGCCGAAAGTGACCAGTGCCTCGGAGACGATTGTCGTTGTGGAAGAGAACACCGCATCCGCGATCGAAGAAGCAAGCGGCCAAGCCCTCAGCGCCGATGAGGACCACAACAACCTCGCCAAGGACGACGAAGACTACGACGAGGACGACTACGACGACGAGGACGACTACGACGACGATTACGACGAGGACGAAGACGATTACGACGACGAGGACGACGAGGACTTCGAGGACGACGAGTGGGAAGAAGTGGAAGACGACGAGGAAGAGGACCTGGACGACGAGGACGAGGACGACGACGATTGGGACGACGAGGATTGGGAGTAGTGCCTCGGTGGACGCCGCGCGACGGGCTCCTGCGGACCGCGCCGGTATGGCACCGCCAAGTGGCGAGACGCTGGAAGCGCAGATGCTGAGTGGGCGGGCTGTTGCGAGTCACCGAGAGCATGGATGCCGGATCCTCTCAGAAGAACCGACGCGGCTCTGCGGCCGTTCGAGTAGCGTGTGCATTTCGTAGGCGGTTTTTCCCCTCGCCCTCCTTCCACGCCCACGCTTCGGCGGGCGTCGCGACCGATGGGACACGCACGGCCATCCAAGAGCGATGAAGGGCACGCCGCGTGAGCCGGGACGTCACCATCTTCACGATCGGGCATTCCAACCATGACCTGGAGACGTTCCTCGCGCTGGTCGAGCAGCACCGGATCGGCCTGATCGTGGACGTCCGTTCGAGCCCCTACTCCGGCTACGCTTCCCATTTCAACCGCGAGGCAATCCGTGGCTCCCTGCAAAGTCGCGGCGTCGACTACTCGTTCCTGGGCGATCTTCTCGGGGGCCAACCGGAAGCGGCGGATCTCTACGACCCCGAGGGACACGTCCTCTACGACCGCCTGGCTCGCTCGTCGCCCTTCCAGCGCGGTCTGGAGCGGCTCTTCGAGGCCGTCGCGGACCGCCGTGCGGCGCTATTGTGCGGAGAAGAAGACCCGACCGGCTGTCATCGGCGGCGGTTGATCGGCCGCGTGCTCGGCGAGCGGGGCGTCGGCCTGCTCCATATCCGGGGCGACGGGCGACTTCAGACCGAGGAGGAAGTCGCCCGCGAAGAGCGATTCCGAAAGACCCGGGGGCAACTGACGTTGTTCGACCTGGAGGAGGCGGAGCCGTGGAGATCTACACGATCGGTTTCACCAAGAAGACCGCGGCCGAGTTCTTCGGAACCCTCCAACGGGCCGGAATCCAGCGGCTGATCGACGTGCGGCTGAACAACACCTCGCAACTGGCCGGCTTCGCCAAGCGTGACGATCTGGAGTACTTCCTTGCGGAGATCTGCCGGGCGGAGTATCACCACCAACCCCTGCTATCGCCCGACAAAGACCTCCTCGACGGCTACAAGAACAAGACCGTTTCATGGGAAGAGTACGAGAGGCGGTTCCTCGCCTTGCTCGGCGAGCGCGGCGTGGAGAGGCTCGTCGACCGGCGGCTCTTCGACGTGCCCACCGTGCTGCTTTGCAGTGAGCCCGGCGCCGACCGGTGCCACCGCCGGCTGGTGGCCGAGTACCTGGCGGCGCAGTGGGGCGGGGCGAGGATCGTGCATCTCTAGGGGCTCCCGCGGCGAAAGGGTCGGCGGTCACCCGTTGGATCTCAGCCTGGGCGCAGGATGAGGATCGTCGTCAACCATCTGACGCGGATGCGGGGCGGCCACGTGTGCGTGGCCGGGGTCGATGTCGAGACCGATCGGCACGTGCGCCCGGTGCTCGGCTGGGGCTCGCTGACCCCGGCCTTGCTCGCCCGCAACCACGGCCCGTTCGACATGGCCAACGTCGTCGACCTCGGCCCGGTCGAGCCCCGCCCGAAGCCTCCGCACGTGGAGGACCACGTGTTCTCTCCGCCCAACGCGAAGCTCATCGAACGGCTGGGGGCCGAGGAGTTCTGGGCCCTCTTGTACGCGGTGAGCAGGCCGCGGCTTCGCGACGTGTTCGGCGACCCGCTCGAGCCGATGGGGCGGTCCTCCTGTGGCACGCCCGTCGGCCGGGGCCGGGCGTCCCTTGGGTGTTTCCGTCCACCTCGCCGACAGGCCTCGCCGTGGGTCGAGAGGGGACGCGACGGCGCCCTGCGCGTCCGCATCCGGATCGACGACGGCGAGCTCTGCCGATCGGTCGCCGTGACGGACCTCCGGCTGTACCGAGACGATCATGCCACGGCCGACCCGGCGGCCGTGCGCAAGCTTGCCGACCGGCTGCGAAGCCCCGGGGCGGTGATCCTCGGCGTCGGCCTGACCAGGGCGTTTTCCAGCTCCTCCGAGCAGCAACCGGAGCCCGTCCATTGGCTCCAGGTCAACAACGTTCATCTGGAGGACGATCCGACCTGGCAACTGGACTGAGCTTCGCGCCCGAAGCGAACCAATCGACGGAAGAATCGGTCGAAGCGGCCCGACCTGACGGCCCGCCGGCCCCCGGGTCGGTTTCTCTTGTCGCTGCGCCATTACGCCATTTGACCGTCGGGGGAATTCGACGTACGTTTGCTATTGGGAGGAGCCTCACCGCGCCACCGCCGGGCGCATCACTTCACGAGCCGGCGGCCGCGGGAATGGTTGGGCGTGGGAATCGATCCCGCCTCCCTGCGAAGCCGCACGATTCTCTTCTGAGCTGGGGGTTGCCATGACGTATCATCTCGCTACCGGTGCGCGCGCTGGGGGAATTCGGTTTCTTCTGGGGCTGGGTTGTGTGCTCGTGTGGGCCGCCACCGTGTCGGCCGAGTCGCTGCCCACGATCGTCGCGGTCGAGGAAGACTGGGAGCTGGTCCTGGCCACCCCGGACCCGGACAGCGCCGGGCCCCAGGTCATCTCGACGATGTCGCCGTCTGCCAACGTCGACTCGCTGCACTGCACATTGGAGCTGAATCATCGAACGGTGCCGGAGTTCGCCCCGGGCGGATTGCAATTCGAGGTGTGGTACGGCGAGCAGCTCGTCACCGAGCGAAGGGCGCCGACGCAGTCCATCCTGTCACAACCGGGTGAGGTGATTTGCTGGACGCAGAGGATGGAGCTTTCCGACGGCGTGCTGCACATGGAGATCGTCGAGGGCTCCTCCACGACGTGGGGAAGCTTCGGGGGACAGGGCTATCTCAAGACCGACGTGCCCACGGAACTGGACAACCTCAACAGCTACCACCCCACGGTTTCCGTGGAGAACTCGGGTATCCCCTACGCGGCGAACCGGGTGGAGTCGCTGGTTCTGAAGCGGGTTCGCGTGACGACGTCGGAAGGCGAGGTGCTGGAGGATTCCACGGCCCGCCCCGTCCACCAGCAGTAGGCACCGTCGGGCCAGAGCGATCCGTCCGACCCATTGAGGAGAGCCTGCCATGAATACGCGTGGTCGCCCCCGGGCCAGGAAGGGCAACGTCCTCGTGCTCACGACCTTCTCGATGGTCTGCCTGATTGCCCTCTTGGCGTTGACCGTCGATTTGGGATACCTCAAGGTTGCCCGAACCGAGCTGCAACGATCGGCCGACGCGGCGGCCATGGCGGCGGCCTGGGAGCTGATCGACGACGATGCCCTCTATGGAAGCGATTCGTACTATCTCGAAGAAGAAGCCCGCACGAAGGCCAGCCAGTACGCCGCGCTGAACACGGTCACCACCCAAGGGCCGGCGCTCGACTATCAGGACGTGCTGGTGGGCTACCTGCCGAATCCGCTCGATCCGGCCTCGCCGATGCTCTTCGGCACCGGCAATCCGCCCAACGCCGTGCAGGTCTCGGTGAAGAAAACGTCGAGCCTCAACGGCGAAGTCCCGCTGTTCTTCGCCCGGTTCCTCGGCTACGACGGCTCTTCGCTCCAGGCCCAAGCCACCGCGGCGCTGGTCAACAGCGTCATCGGCTGGACCACGCCGAGCTCGGGCGGGAATCTGGACCTGCTTCCCTTCGCCCTGGACCAGGTCACCTGGAACGGTCTGTTGGCCGGCGTGGGGGAAGACGACTGGACCTACGACCCGGAAACCGGCGAGCTGACGGCCGGATCGGACGGCATCCTCGAAGTCAACCTGTTTCCGCAGGACACGGGGGCGCCCGGCAACCGCGGCACCGTCGACATCGGCAGCAACAACAACAGCACCGCCGACATCGCCCGTCAGATCGTCGAAGGCGTCAGCCCTGAGGATCTGGAGTATCACGACGGCGAGATCAAGCTCGACGAAAACGGCGAGTTGTTCCTCAACGGCGATACCGGGATCAGTGCCGGCGTCAAGGACGAGTTGGCCTCGATCAAAGGAAACCCCCGGACGATCCTCATCTTCCGCGAAGTCCACGGACCGGGCAACAACGCGACGTACACCATCGTCGGCTTCGCCGGAATCCGCATCATGGACGTAAAGCTGACCGGGCAGATGAGCAGCAAACGGGTCACGATCCAACCGGCGATCCACGTCTCCCAAGGCGCGATCCCCTCCCCCAACGCTCAAACCAGCCAGTTCGTCTATTCCCCCGTCTGGCTCGTACGCTGAAGCACGACCACAAGCGGTCTGGGGATCGGCCGGCCGGCGGCAAGACGTACCGTCGCGGGCTCACGGCCTTTCTTCCAGACCGCGATCGTATAGGCGAACGCCGACGTCCGGGGCGCGTCGCGCTGGTCGGTCGCCTGGTGTTTGTTCGAGGTGACAACGATCGCGCCGGCCGCCGGATCGGAAGGCGTGAGGCCGTGCTCGTCGGTCACCGTCGCCCCGTGGCTGACCTCCTCGGGATGGTCTTCGCAGGTGACCACGACGATCGCGCCGGGCACGGGATTGCCAGCGGGGTGACGCGGCCTCATCCCGGTAGTCCCCACCGCCCCACGCGTGATCTTCATCCTGAGCCGCGGCGGTGATCGTGCCGTGGTAGACGTGCAACGAGCCCCCGTGGATCCAGGTCTTGCTGTCGTGGGAGCGATAGCCGACATAGGCGCCGTGCCGGCCGCGGGTCTCGCAGTCGATCGCCAGCGTCGCGCGGATCCGGTCGTCCTCCGGGTGGCCGAGCCTCAGACGGTTGATGATGCTCTTGAGGAGACCACAGCGGGGTATTGTCTCCGCCTCGTGGAGCGCACGATGATCGCCCAGCGGTGCCGCCAGCGGGGGGAATGGGCGCCTCCGGTTCCTTCAGGATAGGGCTCTTCTCTCGGACACGTTCTGAAAGTGCCCACGGTTCCGAGCCATTATTGAGGGCGTTAGCTGGCAAAATACTCACGGATTTTTTCTTGGTTTTCCAGCTTGTGCGCCCTTGACCACAGGAAAAGGAGTCCCTAAATTAAGTGATACTGAGACTCACTCTCACTACGCGGACCCGCCAGCCTGGCCGCCGAGCCTTCAACTGCCAGCCACGTTCGCACGTGCCGTGGAGCGGACTTGTGTCCGCCCTGGTCATCGCACCGCACTGTCTTCTGTCTCGGAGGCTGGCAATGTTCCACAAGAGTCTGACGCGTCGAGGGTTCACTTTGGTCGAGTTACTTGTCGTGATCGCGATCATCGGCATCTTGATCGCGCTGCTGTTGCCCGCGGTGCAAGCGGCCAGGGAGGCCGCCCGGCGCATGAGTTGCACCAACAACCTGAAGCAGTGCGTACTGGCATTGCACAACTACCACGACACCTATCGTTGCTTTCCGGGGCTGGGGAGTTCGACACTCTATAGCTTCTCGGTTCAGGCGAAGCTATTGCCGTTTGCGGAGCAGAAGAACCTCCAGGATCTGATCGACTTTGGGCAGCCGCTTTTCCTGGGCGGGCACCACAGCCAGAGCCTGAATCCGGCACAAGCGGATGCAGCCCGAATGGTTGTGCCCATGTTCCGCTGCCCCAGCGACGGCGAAAGGGATATTTACACCGAGTACTACACCCAGGGTAATCAGGCCTTCGCGGGCGGGAACGTCATGGTATGTAGTGGGTCGGGGACTGGAACCAACTATGACGTCCGATACCCGACCGACGGGCTCTTCTACTACGACTCGGCCCGCGCGTTCCGCGACGTCCAGGACGGTACGAGCAACACCGTTGTCATGTCCGAAGCCCTGCTGGGCAATCATCGCACCACACGAGGACCTCAACCCGAGAGTCCGGATCGCCAGATCGGCTTCTTCATGGCGCGTCCGAACAGTGGCTCCCCCGGGTTGCAGGGGATCGTCGACCCGGACCTTGGCTCGCTGCTCCCTTCCGTCAGGTTCTGGAGAGGCAGCCGCGCGTCGGCTTGGATCGTCGGCAAATCGTTCACGAGCACCTTCTGTACCTACATGCCTCCGAACACGCCAATTCCGGACTTGTACTCGATGGGCATTGGTTTCTTCGCCGCCCGTAGCAATCATCCGGGCGGCGCGAACGCTGCGCTCTCCGACGGCAGCGTTCGCTTCATTTCGGAGACGATCGACATCGACACGTGGCGTGCCCTCGGCACACGTGAGGGTGGTGAGGTCCTCGGCGAGTTCTGAGCCCGTTGACACAAAACGGGGGCTTCCAACTTGATAGCTTCCCAACACTCAGGGGAATCACGATGGTACATTGCGCTATGTGTTTGACGCTGCTGGTAGGCGCGGGGGAGGGTCCCGACTGCTGGCGCAGTTTTCGTAATGGGGGTAATAGCCGATCCACGGCCCACAACCTGCCGATCAACTGGTCGCCTGAGGGCGGCATCGCCTGGCAGCGCGAACTGCCCGGTTACGGTCAATCGTCTCCCGTCGTTTGGAACGGGACCGTTTTCCTCACGGCTGTTGAGGGGCCCATGAAGGAGAATTGCCTGGTACTGGCGCTGGACGCCCGCTCCGGAGAACCGCGATGGAATCGGACGTTCCCGGCCAGCACGACCTGTGCCTCGGACTACATGGTCAGCCGGGCGGCTCCCACCCCGGTGGTCGACCACAACGGCCTGTACGTCTTCTTTGAAGGGGGTGATTTGATCGGACTGTCTCACCGGGGCGAGGTGAAATGGCAGCGATCGCTCACCAAGGAATACGGCGAGTTCGAGAACCATCATGGCGTTGGCAGCTCTCTCGCCCAAACCGAACAAACGGTGGTCGTGCTCATCGACCATCGCGGGCCATCGTATCTGCTGGCGGTCGACAAAGCGACGGGCGAAAACCTGTGGAAGGTCGAGCGGGAATCTCGGATGTCCTGGACCTCGCCGATTGTCGTCCAGATGCAAGGGAAAGAACAGGTGGTCGTCAGTTCCAATGGCACGGTCGACGGCTACGATGCGGCGACCGGCAAGCTGCTTTGGACGCTGGATGACATCGGCGGGAATTCGATTCCTTCTGCCTCGGTGTCGGGCAATCGCCTGTTCATCGGAGCTTCGTTGTCGCGATTCAACCCGGTTCCCAACGCGGCAGAGTCGAATTGCTGTCTGCAAGTGCGTGAAGCGGGCGGAGAATTCACTTGCGGGGTGCTTTGGCGGGCGGAAAAGGTGCTGGCCCACTATGCCAGTCCGCTGCCTTACCGCAGGTGCGTTTACTACGTCAACAAGGTGGGCGCGGTTTTCTGCCTCGACATCGAGACCGGGGCCCGGAACTACGTCGAGCGGATTGACGGTCCCTGCTGGGCGACGCCCGTTGCCGTGGGCGACCACGTCTTTTTCTTCGGCAAAGACGGCGTGACGACGGTCGTCAAGGCCGGTCCCACGTTCGCCAAGGTGGCCACAAACGGACTTTGGGATCCCGACAACCCCCCAAAGGCCGAACAGTACGTCGCCGTCGACAAGGCGGAAGTTGACAAAACGGTCCAACCGTCTCGCAGTGGCAGGGGCGTTCGCAGTCGCAGAGACGGCAGTCGCGAGCGGTACCAGGATCCCATCGTCTACGGTGTCGCCGTGATCGACGACTCGTTTTTCATCCGCACGGGGACGCGCCTGTACTGTGTGCGGAAGTCCTAGCTGTTTTGCTATCAAGAGAAGTGCTAGCTGTTTTGCCATCAAGAAAGGATAAGTGAGATGAAACGACGAATTATTGTTTTGGCTCAGATTAGTTTGTTGCTGTGGGGGTTGTTTGGGGCGGCGCGTCTTGCCTACGCGCACACGTTGTACGTCAACGTCACCGACTACGCGCCCAACCTCAAATGGGGCACGAAGCTGTACTTCGGTTGGGGGCACACGCTGCCCGTTGACGATATGCTGGGGCCGGAACGGCTGAAGGGCTGCCAGGTCGTGGAGCCCGACGGGAAGGCCCGGCCGCTGGAGAAGCCGACGGAGTTCCTCACCAGGGTCGAGTTCACGCAGGAGGGAACACACGTCATCGCGGCCGAGTTGAACCCGGGGTTCTACACGGTTTACTCGGAGGAGGGCAAGACGAAGCACCATATGGGTCCCAAGACCGGCTTGAAGAACGTGGAAATGAGCCTCTACTACCAGCAGCAGGGCAAGGCCATCGTGAACGTGGGGGGCCTCAGTGACACCTTCCGCAAGCCGGTGGGGCATAAGCTGGAGATCATCCCACTGAAAAACCCGGCGCTCCTCCGAGTTGGCGATTACCTGCCGATCGAGGTTCTCTTCGAGGGCCAGCCCCTACCCGGCTATCCCAAGGTGATGGCCACGTACCTCGGTTTCTCCACGACCGGCGCCTACGCGTACACCACGACCGTGCTGCACGGCCGGGCGGAGGTGCGGATCCTCCAGCCCGGCGTGTGGTTCATCAGCGTGAACTACCGCGTCCCGGCGACGGGTGAAATGGCCGAGAAGTGCAACGAATTGTCCTACACGGCCACGCTGACGTTTGAAGCCGGCCGTTCCGTGGAGGCGGAGGAGTAGGTGGCCTTGGGGCAGAGGATCTTAGTAGGGCAGGGCTACGTAAGGCACGGGATAACCGCCATCATGAATGCGTCGGAACAGAAGAAACGCGTGTTGGTGGTCGGCATATACGTGTCTTCAAGCGCGCTTTGCATTCACCAAAGGGCCGTGGCCGGGACCCGGCGCAGCGTCCCAGACGTCACTCAACTTGTTGAAGAAGAACGCGTCGTGTTTTCCGAGCAGGGCGTCGTTTCGCATCCCGCTACGGTGCGATGGGTGCTGGAGACAGCCAACCACGCGTTGGGCGCGGGCGATCCCAAATCAGCAACAAGCGAGAGGGTAACGGAGCGATGACGGCCCGGTTACACGATCCTCTGGCATTACCGTTGCGGCGAACCCTAAGAGGGAAATCGCCTCAACGGGAAAGGAGGTGCAGAATTGTGGCCGATAGGGATCACGACCCCGACGTGCCGGATGCGGTGGACGAGGCGGCAAAGCCACCCCTACCGCCTCGCACGGTCCGTTCGGAGGACTTGCTCCAAGGTAGCCGTGAGTTGTTGATCGTCCACGGGACCGAGACGTACCGACTGCTGCGAACTCGCAACGACAAGCTCATCCTTCAGAAATAGCATTGGGTGCCCTCTTGGAGGGTGTTTGGCAATCGCTGTATCGCCAGCCGGCGATCGCCGCATCTTTCACCCCGTCCGACGGCTCGCGCCGAACCGGCGGACCATCGCCGCGTTCTCCGCCGGCTGATCGCTGTACTCGTCGTACATCCCCACGATCGCCGCGTCGCCAGGCTTGATCGACGCGAACGTCTCGCGGAACGCCTGCTCGACCCACGGGCGGCGCTCCGAGAGGCGGCCGGCCGCCAGGATCTTGAAGGCCAGGCAGGGCCTCTTCGTGCTCTGGATCGCCCGGTACATCCGCGGCGGGTCGCTGGTCAGGTAGACCTCGCCCACGGGAATCGGCACGTGCCCGAGCAGCTTCTGGAGCTCCTCGGCCGAGCGGTGCCGCTCGTAGACGCAGGTCATGTAGAAATCGAAGTCCCAGCCCTTCGACTCGGCGGCATCGACCGCGGCGGGCATGTGGGTCGAGATGCCCGCCAGCAGGCCCGCGTCCTTCACCCGCTTCAAGTAGTCTTCGACCGCGTCGAACTGCCCGGTCTTGAACATCCGGTCGGTAACCTCGCCGTGATGGGCGACGGCGATGCATCCGCCGCGCCGCAATTCCTCAAGGGGCGGATCCGACTTGGCGTGCTCCAGCGAGATGTAGTGCATCCGGCCCCCCTCATCGAGGAAGCGGCGATAGAGATCGAAGTCGTCGCCGCTCGACTGGAAGCAGTTGATCCCCACCTCCTGGCACCGCCGCAAGGTCTTCAGGACCCGCTCCGGCGTGTAGTACTCGCGGAGCCGCTGGTTGAAGAAGACCGACAGGTGCGAGCCGCCGTTGAACGGGTTCGCCCCACACACCAGCCGCGAGACCGAGTGCGCCCCGAGTTGAATCCGCGGCAGCTTCGGCTCCTCCGCCGGCGCGGCCGACGTGCCCGGCGCGTACCGCGCGGCCGCCAAGCCCACGGGAACGGCCCCGGCCTTCTTCAGAAAATCACGGCGCGAGCCGCCGTGCATTTCAGCCGGACGACGTCCGCGGTTGGAATGGTCGGAATCGCTCATAGCTTCTCCTTGATAAGGATAACGAACTCGATTTCACTCCGTGCTTTCTGGGGCCAACACCATCACCGCGCCGCGCCGGTCAGCTTCTTAGCCTCCCGGCACGCCTGGGCGGCAACCTCCGCGCAATACTCGGTGAGATACCGCCGCGCCGCCTCCTGGTCCGTCTTCCACAGCCCGATCGCCTTGGCTTCCACTTCCGGCTGCTCGGCAAACTCGCGCTCTTCAAACGCCTTCCACGTCCGGCCCACGGTGGCAATCCGCGCCGGGTAATCGTCGTAGACCCAATCCTGAAGCCGCTTGAACGTCCACCACGCGAGCTTCGCGTCTTCGTCGAACGTGCCCCGGGGCGGCCGGAAGTGGTGCTCCAGCGACAATTGCGTCTCGACCTCGACGTCGCGGAAGTAGCTTGACGGCGTTTGGGTAATGCCCAGGTACCACGGCGTCAGGGCGCTGGTCACCGGCTCGGCGGTGGTGCGCCAGTAGATGCAGCCGATCTCCCGGGGCACGTCGGCCCGAAGCTGAAACACGGCGCCCTCCTGCGTGGTGGGCGTCGAGAGGGGCACGGGCCCTCCCTGGTCGCGGAGGATGGCGACCGCCGCGGCCACGGTCAGCTTCTCCGCCGGACGCACGCCGAACGAAAGCTCCTCGCCACGCGACGCCCTGTCGCGCTTGCCCGTGACCAACTCCCGACCGCGCAGGCGCCGCGGGTCGGGCGGGCCGCCGCGCACCGCCGAGTAGGCCCTGCGGAAGGAAAAAGGGGACAGGTCCAATTTGCCGGAACGGCCCGGAGGGTGCTTCGCACAAA